>JAYKIB010000276.1:0-11531 GCA_035285005.1 Prochlorothrix sp.
CTCGATTAATTGAGGCAGGCGGCGAAGCCGACTACCTCAACCCTGATTCTGCCGTGGGCACTGCGGCCGAAATTTGAGTTTTTCGAGGTGCCCTAATATGGGATGGTTATTGCTGCCAGCGCCTAGCGACCCATCAGACTCAGCGCCTCCCCATGGTGCTTTTGGAGCGTTCCCAAGGGCAGCGGTCCCTGGAGATGGGACCAGGGCAGAACCCGATCGATCGGCCAATCCGCCTGTACATAAAACTCCAACGGCGGCAACTGACCCCGCAACGCCTTAAACCCACGCCGATAACTACCCAAGGAATCCCCATAATGCCGCACCTGGAGCAACAGCGGCCCCAAACGACGATCGCCCCGCGACAATAACGCCTGAATCACCGACCAATTATAGCTCTCAGGCCGGAAGTCAATGCCCTGGGGACGCAACCGTTTTTGTAACTGCTTGAGTCGCTTTTGGGCCTCCGGATTCAACCCCTGCCACTGGAACGGCGTATGGGCCTTGGGCACAAACGTGCTACAGCCCAAGGTCAACCGCAAGCCCGGAGCCGCCTGCTTCAGCCCCAGCATCATCTCAGCCGTCGCCTCCACATCCTCCGCACTTTCCCCCGGAATCCCCACCATCCCGTACAATTTCAGACCCCGCAATCCCCCAGCCTTCGCCTGTTGCGCCGCAGCTGTAATTTCCGCTGTCTCCAGCTTCTTGTTCACAATGCGTCGCACCCGCTCCGATCCACTCTCCACCGCGATCGTCAAGGACTGGCTCCCCCGTTGACTCAATACACGGGCCAAGGTCTCCGTCACCGTATTGGTGCGGACTGACGACAGACTGAGGCGGACCCCATCATAGGCCGGTTGGGCCAGATGCTGGAGCAACTCTGGAAACTGGGGATGCTGCGTCACAGACGCACCCAACAAGCCTAGTCGTTGGGTCACCTCAAGCCCCCGATCGATCGCCGGAATGAGCCCATCTCCCAAGTCCGCCGTCCTAAAGGGCAGGGTCAGATAGCTTGCTAAGCAAAACCGGCATAATTCTGGGCAACTGCGCACCACCTCTACCATATAGATATTTTCCCACGCCGCCTGGGGGGTGACCACCGTGGATGCGGATAGGCGATTGCCGCGATGGGTTTGTTTGGTAACGGTGGCTGGAATGGAGGAGTCGATCGGGGTAATCGATGCGATCGGTCCTTCCGGGTCTGTATAGGTCACCGCATACAGACTCGGCACATAAATCCCTGGGATTTGGGCTAAATGCCGCAATTTCTGGGTGCGATCGGCCCCCCGCACCGCCTGATAGCCCGCAATGAAGGGATCGAGAAGCACTTCCCCATCCCCCAGCAGAATGACATCAAAAAAATCCGCAAAGGGTTCCGGGTTCCCCGTCAGCACTGGTCCCCCCCCAAATACCAGGGGATGGGCCGCCGATCGATCGCGGCTGAGGAGGGGAATCTGCAACTGTTCCAGCAAATCAAAAATATGACCGTAGTCCAGCTCCCAGGAAAAGGAAACCCCCAACAACTCCGGTTCCGCGGGTAGGGATTCTTGCAAATCCGTAAATAGGCGACTGACCTGGAGATCCGATCGCTGGGCTAACCAGGCCCACACCATCTGATACCCCAAGCTAGTAATGCCCACACTGTATTGATTGGGAAAGGCAAAAATTAGGGGTACCGCATCAGCATGGGGCGTGGCAGGTGTAAAAAGCAGGTCTTCCGAAGCAAAACTCGGTGCTTCCTGGCTTGGGGCAGCGGTGGCAGGCATAGGGTGGGGGAGTAGGGCGGCAAGATAAGGGGGGTGAGAAGCGGGCGGGTGAGCAAGGGGGTGGGTGAGCAAGGGGGCAACAAACCAGCTGTTGGGGATCGGGTGCTGACCTGAAGCTTAGTTGAATCCCAATCCTTGGGAGATAGCCCACCCAAGGGTCAGGGGTTGGGGGGGACGGCACAGCCGCCCCTGCAACAATCAGGGGTTGGGGGAGGTCGAAGGGCATCAAACTCACCCCTATGAATCGAGGGACGTATGGCGGTATCCCATCGAGGTATCCCAGGGCGAGCCTCGACTGATCCCAATGTTGGGGAAATAAACCCCACTCAACCCCGACACTGGCCGGGATGACGGAGGGAAAATTGGAATTTGCCGAAGTGCCCTATATGCTAGAGAGGAATCCAGAGGTGGTCAACAGGGGTAGACTGGGAAAACAGCATTAAATTCTTCATCGGCACCTCGAACCGTCCAGGTTTTGCCCCCGTGCCCATAGCAGCATCAGAGCTGGATTCGGCGGCTTCGTTGCCCAGCCTAATCACTCGAGGTGCCCGAGGTGTCCTCCATGTAATTCCAGCAGTACTTTCATCTGAAATGACCACCTCCCCTTCCCAATCGACCCCCACGGATCCCCCCGCTGCTCTGGATGTAGAGCATAGTCATGGATCGGACCATAGCCACGGCCCGGACCACAAGCACGATCCCCAATCCCAAAAGCGAATTATTAACCGTCTCTCACGGGTTGAAGGCCATATTCGCGGCATTAAAACCATGGTGGAGGAGGATCGCGCCTGCCCCGAGGTTTTAATCCAAATTGCGGCAGTGCGGGGTGCTTTAGATAAGGTGGCGCGGCTGATCCTGGAGGAGCACTTAACGGATTGTGTTGCCCGAGCAGCCAATGCCGGAGATATTGAAGAAGAATTATCAGACCTGAAAAAGGCCCTGGATCAGTTGCTCTAAGCCGAGATGGTTTCAGGGCACTTCGCTTAATTGGGTTGCGCGGCGAAGCCGCGCAACCCAACCCTTCATCTATCCGAACCCAAATATCTGGGGGATGGCCCGCGCAAGGCCCAGGATTCGGGCTGGGCGGAGCGGAGTCGCAGCCCAACCCCAGTCATCGCAGTCTCCACTGCGGCGGATCCCCGCTACAGCGCTTGGAGCAAGGGATCCTGCTGGGCGAAGAACTGCTGAATCGAGGCGGCATCATCCTGACCGAGGGTAATTTGGCGATAGGCCACCTCTAGGCTCACGGGCCACAGCCCCTGGAATTTGTAGTCCCGATAGGCTTCCGGAATTGGAGTCTCCGCGATCGCCGTTTCCCGATCGAGTCCAGTCGCCTTCCAGTCCAGCGCCAACGCCTTGAGATCCTGAAGGTAGTCCTGGAGGGCCATCAAATCTCCCACCGCACTGAGGGGACCATGGCCGGGGACGATCGTCGCATCGGGATAGGCTTGGGCCAGTTGATCTAGGGTCGCTTGCCACACGCGGATATTGGCATCTCCCAGGTAAGGAACCCGTTGTGTAAAGAGTAAATCCCCTGCGATCACCACATCCGCATCGGGAATATAGGCAATGAGGTCCGTTCCACCCGAATGGCCGTCAAATTCCACCAATTCCACGGCTCGATCGCCCAGCCACAGGGTACCACTGTTCTCCACAATCACATCGGGGGGAGTGACATTGGGATCAGTCTCTTGGTTCCGGCTGAGCATAAACTCCCGAATTGGCCCCCGACCAATAATGGGGTAGTCCCGCAGCTCCGCTGCTGCGTTGCCACCGGAGTGATCAAAGTGGTAGTGGCTGTTCAGCACGTATCGAATCGGCTGATCCGTTAAGTCTGCCACCGTATCAAAGATTAAATTAGCCAAATCTTCGGTTTGGAACGGATCGATCACTAAAACTCCGTTATCTCCGATGATAATGCTGCCATTGCAGATTGCAACATTGGGACCGCTGGCCGGAAAGTCAGTACTGGAGAAGAGGCTGTAAATTCCCGGCCCCACTTCCTCCAGGGTCAATCCCGCACTGGCCAAGGTGACCGGAGTAGCCCCTTGGGCTAGCCTGGGGGGAAGGGTAGCGATCGCCGATTCATGTGAACTTGGGGGTGAGGGTTGGGCTACGGTCCCCGACTGTAGGAAAAGGACGGACAGGACAGCGCCCAGGGCAAGGATGCCCGCCATGAGCCAGCGAGAAAGGCGATTGAGAAAACGTAAGGGCATGATAGGGGGGATATCAGGGGACAAGGACGATGGGGGAGGCCCGTCACAGCACCACAGGAGCTGGGGGGCGACTTAGGGACTGGGATCGTAGGGTTTGGACCGTCTCGCGCACATGGGTGATGGCCCGATCGATCTCCTCCCGTGTGGTGAAGCGACTGAGGCCAAAGCGAATTGAGGCGTAGGCTAAGTCCGAACTCAGTCCCAAGGCTTTGAGGACATAGGATGGCTCAATTTTAGCGGAGGAACAGGCCGAGCCCGAAGATACAGCTAGGTGGGGCCGTAGCCCCAGCAGTAGGGCTTGACCCTCCACGCCACCGACGGAAATATTCAAATTACCGGGGAGCCGTTGCTGGGGGTGGCCATTGAGGTGGATATCGCCTAAATCTTGGATTTGTGACCAAAGATGGTCCCTTAGCGCCTGGAGGTGCTCGCTTTCGATCGCTTGGTTCTCCACTGCCAACTGAATCGCCGCCGCAAAGCCCACAATTTGCGGTGTATATAGCGTTCCCGATCGCATTCCCCGCTCATGGCCTCCCCCGTGCAGTTGGGGTGCGACTAAAGCCCGAGGATTCTTGCGGCGCACATAGAGGGCACCAATTCCCTTGGGACCGTACACCTTATGGGCCGTGAGGGACATTAAATCAATGCGTTGGGCTTGGACATCGAGGGGGACCTTGCCGATCGCCTGGGCCGCATCCGTATGGAACAAAATCCCCTGATCGTGGCAAATGCCGCCAATTTGTGCCAGGGGTTGGAGCACGCCAATCTCGTTATTGGCCGCCATCACCGACACCAGCACCGTGTCCGATCGCAGCACCTGGACCAACTCCCCCAAATCCAGCAAGCCATCGGCCTGGACGGGTAGATAGGTGACCTCAAAGCCCAACTGCTCCAAATAACGGCAGGGATCGAGAATTGCCTTATGTTCCGTGACCACTGTGACAATATGGCGACCTTTGCTCTGGTACGCTTCCGCGACCCCCTTAATGGCCAGGTTATCGGCCTCAGTCGCCCCACTGGTGAAGACAATTTCCTCGGGACTGGCATTGATGGCCTGGGCGATGGTTTCCCGGGCTTGGGTCACGGCCGCATCTGCGGCCCAGCCGTAGCTGTGGTTTACACTGGCGGCATTGCCGAAGTGTTCCGTGAAGTAGGGCAGCATTGCCTCTAAAACTCGGCGATCGACGGGGGTTGTGGCGTGGGAGTCGAGATAAATAGGCTGGGACATAGGAGTGGGGCGCATTAAGGCGGTGAGAGAAAACCTGAGGCCAGAAAATGGCGATCGCCGAAGCGTGAAACCTGTAAATTTAACTGGGCTTGGCTGAGTTGTTGCTGTATTTCTTCCAGGGTGAAGGCCGCACACAGAGACTGGTAAAAATCACGCTGGAGCACCGGCGGTTCCTGACTCGCCACCGCTTGAACAATGGCCTGGGCTTGGGCAGGACTGTCAGGGCGCAACAAATCGGCCACATAAACGGCGATAGGGGTAGTCGCTGGGGCTGTCGCTGCTCGGGATGCGAGACCTTGGAGGGTGCGCCAGAGCACCTGGGGATCGGGCAGATGGTGGAGCATATCCTTCGAGACGATCGCCGTGAGGGGAGGGTGCAATTGGATCTCGGGGGAGGGCCAGTGGGGTAGATATGCCTGGAGCCTCTGTACCGGACAAAACTTTGGAAACGCCTACCATACAAGGGTTTCAGACGATCAGACTCAAATGCCTACCCTGTAAGGGTTTAGGGCCATTCTGATCACTTTTTTGTCCGGTACTGAGGCCTGGAGCAGGTGAATGCGATGGGCCAGGGCCGCTGTGGTGATGCGCGATCGGGCTAGATCGAGCATGGACTGGGAGGCATCCAGGGCTGTAATTTGAATTTTGGGGATAATTTGGGCGAGGGCGATCGGAATATCACCGGGACCGCAGCCTAGATCTAAAATATGGCTATTTTGTCCTTGGATCTGCTCCGCAAAGGTTGAAACAAAGCCAGATATAAACCGGTCGCTTGAGGTGCGAAAGTCCGCCTTGGCATAGGCCATAACCTGGGCCTGATCTGCCATAATTTCTGGCTCTAAAATGCGGTCCATGGGTCTTAGATGTGGGGCAACTGTGGGGCACCTCGATGCATTGGGGTGGACAACTTCACCGCTTTCTCTAACTTTGATTCTGGCCGAGGCCACGTCTGAAATCCCGAGGTTTTGAGGTGCCCTGGGCGAGTACCTGAATTATACAAACCTCTCCTGCCCTGGGAAGCCCTTGGGACCCAAACGTCATAAAAGATTGCAATCGGGTACGTGCGTTTATTGGGTTGGGCTTTGACTCCATTCAGTCCAGGGCACGTCGATTCATTGGGTTGCGCAACCCAACCTTGATTCCTAGTTGACTGACAAAAAATCCTGCATTGGGCGCGAAAACTGCGCCCCTACAAGGCGTTTGGGATTCTAGGGGGCAGGTTGCCTGACCCGCCGGCTGTGCCTAGATTTGACCCACTTTGGTCAGTCACTCAGCCCTGATTCTGCCGTAGGCACTGCGGTAAAAATTTGCATTAATCGAGGTGCCCTCCAGGCGGAGGTATCCCACCTGCGCAGATGTCCCCTTATCCCCCGGCCTCTCGTCCTGGGATTACATTTGGGGTTGTGCCTCACGATAAGTCACATAGGAATAAATCGCTAAACCGCTCCAAATTAAGCCAAAGGTTATGCCGTGGACGATCGTTAACGGTTCTCCATAAATCAGGACTCCAATGCCCAATTGTAGGGAAGGACCAATATATTGAAGAAATCCTAAGGTGGAGAAGGGCAACTGTTGGGCCGCATGGTTAAACCAAATTAGGGGCAGTGCTGTTATGATCCCCGCCCCCATCAGTAGCACTGTCAACAGGGGCGTGCGACCAAATCCCGGTGCCGTATCCTGGGCCAACACTGCAAGAACACCCAAGGCGAGGGGTGTAATGAGCGCCGTTTCCACCACTAACCCTTGTAGGGGAGCGACGGGGGTAAGTTTACGGATTAAACCATAGCTCGCAAAGGAAAAAGCAAGGATTAATGAGAGCCAGGGGACAATGCCCAACTGGAACACGAAATTTCCCACACCTAGGGCCGCCAATCCCACCGCAACCCCTTGCCAGCGGGTTAGGGGTTCCCGCAAAAACACACAGCCCACCACCACATTGACCAGGGGATTGATATAGTAGCCCAGCCCCGACTGCACCACCTGGTTACTGTTGATGGCATAGATAAAGGTGCCCCAGTTCAGACTGAGAATCAGTGCTGTCACGAGGAGCGTGGCCACTCGTCTCGGTTGCTTAAGCAGCGTCCGCAGTGCGGCGCCCTGACGCTGCTTAAGCACGATCGCGCCCAAAAAAACGAGGGACCAAATAATGCGATGGCACAAAATTTCCACGGGACCGATCGCCTGAAGTTGCTTCCAGTACAGGGGTAGCAGTCCCCAGGAGGTATAAGCCATCAGGGCATAGAGGACACCCATGGGTTTGGGTTGGGGCATGGTAGGTCGGTGAGAATAAATAATATGCAAGCACCCTCTAGGGTAGTTGGGCTGGGGGCACTTCGGATCGCCGCCCGCTCCAATTAATCGAGGTGTCCAAATTAAAGTCTCAGCGCCTGTGTGAAGATATAAACTGCTAAGGCCGCTAACAGTCCCCGGAAACAGAAGCTCACGGTTTTATCATCTAACTTCGGCAAAAATCGCGTGCTAATCTGCGCCCCCACTAAGCCGCCTAGCCCTAGGTAGAATCCCGGTCCCCAGAGCACATTACTGGTCACCGGCCATGGATCTTGTCCCACGATCGCCGCTAGTCCCATCTGATTCCCCAGCCAAGGCCACAGTCCTCCATGCCCTGCTGTTGCGGCGATCGCCGTCATCACAATCACCCCCAAACTTGTTTGAATCGCCGCCTTAATCCCCTCCCCTAGCAACACTATCTGTAACGGCACCATAATCACCCCGCCCCCAATCCCAAACACTCCGGCCAAAAATCCCGCCGTTCCCCCGGTGAACAACCGCGCTAGGGTTGGGTTTAGGTGCAGTCCTGGCGTTTCCGGGTTGATTAATTCATCGGATAAGGCATCGGGTAAGCGATCGGGTGAAGCAGCGGGTAAGGCATTAGGCGAGTCCAGGGTCGGTTCTGCGGCTGGTTCTGCTGCGGGAGGCTTCTCCTCAGTGTCTGCTAAAGTGGGGCCATTGGCCTCGATTGCAGTGGTCTGTGCGGATCTCTGCCCAGTTTTTGCTGTCTTAGTCGCTTTAGCACGGGACACCACCCGTTTCCGAAACTCTACTAGGTAAAAGTTCAGCAGTAGCAACCCCCCAAACGCCAGCAATAACTGGCGATCGGGTAGCCCATTGGCCACCCACACCCCGGCTTGGGCCGTCACTAGGGCTGGAAGCCCCAGCAGGACCACCCGATCGAGCTTTAACAGCCCCATGCGCCAGTTTTGAATACTTCCCGACAAGGACGTAATCACGATCGAGAGGCCACTGGTCGCCACGGCTTGGATGGGATCATATCCCAGGGCGACTAAAATCGGCACGAGTACTGTCCCGCCGCCAATGCCTAAAAATCCCGCTAAAATTCCAGCCAGTAGGCCCGATCCCAGTAACGGTAGCAACATTTCCCAATCAAAGCCCCATTTTTTGGCGAATTGTGCGTAGGGTTGTCACCCGACTCATCAGTTGGGCCGATCGATCGCCCACCTGGACATAAACCTCGGGGGCCGAAAACGACAAAATTGATGACGATCGACGGTAGCACAGCACGGGGTGGAGTCCAGGCTCTCCAGAATTTATGGAATCTGCATCATCCGACTCCACTAACGCAAAGCCCATCTCCCCTAACACCTGCCCCAAACGATTACGGAACCCCTTGGGACTGGCGATCGGTAGCTCGATCACTTCACTACGGTTCCTTGCCGTCCCGACAATGGCGATCGATAATCCTGCCAGTGCTCCTAACTCATAGGGGGTCGCCGTAGCCAAACTGAGGTGTAGCACACGGGACGCTAAAAATGCCCCAAAGAATGCAGTAGACAGGAAATAGTAGCCAAAGGTGACTATAAATCCTGGCCCCCGTGGCATTCTTCGGGTGCCCTGGGATGCCTCTGGTGATTTGTTTTGGGACTTGTCGGGTGCTTTGTTTTGGGATTTGTCGGGTGACGGATCTGCTAACGTGTTCGGTGACAGATCCGGTGACAGATCCGGTGACCAATTCGCTAATTGATCGGGTGACGAATCTGGTGATAAATTCGCTGATTGATCGGGTGATTGCTCTTGGGGCGTGTCCTGTGACATATTGTGTGAGAATTTCTGGGTATGGGGGCAGACCTGGGGAATTTCAGAGTTTTGGGCTTGACTAATGCGATCCTAACGTCCTAGCCCCCCAGCAATGCTTCCACAAACTCATAGCTGGAAAAGGGCCGTAAATCTTCGATTCCCTCACCCGCACCCACGAAGCGAATCGGTAAACCCAACTTTTGGGTCACTGCCAACGCAACGCCCCCCTTAGCACTGCCGTCTAACTTCGTTAGCACCACGCCACTGAGGTTCGCCGCCTCCGCAAAAACCTCCGCCTGTCGGACTCCGTTTTGGCCCAGACTGGCATCCAGCACTAATAACGATTCCACAACTGCACTATCGGCATTTTTATCAATAATTCGCCGCACCTTAGACAGCTCTGCCATCAGGTTCTTCTTATTCTGCAAGCGTCCTGCCGTATCCACCAACAGTAGCTCCGTATTGCGGGCCTTTGCCGCCGTAATCGCATCAAAGACCACCGCCGCCGGATCTGTGTTTTGACCGGGGTTGGCAATGACTTCAATGCCAGTGCGATCGCCCCAGGTTTGAACCTGCTGCACTGCTGCCGCTCGGAAGGTGTCCGCCGCCGCAATTAGGCATTCATACCCGGATTTCTTGCCCATATGGCCTAGTTTGCCGATTGTCGTCGTTTTTCCTGCTCCATTCACCCCCACCAAGAGCCACACATTCAACTGACCATGGGTGGGAGCTAAGATCGGATTGCCCTGGGCTTGGAGAGGTCGATCGAGAATATCCCGCAAAATCCCCTTCAAATACTCAATTGCCTGTTCGGGAGGGAGTGCTTCTTCCCGCAGCTTGGCCTGTAGCGTCTCCACAATACTATCTGTGGCTTCAATGCCCACATCGGCCTGGAGCAGAATCGCCTCAATATCCTCGATCGCATCGGCCCCTAGGGGACCTTGCCCCACAATGCTCTTCAGTTGATTGAGCAGGTTCTGGCGCGTTTTGCCCAACCCCTGGCGTAGTTGGGTCAACCAGTCAATTTCCTCTGCCGAGACCTGATCCGGCTTGCGACCCTGGGCCGCTAACACCTCCGCCGACCACATGAAGTCCTCATCCAGTTCCACCTCGTCCCCAACCGCTGAGGTTGAGGTGACTGCCGATGCTGGGATTGGTTCCGGTTCTTCGGGTGCTTCGGCTTTGAGGCGATCGAGACGGGCTTGGCGTTCTGCTTCGGCCCGCTGCAGGAAGGATACCGGTGCAGCCGTCTCGCGGGGTTCGGTTGCGGTGCCGGACTCGGTGCCAGTTCCCCTATCCGATGTGATTGCGGTTGGAGTTGATGTTTGATCGGGTGTTGGTCGATCGGGTGTTGGTATCGCCCCAGTTTCGGGACCGTCGGTCCCAGATCCCGTCTCGGGACTGGAACTGGACTCAGTATCAGCCTCGGGAGGTTCTGCCTCGGTTTCCTCGGACCTTGAAGCTAGCTCCGTTGCAACATTTGCGCCATCTTCCTCAGTGACTTCACCTTGATTTTCTGGATCGCTTCGATCGGTTGTGTCAGTTGTGCCAGTTGTGTCAGTTACGGTTTTAGTCTCTGCCGTGGTCGCTTCTGCCGTGGTCGCCTCTGCTGTATCGGGCTTTGCTGCTTCTGTCGCGCCCGCCTCGTCAGCCTGACTCGACTCCTGCTGTTTTAGGTTTTTATAGGCCGCCTTTGCCCAGGCCAAATAGTCATCCTCGGCGGGCTCAGCTTCTGAAGTCTCCGCTTCTGTGGCTTCAGGACCTGCGGCTGTGGACGAATCCGAGGTCTCGGATGCAGACGGGGCAGCCTTTGGCTCCGCTGGTGCCGCCGGAGTCGGCTCAGGGGCTTCCGGCGCCGGTTGGGTTTTGCCCTGTGCTTGATTGTACTGACGGCGAAACCAATCAAAAACCATGACTTATCACCTCAAACTGCTGATCGAGACGATCGATCGGGGGATCCATCGGCCCTTCATCATACTAGACTCCGATGTCTCCGCCCAAGTGAGGTCTCCGCCCAAGTCGGGCGGGAGATCGGGTATGGCAAGGAGCCCGTCTGGTGCCATGGGTCATTGCGACCCACGGGGTTTCACGGCATAATGCGTTCGGTAGGAGCTGCTCCTTTGTCTTCGATCCCTTCAACAGGGGAACTGAGGGAGATTCTGCAAGGGCCTACGGCACCTAGCCGAAGTTTCCAAACATCCCCTAGGGCACTTCGATTATTCGATTAATTCAATTTTTCACCGGAGTGCCTACAGGGCACCTCGATTTATT
>JAYKIB010000277.1:0-4298 GCA_035285005.1 Prochlorothrix sp.
GCGATCGCTTTTTGGGTTTCGAGTTCTGGAGTCGGAATTTTAAAGGCTCTCAGATTCGGAAGGCGAATATTACTTACAGTTGTTCCAGTACCTTCATTCCAACTGATCTGATGCTGGAGATAAGGGCTTTGTATAACGAACAATAGATACTTTGGATTCACCAGAGATTTATCGGCCCTGATAAGAACCATACGTTGACCCAAGCAGCATTTAACCCCTTCAGGAATCTGGCAGACCTCTCCCATCGGGGCTTCACGAGTCAATACTAAATCACCAGCCGTTGGGACAGCTCGTTTAATGCGGCTTGCATAGCCGTCTTCAGTTGTATAGCTAGGATCACTTAAATCTAACCGACCATTTCGGATGTATTGATTCCGAAGTACGATAACGCCGCTATCAGTCCATTCCGGTGTTGAATGCGGGCAATCGACGATTAGTTCGGTCACTTCATCTAGTCGATGCTCTGGCCAATCACTCCCCATAACCCAACCCCTCCAAATTCTCCCGAATCACCGCATCCAGCCGCTCCGACTCCGCCATCTGCCGATACAGCGTCTCGGTTAGCTCCGCCATCTTCTCCTCAAACGGCACCCCGTCATCCTCCAGTTCCGCCGCCCCCACATAGCGCCCCGGTGTCAGCACATAGTCATTCGCCTTGATATCCTCCAGCATCGCCGCCTTACAGAATCCCGGCTTGTCCTCATAGCCGCCATTCCCCTCCATAGCCTGGGCCTCACCCCGCCAAGCATGGTAAGTGCGGGCGATCGCCGCAATGTCATCACTGGTCAGTTCCTTGTGAGTGCGATCGATCATGGTGCCCATATTACGGGCATCGATAAACAGCGTCTCACCCCGGCGATCGCGGTGGTTGCTCTCGCTGCGCCCTGCCACCGTCTGCGCCTTCTTATTCTTGGTCAAAAACCACAGACAGACCGGAATCTGCGTCGTGTAAAACAACTGACCCGGCAGGGCAATCATGCAGTCCACCAAATCATTCTCGATCAGCTTGCGGCGGATGTCCCCTTCCCCCTTGGTGCTAGTACTCATAGACCCATTCGCCAGCACAAAGCCCGCCACCCCGTTCTGGGACAGCTTGCTGACCATGTGCAGAATCCAGCCATAGTTCGCATTGCCCGTCGGCGGCACCTCATAACCGCCCCAGCGCGGGTCATTGCTGAGTTCATCCTCAGCCCGCCACTGCTTCAGGTTGAACGGCGGATTAGCCATAATGAAATCCGCCTTCAGATCCGGATGCTGATCCTTAAAAAACGTATCCGCAGGCACCTCCCCCAGGTTGCCCGCAATACCCCGAATCGCCAGGTTCATCTTCGCCAGCTTATAGGTCGTCGCCGTCAGCTCCTGGCCATAGATGGAGATATCCTTCCGGTTCCCCTGATGGTTTTTCACAAACTCGATCGACTGCACAAACATCCCGCCCGAACCACAGCAGGGGTCATAAATCTTGCCGCGATACGGCTCGATCATTTCAGCGATCAGGTTAACCACACACTTGGGCGTATAGAACTCACCGCCGCCCTTGCCCTCCGTGGCCGCAAACTTGCCCAGGAAGTATTCGTACACCCGGCCAACGATGTCTTCTTCGGCTTGTATGCCCTTGCCCTCACCTAAATCCTCGTGTCCCTCACCCAAACCCTCTCCCTGAGGGAGAGGGCTTTTTTCCTGCTCCCCTCTCCCCCTGGGAGAGGGGCTGGGGGTGAGGGCGCTGGGGGTGAGGGTATCAATATCACTGATGGAATCAATCAGCGAAGCCAGCTTGGCCGTATCCAGCCCCAGGCGAGAAAAATAGTTATCCGGTAGGGCACCGCGCAGCGCCTTGTTGGTCTTCTCCGCCGTGTGAAGTGCCGTGTCAATGCGCAGGGCGATGTCCTCCTGCTTGGCCTGCGCCTGAATCGTGGACCAGCGGGCCTCTTCCGGGAGATAAAACACATTGTCCTTGGCGTAGAACTCCACCATCTCGGTGTAGTCCCCCATACCGGTCTCCATCAACCTCTTGCGCTGTAGCTCAAACTTATCACTGACGAACTTCAGGAAAATCAAGCTGAGGACAACGTGCTTATATTCCGAGGACTCCACCGATCCCCGCAGCTTGTCAGCGGTATCCCAGAGGGTTTGCTCGAAGGATTTGGGTTGCTTTTTCTGCGTTTGGGTTTTAGCCATTTTTGCTCTGTAAGTTAGCCTTTAGAGGGCACCTCGATTCATTGTGGCAGGCGGCGAAGCCGCCTGCCACAACCCTGCTCCTGCCGTGGGTACTGCGGTGAAAAGTTGAATTGATCGGGGTGCCCCTCTCAAGACCCCAGGAATTATGAATGAACACGAAGCAGCGTAAAGAATCATGCAGTAACCCTAACCCCCTGGACCTTTTCTAATATTCTGAAGGTATCAAATACTTGTTCTAATTCAGCTGAACCGTCCCAAGATTTGCCCTTAGTGTTCCATTGCGGAGAAGTCTCACCACTTCCCCAACCATCACAATCACCATTAACCCCCTGAAACAGGAGGATAGGGTTATGAAACTATTCCAACGGATGAAGGACATGTTCCAGTATGTGTCCGAAGGGTTTCTCTCTATTTTCAACAAACCCAAAGATCAATATCCCCCCACCGGTGTTCAACCGTTTGAAGGCGAACCCTACTCCAAGTGGGTGGATTCCAAGTAGGTCGATCGCTCCCCTCTAGAACCGAGTGAGCACAGGGGCACCGCGAAACATCCAATCGGTTGCCCCATGACCCAAGCAAAAACACAGGTTATGGCGATCGGCTAGATCGATCGACACCACACCCGGCACCATACATCAAGATCTCCACAGGAGTAGAGCCCCACTGCGCGGGGTTCTACTCTGTCCTTGTCTTGGGCCTCTCGATTCATTCAAGTTCTGAGACTGCGGCAAAAATCTGTATTAATCGAGGTGCCCTGCACAATAAAAAGGGTTGACCCTAGAGACCTTCCCAAGGTATACCCTAGAACGGGTTCAGAGCCTATGGGCTTCTGGTCTAGGCCGGTCTAAAGCGTTGGTTTTTCGCCAAAATACCCCAGTATACGTTTGAACTTACGTTTGAAGTGGGGTTACTACGGGGAGTAGCCCGCCATCCACTGCCCCTCTGCTCCCGCTCCTTGTTAGGTTCCTCTAGAAAAAGATGCTGCTCGTGTGATTACCCTGGCTCTATTACACCCCTTGCAAGAAACCCCCGTCCAACGGTGGTCGTTTAAGTCAGACTCCACAGTACGGATTGGACGCGCAAACGACAATAATGTCGTGCTGTATAGCGCCGTAGTCTCCCGACACCATGTGGAGATCCGTAGCCAAGGCAATGGATGGGAAGTGGTCAACCTGGGCACCAATGGAACCTACATTGAAGGGCAACGGGTTGATAAGTTTGCGGTCGATGATGGTATGGTCATTCGCCTTGCTCGCTCCGGTCCCATGATTCAGATTCGCTTGGATGATCCCTTGCCGGATATTTCCACCCAAACCATGGTTGATGTGCCCGTCATTGAAGACCATACTCGCCCTGTGTCCTAGGCGGTCCCTCAAAACATCCCCAGTTCCATCCTGCGCGCCACCCAAACATCGGGGTTTAGTGAGGTGGCTTCGCCGCCCAGCCCAATAATCGGGTTAACCCAGCCTCTATCCCCCCGTCCATCCCCCGATCGACTCCGTTCTAGCCCTTCCCGCGCAGCCCTTTCAAAATTGGCATCCTCCATGACTCGTGCGAGATCAGAAAGGCTAAAGCTAATGGTTGTGGACGATGAGCCAGACAACCTCGACTTGCTTTACCGGACGTTCCGACGCGATTTCCAAGTATTTCGGGCCGAGGGCGGATCCCAAGCCTTACAAATTCTGGATGACACGGGTGAGGTGGCGGTCATTATTTCGGACCAACGGATGCCCGGAATGAGCGGAACCGAGTTCCTGAGCCGCACCGTCGATCGCTTTCCCAACACAATGCGGATTGTCCTCACGGGCTACACCGATGTGGCGGATTTGGTCGAAGCCATCAACTCTGGCCAAGTTTTCAAATACATCACCAAACCCTGGGAACCCGAAACCCTCAGAACGGTCATTGCCCAAGCCGCCGAGACCTACCAGGCCATCTCTCGCCGTACCCAGGAACTGAGCCGCGCCCTCCAACGGGAATCTCTGTTTAACGAAATTGTCAGTGCGATTCGGGAGTCCCTGGACTACGAAGGTATGTTGCAAACGATCGTGGCCACGATCGGCAATAACCTCGGGGCCGAAGTGGGCTTGCTCTATGCCCACGAGGACACGGGCCTGATT
>JAYKIB010000278.1:0-7031 GCA_035285005.1 Prochlorothrix sp.
CCAGTGGGAGAAAATAGCCAGATCATTGGTCTACTGAGGTATTCGCCGATCCACCACTGGCTTGATAGGCTTCAAGCCTTCAGATTCACTCTCAGCCTGTTTTCTCGAAAGTGGGATGCTCCCCAGTCGATCGGCCTCGGTCCCGGCCCAACTTTCAGTGGGGACCAATGCCAAAAAGTAATTTGCGGCAATCCACTTCTCTTGGAGCAGGGTCAGGGCCTCGCGATCCAAGGGGGTATTTAATTCTTCAGCCCGGATCGCTTCCGCTGCAAATCGCTTCGCCTCCTTGAGGTTTGCATCCGCTACCGCCTGCTGGCTACGCTCTGCTTCCACCCGCGCTAAAAATTGCTGGAGGGCTTGCTTTTCCCCCTGGGCTTGGTTGTAGGTACCCACCGCAAAGCGTGAGATCCTATCCAACTGGGCCTTCATCAACGCCAAGTCTGCCTCTAGTTCTTGCAGTTGGGTCAAGGTGTTTTGGGGAGCCTGTTCCAATTCCTCGATCGCGGCCTGGATTTCCGCCAGACTGCGGGACTGTTGGGGCAAAAACAGCACTAAAAAGCCGCCTAAGCCAATACTAAGGGCCAGAAGCCCCACCATTAATAGTTGAGCGGTACGGCCTTGGCGATCGAGTCCGAAGTCGGAGGTGGAGTCGTCCTGCTCCCCTTCGGACTGCCAAAAATGGAGGAAATTCTCAACCTCCGGCAGGGGGGAGAGGGGGGCCGGGATGCTGTCAGCTGAGGATGGAGCGGACTGGGATAGGGGACTGGGATGCCGATTGTCGGGAGCAGGCCAAGGTGGGACAAAACGGGGAGCCGATCGATTGGTGGTGGTGTTCTCTCTGGAGGATACCGGGACGACTGCGGGGGAGCTGGGTGTAGAGACGGGGGTGGGATGTGAGGAACCGCTGCCGGATGTGTCGCTGACCCAGGTGTCGTCACCAGAGTCAGTGCTGGGGTGGTGACGATCGGGGTCGTCATCCTGGGAGATACTGGGATCGGGTGCGTCCCCATCCAGGATCTCCCCGTCGCCTGCCTCCCGGGTGGGGCCGTCCCCGTTGGCCTTTGCCTGCTCATGCCCGGGATCCACGGGGTTGGGGTCAGACGCTTCGAGGTCACGGGTGAGCTTGGGGAGGTCGAGGCGGAAGAGTTCCTGAAGCGCCGTGTCTTCTTCAACCAAATCCCAGGGATCTGAACTAGTGGTGCGGTTCTCCAGGGCATTATTGCCTGTGGTGCCGTGATCCGTGGCCTGTGCTGTGCTGTGGGTAGGTGAGGAGAGAGTCGTGGGGGGATCTGACGGGGAGGGGGGGGATAGGGGAACAGGCGATCGATCCGGGGGGACGATCGGGGAGCGAGGACTGGGATTGCTAGGCTCCGGGCTGGAAATAGTAGGGGATGAGGCGGGAAACAAGCCGGGGGCGAGGATAGCCTCAGGATTGAGCATCTCAGGCTCGGGGTCTGGTTCCGCTTGTGGGGCCTGTTGCAGGGATTTTGCAGACTGGGATTTTGCAGACTGGGACTGCTCAGACTGGGATTGTGTAGACTGAGACTGCTCAGACCGGGACTGCTCAGACTGGAGCTGGGTAGACTGGGGTTTGGGAATCTGGTTTTGGCTCAGCGAGGGCGAGGACTCTAAGTGCGTGCCAAGGGGAAAGCTTGCAGTCCAGTCCACCTGTGTTTGGCCTTGGACTCGACCATAGAGCGTGACACCTTCCAACTGTTGAAACTCAGACAACACTTGACCCGGTTGCCATGCCTCGGAGCGCTGCAATTTCTGGAACCCTTGCTGAATCAAGGCAACATAGCGATCGCGAGGGGAAACAGTTTGACCTTCCAACAGAAAGTGCAGTTGGCGATCGCGCTGGGTAATTTGAACCTGCACCCCCTGGGCTTGGAGGGATTGATTGAGCAGGGTATGCAGAGTTTTGAGGGCGGTTTGGGAAAAAGCCATGGCCGATCGAGGTAGTAAAAACAGGATCAACCCCTCAACAGCAGAGCCGGATCACCTTGGATAGGGCAATGGATTGGATAGGGCATTGGACAGGGCAACGGACGCAGACAGCATCTTGCAGATGCGGGGACCGGGAGTGGCGCCCGGCTTGTACGGCACTGTTATCACAGTGCTATGCCTTGCGAACCTATACATCGAGGAGTGGTCCCCCCATGGCTTTTTCAGCCCATCGGGGACCACTCCCTAACCTGTCGCTCTAGCACGGTAGCGGCTGCCCTATCACGGCTCTTGGAACAATTGACATTGGCTGAGCAGGGTCACAGGAACCTAGGGTCAGTTACTTCCGAGGGCGGGTCATCAATATAACGGTAGGAACCTTGCCATATCAGAGTTACACGCCCCAGTGGTAGGAGCCAGGGGCTGTGTTGCTGATTCTAAGCCCAGTCCTGGGCTAAATGATGGCAGCCCCTAGTACCCTGCATTCTGACGCGCATAATTGAGGTTGTCATCGTAGGTAAAGATTCGCTCCTGGGCTTGGGCATAGTTCGGATCGGTAGCGGGCACGGCTTGCATCAGCTCAACCGCCCGTTCCCACCGGGCTGCAATGTTGTCCCAATCCTCTGCGCTTGTGGCCTCTTGGGTCAGTTCTGCGGCCTCGATCGCCAGGGTTACGCCTTCATACCACGGGTTAGCCACCTCAGCCACGGGCGGAAGACTGCTGGGGTCAAAGCGATCGGGTTCGGTTGCGACGGTACCCTCAGGGGGTGTCCCACCCATGCCCATCTCACCCGTACCCATTTCGCCAGGGCCGGACTCACCTGTCCCGGATCCATCGGTTCCCATCGTGCCCATGCCAGCCTCCGGATCCGATCCGCTGGTGTTGCCGGTGGAGTTTCCTGGCAGGTCCGTCTCCGGGGGGAAGACTTCTGGGGCCGGGGTTGCGATAGGGACCGCGCCGCCATTACCCACGGCCGTCGCTCCAGGGTTATCGGGAGTATCTGGGGGATTCGTGACCGTACCCGGTGGATCGATGCCGGCCTGCTGGTTGGGGTAGTAGAAGAAACGATAGGCGACCCCCGCCAAGGCGAACAAAACGGTGACAGCCGCAGCCGCAACCACGGGGTAGAGGGACATGGAACGCTGCTGCTCCACCTCTGTCCCGACCTCTGCCCCTGCCTCTGCGTCCAACTCATCCAGCGCAAGTTCTTCTAGGGTAATGCCGGAGTCGCTCGCCTCAACATTGGCCTCTGCCTCATCCCCTGGCCCATCCCCTGGCCCATCCGCCGGTCTTGCATCCTCGTCCTCCTCTACCATCTCCAACGAGTCAAACGAGCCCGGCGCATCGCTGTCCTCGTCCTCCCAAAGCTGGGTTGTATCCTCCGGGTCCAGATCCGTCGCAGCCTCGAAGCCTAGGGCCGAGTCGTCGTTGTCCCAGTCTGCGGTGTTGAGGTCCGGATTTGCACCGGCGGTTGTTTCTGCCCCTGGGTTTTGCTCGGCGATCGCTACATTTGCTGCCCCATATCCATTTAGTGCACCACTGCCGTTAGCGGTCGCTTCGCCCATGGTGCCCCCGGAGCCATTACTCTTGGCCGGTGGAGGCGGAGGCGGCAGGCCGTCTCCTGGCTCCCCTGCCTGGGGATTAAAGCTGAGGCGACGTTGCCAAGCCACTTCACGCTGGCCCTCGCTTCTCACGGACAGGAGGAGCGAGAGGGGAGGGGCCTTGAGGCGAGTGAGGGCTTGGAGCAGATAATCAGTTAATGCTGTGGGTTCCGGAATGTCCTGGCTACACTCAAACAGGAAGTGGGTAATCTCCCCCCGCTGAGTGGCTTTCACCGCAATGCCTTGTTTTTGCAATGCGCGGTTGATCAGGCCAGCAAGAACTCTCGGATCGCCTTTCTTTGCTAGTTCCAGGAAATTCTGTGTCATGGCTCGCAATGGGTAAACGAGGGCAGCGGCTACATCATACACGCTATTGTTCAGCAGACAACATAGTTTTTTGTCAAGGGCTTGCCGAAATCAAAGATCTACTCTTGAAATTCTGACGAGGGCAAGGGTTTGAGCTTTTTTACGCCCGATTAAAGCTGAAGTGTCCCCCAGTCCCGTAAACTGGCTTCGTTGCGACTGCTTGCCGCATTGCCCCTGCTCCCCCCCGCCCATATGCAACCTGAGATTGTTACTTTTCCCCTCTGTCAGCTCGCCTCGGGCGATCGCCTGCTGCTCCAGGTGTATCGGTTTGTGGGACATCAACCGGGTAAGAAGGTCTATATCCAGGCCAATCTGCATGGGGCGGAAATTGCAGGGAATGGCGTTATTTTTGAACTGATTGAAACCCTACAGGGGTTAGATGCGGAAGCATTATGGGGCGAGGTGTGGCTGTTGCCGGTGTGTAATCCCCAGGGGGTGAATCAGCGGAGCCACCACTTTACGAGTGGCCGCTACAATCCCTACGACGGTCGAGACTGGAATCGTATTTTCTGGGACTATGAGCAAGTGTGTCGGGACTTGGGGGAATTTGCCCAATCCCACCAAGATCTGGAGCCGGAGGATCTGAAGCACGCCTACCGGGCCAAAATTCTGGAGTGCTTTGAGCAGTACCATCGCCATTGTCAGGGGGCGCGAGGTGGCTCCCTGGCGGAGATCTACCGCTATCGGATCCAGTCCCTGTGTTTGGATGCGGATTATCTCCTGGACTTGCACACCTCGACGAACCAGGCGGTGGACTATCTTTACTGTGGACAGGGTCGATCGGCCAGTGCCCAGTCGTTTCAGGCCCAATTTGCCATTATTTTGGATGAGTACGATGGCAATGCCTTGGATGAGGCGTTTCTTAAGCCTTGGATTGCCCTGGAACGGGAGTTACGTCATCTCGGTCGCCCTCTCCAGTTTGATTTGGAGTCCTGGACCTTGGAATTGGGATCGGGGATGGCGATGAATCGGGGCTCGATCCGGCGGGGCTATCAGGGCATTCTGAATTACCTCGCCCATAAGGGAGTGCTGAAATGTCCGGGTTATCCTTTGCCGCCCAGCCCGGAACCGTTCCCGATCGTCCACAAGAACCAACTCAAGCGCTACTATGCTGTGGCGGGGGGCTTTATTGGCCAGCGGGCGGCGGTGGGCCAAATGGTCCAGGTGGGAGATCCCCTCTACACGTTAATCACCTATAACAAGTCGCGAACCCTACCGGCCACCATTACGATCCAGGCCCAGGACGCGGGGCTCGTGTTTGATCACGCCACGAGTCAAAGTATGAACCAGGGAGAGTATGTGCTGTCGATCGTGTCGATTTAGTCGCCCCGATCGTCCTTTAGGAGGCCGGAGTAGAAGGCTCGGGTACCTGTTCTGGCAGACTCGTCTCCAGTTTGAGACGGTTGCGACCATCAATTTGGAGCGAATACTCCACATGATCCATTAATCGCTGCATAATCAGCCAGCCGTAGCCCCCTTCCCGCATCGCCGTCGGTTCCGGCGCATCATAGCTTTCCACCGCGTAGCCGGATCCATGATCCCAGATCTCGAGGGCAATGTCCCGATCGTGTAAATTCAGCCGCACCAACACCGGCAAATTGGGCTGATCCCGGTGGGCATGGCGGACCACATTAGAATAGGCTTCTACCAAAACAAGGCGGAAGCGACTGGCTTGACGGGGCCAATCGACCCGCTCGCCCAACTCCGTTTCCAAGCACCCAAGGAGCCAGTTCTCTACCACAGACAGGAAGCGAAGGTCACTGGGGATATGCAGTTCACTTTGCATAGCCTATACAATCTCCAAGGAAACGAGGGTTTGATCATCATCTTGGGTCTGGCTCTGGGACTGGATGAGGGCCAGTAGGTCTTCTAAGACAGGGCCATGGGGGTACTGGGCCAGAATCTGCCAGAGACCCGCCTGTTGCAACATCAAGGCTTCAGTACCGGGGGGGCGATCGGCAGGGGTTGCCCCCCTGGTCACACCGCTTTCCAGGCTGACATTGGCTTCGGTGATGCCATCACTGGCCAGGAGCAGCACCTCACCCTGGGTCAGGGTCCCGACCCCGGCCTGCCCTTTCCACTCCTCCAGAATGCCGAGGGGAATGCCCCGCGTTTTCAGATATTGGGGTTCGGGTTGGGTTTGGTTTGCCACGTGCTTTGGGTTCCAAATCATGGGGTAGATATGACCGGCATTCGCGTAGGCCAGACTTCCGTCCTTGGGACGATAGCGCAGAATCACTGCCGTAATAAAGCAGTTATTGTTAACCAAGTCCTGGAGCAAATTGCGGTTCAGGTTGCGAATCACCATTTCTGGCTCTGGAGAAACTTCCTGGGTTAGCTCCCGCCGCAGCAGAGATAGGGTGCTGGCCATGTAGAGGGCTGCGGGAACCCCCTTGCCGGACACATCCCCAACCGCCAGCCACACATCCCCCTGGGGGTGGGCATAGACTTCAAAGAAGTCGCCGCCGACGGCCCGGGCCGGTTGACAGCAGGCTTGGACGCGGATGCCCTCAAGCTGGGGTAAGTCTTGGTGGAGCAGGTTAGCCTGGATTTGGCGAGCGACCGCTAGCTCGGCCTGGAGCTTTTCGGATTGCTTTTGGGTCCACTGGTACAGCTTGGCTTGGGAGACGGCGATCGCCGACTGTTCCGCCACATTTTCCAAAAGCTGCATATCATCTTCGCTCCAGGCCGCAAAGATGCTGGGGCGATAGAGCACGAGCACGGCCAGGAGTTCCTGTTGATAGGTGAAGGGGAGACTAATGGCATGGCCCTCGGGAGTTTCCCGCACTTCGCAGGAGCGCTGTTGTGGGTGTTGGCAAAAGTGAGCTAACAACTCGGCGAGGATGGGGGTGAGTGGGTGGGGGTCGGGTGTGGCGGCTTTTTGGGTGGCGGTTTTTGGGGGGGTGGCTTTTTTTGAGGGGGTTGCGGTGTCCAGGGTGGGGAGGGGGAAGGGAAGCGGGGCGTCGTCTTTCTGAAAGAGGAAGGGGGGGGTAATCAGGCCCGTGTCCTCGTGGGCATAGAGCAAGCCCACTTCGGCCCCGAGGTTATTGCCGATCGTGGCCACGATCGTTTGCAACATACCTTCGTAGTCCAGGGACTCCCGAATCGCACTGACAATT
>JAYKIB010000279.1:0-11162 GCA_035285005.1 Prochlorothrix sp.
GGCTTTGTCACCTTTGGTTTGAGCCTGGTTCTATCGGGCCTGACGATCATCACATCCATTATTTTGCATAATCCGATTATGCTGTTTTTAGCGATCGGCTTGAGCGGATTTTTCCTGTTCAAATTTATGCGCAAAAAATTCGCCCCAGCCGATTAAGTCGCCGGTAAAATGCAGGGCATCTCGATTCATTGGGTTGGGATTTATTGGGTTGGGCGGCGAAGCCGCCGGCCACAATTCATCGAGGTGCCCACTAGGGGTGTGGGGGGCGGCAAAGCCGCCCCCCACAGTTCGTCGAATTACCCAATTCCGTGTCTAATAATTGGTATAGCCCGTACCCCGGAGAAATTCCCGTAAATCCTGTAAGTAACGGCTTCGATCGCGCCCCGCATAGGCAAAGCTGACCTGATTGAAACCCGCTTCCCCATCATCTAATAAAAACCGCACCGCACTATAGGCCGCGAGCACTCCCTTCACCTCCTGGCCTTGACCCTTGCGGATCAAATACATTTGCCAGAGCATCTCCCCGTGCTGGAGCAACAGCTGGGGGTAAAGGCGGGTCACATCAAACATTTGCCCCTGGCGATAGTGCCAGATCTGCAACGGCAACACATTATCGGCCCCATTGTCCACAAACCGGAAACTAAAGCGCGAGTCTCTGCCCTGAAACTCCGGAATCCCATCCTGATTCCAATCCACCAACCGATAGGAACCATAGCCCCACGGGAAACTCATCACCCGGTAGATGTGCTCCTGGGGTAAGTACTGGTAAATCCAGGACTGGGAGCAACAGCGCCCCTCCCCTGCGATCCCATCCACAACAATTTCCAAGCGCCCATCCCCGTCCAAGTCGTAAAGTTGGAGACTCAGGTTGCGGCTAAATCCCCCCGGCAGGGCAAGGGGCTGATTAATGACCATCTGATCATCCCGCAGAATTTGGAGTTGGGCTGCGCCGTACTCGTAGTTGGTTTTGCTATAGGTGAGCTGGGCGACCACCGCATCGCGGTCCGACACCCGTCGCTCGGTAAAGGGCTGGGGATGGGTGGGCGGGTCCACCACAAACGCCGCCGGGATCCCCGTGGCCGGTAAGCCGCTCCCCCGCAATTGACACAGCACCGCTGCCGCTTCTGCGCGACTGATGGGAGCCTGGGGCCGCAGTTCCCGCACCCCCCGAGGCGACACCACAAATTTCTGTTCTGTCATGGCCGCGATCGCATCCTGGGCGTAGGCAGCCACTAACTCAGCATCATCGTAGGTTTGGGACAATAACTCGGCTGGCGGAAACGTGGGGGCGTAGTCGAGACCACTGGCTAGGGCAACAAAAAAGTCCTGGCGCGATAGCGAATCCTGGGAGCCAAAGCGACCTTGGGAGCCGGAAAAGAAGCCCTGTTGCGAGGTTTTGAGAATAACGTCATAGAAGGGATCCTCTGGAGTCAGATCCCAAAATGCCGGTGCAGGCTGAACCTGGGGGGCATTGGGAAAGGCGCGACTGAGGAAGTCAGCGGCCAGTCCTCGGGTCAGGGGGACATCGGGGCGAAAATAGGCATCCGTGAAGCCGCTAGCGATGTTATCGTCTGCCAAACTTTCCACGCAGAGTTGAGCCCAGTGGCCACGAATATCCGCAAAGGAGCTTTGGGCCGCAGCGGGCAGGGGGGAGGCCAGGGCACTGAGGCCGAGGGTGGTGAGGGTGAGGAGGGTGGCGCGGGTGGTGAGCCTCGGGAGCCAGGACTGGGGCGATCGAATAGCGGACGGTGGCCGCCAACTGGAGCGATCGATCGTTCCATCAGGATCGATCTGGCGATTCACCCGTCGATGCATCCATTGCCATACTGTCGCACCAGCCATGCGAACCGAGGGGAAAGAGGGGGAAGAATGCGTCTGCATGGGATTAATCACTCCTTACGGTTCTCCACGGTCCACCGTGGTGGGGATTGTGCGAACTGGACGACCCGCGCACGGAGCCCAGTGGACTGGGTGATGGCCCGAACAGACCCAGACCCCCCAGAGACTTCGATCTCAGTGGCTGTGGTACCCCATGGGTGCCCTAGAAGTCAAGGTATGAACTGGGGCAAATCCGTCACGGCCTACCCGGAACAAGGCCGCTGCCCGATCCCCCATCCCCTGATTCCCCGCCACCGATCCCTCGCCCTAAGATTACAGAGCACCTCGATTCATTCAAATTTTCACCGGAGTGCCTACAGCAGAATCAGGGTTGTGGTGCCCTACAGGACACCTCGATTAATTCAAATTTCGACCGCAGTGCCCACGGCAGAATCAGGGTTGTGGCAGGCGGCTGCGCCGCCTGCCACAATTAGTCGAGGTGCCCTACAGCAGCATCAGGGTTGGGTTGCGCGGCAACGCCGCGCAACCCAACCCAAGTAATCGAGGTGCCCTACAGAACGTTAAGTATTGATAATTAATCTTCCAGAATGGAAAAGATCCTTGGTAAGTATTTGTATGGGCTAGGCCATGGAACACCTGGACTCATCCAAATTTTTGGGAGATATCGCGGTGATTAGGGGCATGGGGTGCAGGGATAAAATCTCCCTCGCCAGAGCATGTCCCTCGCCGGAGGTGGAGGACATCCAGCCTCACCTAAACGTTAACCGCTATGGCCCAGGTCAAGAATTAGGTTTTTGGGGTGGGCTGAGCGGAGTCGAAGCACACCCCAATGAATCGAGGGACTCCATGGCCCTAGCGTCGAGGTTTTTACCCGGAGTGGGTCGTGTGGCCCCTTCTATAAGCAAACCAGGGAGATAAGATTAATGATTTCCACCCTTTTAGCTGCTGTTCCGACCACCGTTGCCTGGAGCCCCAAGGTCGCCATGGTGATGATTGTGTGCAATGTGATCGCGATCGCCTTCGGTAAATTATCGATTGAAGTACCCGACGCTCCTCCCGCCACTCCCGCTCCCACCATGTTCGGTGGCTTTGGCATTCCGGCTGTGATTGCCACCACCTGCTTTGGCCACATCCTCGGCGTTGGTGCAATCCTGGGCCTCGGCTCCATGGGTGTGCTCTAGGGTCTAGTGCTTGACGATTGGGCCCGGAAAAAGGCTCTTTGATCCCCCGATCGCAGCGGCAGGGCACGCCGATACTACGGTGCCCCCAGGCTGGGAATTGCGATCGGTTTGGCTGACTCTTGAGACGTGCGACTTGGGCAGGGATACCTTCTGGTGTCCCTGCTTTTTGCTGTAGGCTAGGGGGCAAGCTTGGCAGACCCCTGCTAGACAGGCGAGACCCGAGTTAACTGACGGGCACCTCGAAAAATGTAGACTTTCACCGCAGTGACCACGGCAGAATCAGGGTAGTTTGGGGCGGCTTCGTCGTCCAACCCCATCCGTCGAGGTGCTCGTGATGTATCCATTCGTTTAAGTTGAGTTTTTAAGATGACCCGCGCTGTTGTAAAGTTCTCCTCCGAAGATTGTGGCACCTGCCACCGTATGGCCTTCTACGATGCAAAGGTCTCTGAAGAGTTGGGCCTGGGCTTTATTGATGTCAAGCTCCAGGACCGGGAGACCTATGGCAAATACCGCAAAATTTTGCTGGCCCAATATCCCACCAAGGAGGGAATGGGCTGGCCCACCTATCTCATTTGTGACAATCCCGAAGGAGAGTTCTCCATTCTCGGTGAAGTGAAAGGCGGACATCCCAAAGGGGAATTCCGGAGCCGGATTCAAGCTGTGCTGGACGGAGCGGCCTAATTGCTCACCAGTCGCCAAAATGCCCTGATTAAATCCCTGCGGCAACTGCACCAGCCCAAGGGCCGTCAGGCCCAGCACCAGTTTTTGCTGGAAGGGACCCACCTAGTGACCGAGGCGATCGCCCTGGGCCATCCCCTGAGCGTGGCCTGTGCCACCCCGGATTGGTGCGATCGCCATGGGGATCTGTGGCACAGTCTGGAACAGCGGGCCGATCGGTGTGAGTTGCTCAGTCCCGATCTGTTGGCCTATGCCAGCACGATCGTCAATCCTAGCGGGGTACTCGCGGCGGCTCCCCTGGGGCATCGATCGACTCCCCAACTGCCCCTCCAGCGGGCGATCGCCCTGGAAACCCTTCAGGATCCCGGCAATCTGGGCACCCTGATCCGCACAGCTGCGGCTACGGGAGTCGAGGGGGTCTGGCTCAGCTGCGATAGCGTTGATCTGTACCATCCTCGGGTGCTACGGGCCTCCGTGGGTCAATGGTTCCGCCTACCCATGGCCACGGTGCCGAATTTGGTCACCCAACTGCAAGGGGCAAAAGCGGCGGGAATGCAGATTGTCGCCACAACGCTCCAAGCGACCCAAACCCACTGGGATCTGGATTGGCGGGTTCCCACGGTGGTGGTGCTGGGGAACGAAGGGGCGGGGCTGTCGGCGGAGGTGCTGGCGGTGGCGGATCGGCAGGTACGCATTCCTTTGGCGGCGGGGGTGGAGTCGTTGAATGTGGCGATCGCGGGGGCAGTTCTGTTATATGAGGCCCTGCGCCAAGAGTCCCGGGAGTCTGGCAACGGAGAGGGCCCCGGAGAGGGTCACGAAGAGGATCACGGATAGCCCCACTGAACGAGAGTCCGTCATCACCTAGCCCTGAAATGCCCTCAGAATCAGGGATACAGCCCCTAGAATATCTGGATTAATTGTGGGGGGCGGCTTCGCCGCCCCCCACAACCCTGATCCTGCCATGGGCACCGCAGTCGAAATCTGAATGAATCTAAGGTGTCCTCTCGCTTATGCAACTGGGGCAAGCGTGTAACTCTCAATATCGCCGGGGTTCTACCGTTTAGAGAGGACACGCCCTAGGTTCAAGCCAAAAATTTCCGCCATGGCCTTGGGTCCGATGGGAAGCATTTCCTCAAAAACTTGGCTTTTTCGAGGTGCCCCATGGTAAGAACTATAGAGAGATTGCCGGGAAACTTTGGAGCAAACATAAAGGAGAGTCTATGGTAACCCCTGATCAAGTGACGGAAATGATCAAGGCCCAATTGCCCGATGCCCAAATTCAAGTCCAGGACTTAACGGGTGGGGGCGATCACTACCAGGTAACGGTGGTGTCGTCTGCGTTTGCCGGCCAGTCCTTGGTGAAGCAACACCAAATGGTCTATGGCGCAGTGCGGGGAGCCATGGCATCCGAGGCAATTCATGCCTTTGCCCTCAAAACCTATACCCCCGAGGCATGGCAAGCAGCGAACTAGGGGCTGTCATCATATAACCCTAAACTGCCCGCAGAATCAAAGACACAGCCCCTAGCTCATATAACTGGGTCGGGCGCGTAGCGCTGGTATCGCAAGGGGTCTCCCGTGAATTGATGACACGCCCTCACAGAACAGGAGTTGCCCCGCCTTCGGCGGGGCAACTCCCCAGAGCCAGCGCCTCTGGAAGATGCTGTAATTGCTGCCATACAATGGGGAAAACCTAGAGCAACCCGCCTCGGACAGCGGGCCAGTTCGTCTCGACAGGCCACAGCGCACCCCCTACACAGCAGGGGACTCACCGCCCAAGCCCGCCACTTTTGTCGCTTACAGCTGGGCCGTTGTCCGCTCAACTTTGTCCCTTTATTTTCGACCTATTTCCCATGAACCCTGAACTGAAAAACCGTATTGATAGTCTGGTCCAGCAACACAAAGTCATGGTCTTCATGAAGGGCAGCAAACTGATGCCCCAATGCGGCTTCTCCAACAACGTGGTCCAAATTCTGAACACCTTGGCCGTGCCCTTTGAGACCTGCGATGTGCTGTCGGATCCGGACATTCGCCAGGGCATTAAAGAATATTCCAACTGGCCCACCATTCCCCAGGTCTACATCAATGGGGAATTCATCGGTGGATCCGACATCATGATTGAGTTGTACCAAAATGGCGAGCTTCAGCAGATGGTTGAAGTTGCCCTCGCCTCTTAATTCGCTTTGCCCCAACCCGTTGGCCTGTCTTCTTCCCCCCTCACCATGCCTAATCTGCTTTTGGTTCTGTCCCACCGATCGCCGGAATTCCGCCACTCTTGGAGCCGTCGTTTTGGTGATCCTCGGGGCTATGGTTTGAGCTGTCCTGTGGGCCGTTATGGGTCGGGCTCTCCCTTGGGTAACTCCCAAGGCTGTAACCTGGGCCGCGATCGAGCCTGTGGTCTGTCGAGCCCTAGCGTGTCGGGTCGTATGGTGTCGAGCCCTAGCGTGTCGGGCCCTAGCGTATCGGGTCGTAGCGTGTCGAGCCCTAATCGTAGCCATACCCAAGGCCGCAATCTGGGCCATACCCAAGGCCGCAATCTGGACCGCAATCTGGACCGCAATCTATGGGGCCGTCACGGGAACAACCATCTGGGTCGTAGCCTGGGTCGTGGCCTGGGTCGTGCTGTGGGGGGACTGATGGCCCCTGTTATGGGCAGTGGGCTGATCTGGCTGCTGGTCCCAAGTGCGGGACTGGCGGCTGGGGCTGGCCCTTCGGGCCTGGTTCCGACTGCCCAGGATCTTGCGGAGCGGGAATACACCGTGCAGGGATTCGCGGGTGGGGAATTCACCGGGAGCGGGGCATCCGGTAACGGACTTGTCAGTCATCGGTTTGCCAGCAATCCGTTCGTTTCGCCCGATCGATCCGCTCACACCTCCGAGGTATTCCAACGGATCTCCGGCGATCTCCCGGTGCCTACGTTCCAAATGATTGCCCAGGAACCGGACCTCAACGAATTACTGCAGGATGCGCGGGAACAGGTGGGCCAGGGCCAATATGGGCCAGCGTTGATGCTGTACCAGCAGGCGGCTCGCCTTGAACCCGACAATGCCCAGATTCAGGCCGCGATCGCCTATACCCAGTTGCAACTGGGAAGTTTCCAGGCCGCAGCAACGGCCTTTCGCCAAGCGATCGCCTTGGATCCCCGTAATGCAAACTTCGCCTATGGCTTGGGTCGCGCCTTGGGGGATTTGGGCGACTATGCTGGGGCGATCGCGGCCCTACGCCAAGCCCTGACCTTGGATCCAAACCACGCCGATGCCCTACTCGCCCTCGGTAAAATGCTGGAGACCCAGGGCGACCTAAACGGTGCCCTCCAAATTTATGAGCAGTGGGTCACCCTCGATCGTAATAACTGGCAGTCCTACACCGCCAAGGCCGATCTCCTCATGCGCCTAGGTCGCTTTGGGGAGGCGTTGGATATTTTGGAGCAGGCCCAGGCGATCGCCCCCTACGAACCGGAGATTTACATCAAGCAGGGCACGGCTGAGTTTGGCTTGGGCAACCCTCGGGCGGGGTTTGCTGCCTTTGAGGAGGCGGTACGACTGGATCCGCGCAATGCGGACTTACATTTCAAACGCGGCACTATTTTCCAAACCCTCGGCAGCCCCGACCTGGCCCTAGACGCCTTTCGGCAGGCGATCAAGCTCGATGCAACCTTGGGGGCGGCGCGTGCCCAAATGATTGAAATTTATCTGGACCAGGAAAATTATCTACTGGCGGTGGTCACCAGCGACCTGTGGGCGGAGCGGGATCCTCGCAATCCGGTGCCCTATCGTTATCTGGGCGTTGCCCTCCAGGGCCGGGGCCGATCGGCGGAAGCCATGGAAGCCTTCCAACAGGCGCGGATGCTCTACCAGCAAGCCCAGGATAGTCAGGGGGTGCGCCAGGTGGAGCAACTGATGCGGGCCACGGTGACAGACTAGGGGCGGTCATCAGGAGTTAATGGATGACACGCCCTGGGGCACCCCACTGCATTATCCTGCGCTCGAAGAAGGAAGAAACCACAATGCCACTACCCATCTTCCGCACCGATCGCCTGCTCTTGCGACCGTGGAACCCCACCCAAGATGCGATCGCAGCCTTGGGGATTTATGGCGATCCCAGGGTGATGGCGGGGATTGCACCGGGGACGGTGGATCGCAACTTGGCGGCGGTGGTCTATCGCCTGCGGCGCTATGCCCAGGTGGGCGAGCAGGGCAAGCCCCAGGGATGCTGGGCGGTGATGGATTTGCGTCGAGGTCAAACCATTGGCAATCTGCTGTTGTTGCCCCTGGGACAGGGCCAGCGATCGGTGCCCGGTTTGAGCCAGCCCCAACCCGATCGCCTGGAAATTGGCTGGCATTTTCACCCCAATCATTGGGGCCAGGGCTACGCCACGGAGGCCGCCCGGGAAATTTTAGACTATGGCCTGAGTTTTTCCTGGATTCCGGCCTTGTATGCGGTGGTGCTACCGGGGAACGATCGATCCTACCGCATTGCCCACCGCCTCGGCATGATCCCGCTGGGCCAAACCCGTCGCTACTACGGCGGGCAACCGCTCCAGGTGTTCAAGAAGGTGCGGGATCGAGCGCGATCGGGCCTGCCCCTCATGGGATATTCCCAACCGTCGTGAGCCCGATCTGGCCCTAGGCCCGTGGGTTGAGTCCCATCGATCGCCGCCCCGCTGAACATGAGGGATTGAGATGCCCGAGCCTGAAGTGAGGGACCCAAGGGTCTCGATCGAACGGAGCCCTATTCTGCGTGGGCCCGATACCAGTCGATCGTTTGCTTTAAACCTTGGCGGAATGCCACCTCAGTTTTGAAGCCAAAGGCTTCGAGCGCGCGGCTCGTATCCAAACAACGGCGGGGTTGCCCATTGGGTTTATCCGTTTCCCAGACAATTTCCGCCTCGAACTCCATCAGCTCGGCAATCAGCACCACCAGGTCTTTAATGGCCACTTCCTCCCCCGATCCCAGGTTCACGGGGTCCGGCTCGCTGTAGCTTTGGGTTGCCAGGACAATGCCCCGCGCCGCATCGGTGGAGTAGAGAAACTCTCGGGTCGGACTGCCATCGCCCCACACCGGAAAGGTTCGATCGCCCCGTTGTTGGGCTTCATGGACCTTACGAATCAAGGCCGGAATCACATGGGAACTGGCCGGATTGAAATTATCCTCCGGTCCATAAAGGTTCACCGGCAACAGGTAAATGCCATCAAAACCGTACTGCTGGCGATAGGCTTGGAGCTGGACCAACAGCGCCTTTTTGGCCACGCCATAGGGGGCGTTGGTTTCCTCCGGGTAGCCTGCCCAGAGGTCCTCCTCCTTGAATGGCACCGGCGTAAATTTGGGGTAGGCACAGACCGTTCCTACACACACAAACTTTTGGACCCCTGCCTGATAGGCCGCATGGATTAGCTGCGCCCCCATCATCAGGTTGTCGTAGAACAACTCTCCCGGTTTTTCCCGGTTGAGGCCGATACCGCCCACATGGGCCGCCAGGTGAATGACAATGTCCTGGTTCTGTACGGCCCCTTGACAGGCATCCCACTGGCGCAGATCCCAGTCCCGCGATCGGGGCACAGTAATGTGATTCCGCTGTGCCCCAGCGGCCACCAGTTGGTCTACGACTTGACGACCGAGGAATCCCGCTCCCCCCGTCACAAGAATGCGGCGATCGGCTAAATTCATCATTTTTCTCCCTTTCACTACTGAGAACCTCGATTAATCCAAAGTTTCATCCTGTGATCCACGCAAGGATAAGGGGTGTGGCGTGGGGCTTCGCCCCACGCCACCATTCATCGAGGTGCCCTACTGTTCCCGGGCTGGCAACTATTCAGTTGCACACAGTACGCTTGGCGAGTTATCCGCCGCTGCCCTTGCCCTAATCGCTATATTTGCCACCGTTGGCTTGGCGAATAACCGCATGATCCTTGAGCTTTAGCCCCTGGTGCCCCTCGGGCAGGCTCAGGCCCAATGCCTCCAAGTCGCTGCTCACCATCAAGGTGACCAAATCCTGGAAACTGACCTCCGGCTCCCAGCCCAGTTGCGTCTTAGCCTTGGTCGGATCTCCAATGAGCAAATCCACCTCCGCCGGTCGCAGATAGCGGGGATCAAACTCCACATAGTCTTTCCAGTTCAGGTTCACTGCCCCAAAGGCCATCTCTAAAAATTCCTGGACCGAATGGGTTTCCCCCGTCGCCACCACATAGTCATCGGGCTGGTCCTGCTGCAACATCAGCCACATCGCCCGCACATAATCCTTGGCGTAGCCCCAATCCCGCTTGGAGTCGAGGTTTCCCATGTAGAGCTTGTCCTGCTGTCCCGCCAGAATCCGGGCGATCGCCCGTGTAATCTTGCGGGTGACAAAGGTTTCGCCCCGACGGGGACTCTCGTGGTTAAAGAGAATACCATTGCAGGCAAAGAGGTCGTAGGACTCCCGGTAGTTGATGGTTTGCCAATGGGCGTAGACCTTGGCGCAGGCGTAGGGACTGCGGGGATAGAACGGGGTTGTTTCGCTTTGGGGGACGGCCTGAACCTTGCCGAACATTTCTGAAGAGCCGGCCTGGTAAAATCGCACCTGCTGACCCGTGCGCTGCTGGTAGTCCCGAATCGTTTCGAGTAGGCGCAGGGTGCCCACACCCACCGCATCGACCGTATATTCCGGTGCATCGAAGCTCACCCGCACATGGGACTGGGCCCCCAGGTTATAGACTTCATTGGGCTGAACCGCTTCAATAATGCGACGCAGAGTGGTGCCGTCGGTGAGGTCGCCGTAGTGGAGAAACAGCCGTGCTTCTTCCCGGTGCGGATCGACGTAGAGGTGATCGATACGATCAGTGTTGAAGGTGGAAGTCCGGCGGATAATGCCATGGACTTGATAGCCCTGGTCCAACAAAAGTTCGCTTAAGTAGGAACCATCCTGGCCCGTAACGCCAGTGATCAGGGCTTTTTTAGGCTGTGTCATAGACATGCAGTAGGAATAAATGGATAAAAAGCGGGGGTCGCGCGCAGTCGCGTAACGGGTTCATCCCAGGGAGTTCCAAGGCAACTATCGCAGCCCGATCGATCGGCATGGGGAGGGCTTCCCGTTGGTTTATCTCTCGCCAGCGTGTCTGCGGATTGGGGCAGCGATGCACTCGATCTACACCTCGCAATGGGGCGGTTTCGATCGTCAGGCCGATCGATCGGCCAGCGTTTGCCAGCGCCTACCCATTGTCCCAACCTAGAATAGCCCCCAAGGGTCTTTCTCAAGCACGTCCAGATCACAACCCCAAGACTGGGGACGGATACCCAGAACTAGCCAGCAGATTCACCCCCATCCCCCAGCCCCCTATGCCCTCCGGGCAGGCGAAGCCAACCACTGCGCTCAGGACATCGCCCGTTCGACTGCGCTCAGGACACCGCTTCTCCCAAGCCGGAAGAAGGGGAATAGGATTACAGTCCCTCTCCCAAAAAAGGAGAGGGATTTAGGGTGAGGGCTTCCAAA
>JAYKIB010000280.1:0-11321 GCA_035285005.1 Prochlorothrix sp.
GCCGCCCAACCCAACCTTGATTGTTACGTGGGTTACTGGGGCGGAATCCCCCTCGGTCCCCCTTTATGAAGGGGGAAGAAGAGGTCATCCCCCCCTTGTAAAGAGGAGTTAGGAGAGATTCTCTTCGGTTTCCACATATCCTCCTAGGGGTGTTTAGGACTCTAAGCTGAGCAAGATTTTGAGCTGGCCTCGGGTTTGGGCCTGGTCAAAGGCTTCCAGAGCTCGATCGAGGGGATATTGTCCTTGAATTAAACTTTCCACTTCCACCTGTCCTGAGGCGAGGAGTGCTAGCGCTTTATCGAAGGGACCACAGCGGGATCCCACCACTGTGATTTCATCCACCACCAACGCCGAGGCATCGATCGAGAGGTTTCCGGCATAGGTGCTTTTCATCACCAAGGTTCCTCGGGGCTTGAGGGCGGTGCGGGCTGTGTCAAAGCCACTGGGATGTCCCGTACAGTCCACGGCCACATCAAAGCTGCGATCGGCCACCGTCGGATCCACTGTCGTGGCGATATCCATTGTTTCGAGTCGCCCTAACTTTTCTGGATGTCGCCCCAGGACCTGAAGGTCACAGCCCGTCAGCGCCAAGGTCTGGGCCACCAGTTGCCCCAGTTTTCCATCCCCCACCACTAGCACCCGATCGCCTGGATTCACCCGGACCTGTTCCTGAATTTCCAGCGCTGCTGCAAGGGGTTCTGTAAAGGTGGCCGCTTCCGTTGTGACGGAATCAGGCACGGGATGCAAGTTGACCACCGGCAGTGATAAGTACTCTGCAAAAGCGCCGTTACGCTGCACAATTCCCAGTACCGTTCGGTTTTGGCAGTGGGTGGGAATTCCCCGCTGGCAGAATGAACACTGGCCACAGGCCGCATTGATTTCCCCCACAACCCGTTGGCCTTGGAGGGTGTCATCGCCCGTTTCCACCACCCCCACAAATTCATGACCCGGAATGCCCTGGTAGGGGTAATAGCCCCGCAGTAACTCTAGGTCGGTGTTGCAAATCCCCGCCCGCAGGACGCGCACCAATGCCTCGCCAGCGGACGGGTGGGGTGTGGGTAAATCCGTGCGCCACTGAAGTTGCTGTTGCTCAAGCCACAAACCGTTCATGAAGTTAACCTTTTGTTGCGTCTAGCCAAGCCCTGTTCAGACCCCTTGATAAGCTGACCCCAGAATCTGGGGCTTGACCGAGGTCTAGTGTAAACGCCCTGCGAATTTCCCTCCAGGGATTTATCCCCTGTATTCCCGTCTGCTGCCCAGTCCGTATCGAGGATTTTGGTACCCCTGCCATGAATATTTTTGCTGTGTTTCAGTCTGCTGCTGCGTGGATGGGCCAGAGTTTGGCTCCCGCCTTCACACGAGTTCGAGGGACAATCGGAGCTCTCGCTCCCAGAAGTCTTGTGTCCCAAGATCCTGGCCCCGCCTCTGGCGATCGATCGGGATTTGCCACAACGGGCTGGGTTCGATCAAGTTTCATCCTGGGTCTAGTGCTAGTGCTCAGCGGAAGCCTATTCCTGTTTTCGGCGCCAGCGCTGGCGGGCTGTAACAGCACCTGTGTGGATCAGGCCATTGAAGCGGCTGATGCTGCCTGTGCGGAGGAGTTTCCGTTTGCGGGTCTGCAAAATCTTTGCCAAGCGTCTTTCCGCCGCTCTGTAAATCGTCTTACCCGCGATCGACTGCGTTGTAAGCGCGAAGTGTTGAGTTTGAAGGGGTTAGTGTTTGCCAATTGCCAGATGTCGATCGAAGAGTTGATGCCCAACAGCCAAGCACGGCGCTGTGTGGGACAAGCGGCCTTGGTGGAGTCTTTACAGGCTTGCGATCCTGATTTTCAATAGTCTGCATGTGTAGGGCACCTCGATTAATCCAGATTTTCCGCAGTATCCACGGCAGAATTAGGGTTGTGGCACGCGGCGCAGCCGCGCAACCCAATTACTCGAGGTGTCCCGTAGCTTTGAGCCCCTGGGTGTGACGGGAACCCAGGGGCTGATTGAGCGACGAAAAGAGGACGACAAAACAGGGTTAGCCTCGGCGCCGAGGCCGGCTCCAGGAACCTCGACCCCACAATCCTAGGTTCCTGGTAGGGACATAGTTTTCGCGCCCCGGGCAGCCTTCTAATCCCCCCCTCACAGGAGCGGGAAAAAGTGGCCCACCGGGCCTTGACCTTGTCCGATCGCTAAGGCATGGTGAAGTGCTGCCGTAACATACACCTTCGCCCGTTGGGTCGCCGTCCAGGGATCTAGTCCCTGGGCGAGATAAGCGGCGATCGCCGCCGACAAAGTACAGCCAGTGCCGTGGGTGTGGCGAGTCTCTACCTGCCTGGTCTCTAGAGCCTGGGAGCGGCTGCCGTCTAGCCACCAATCTACCCCCCCATGCTCTGGTCCCAGGCCACCTCCCTTCACAAGCACCGCTGGTCCAGGATAGCGATCGGCGATGCGTTGGGCAGCTTCGGCTTGGCTAGGGCGATCGGTGACGATAACCCCGCTCAAAATTTCCGCTTCGTAACGATTCGGGGTCACGATCGTTGCTCGGGGGATGAGCTGTTCCAGGGTGGCGATCGCGCGATCGTCCATCAGCTTGGCTCCTGTCCGGGATACCATCACCGGATCCAAGACCCAAGGAATTGTCGGATGATGACCGAGCACCTCGCCTACGGCTTCCATAATGTCGGCGTTGAGCAACATCCCTGTTTTTAACGCCTGGACCCCAATATCCTCCATCACCGCTTGAATCTGCGCCACCACCATGTCTGGCTCCAGTGCTGCGACCCGGCTGACTCCCAGGGTATTTTGGGCGGTCACACAGGTCAGGGCACTGGTGCCATGCACTTTGAGAAAGGCAAAGGTGCGCAAATCCGCTTGGATCCCAGCCCCCCCACCACTATCTGACCCGGCGATCGTCAAGGCAACGGGGGGAATCAGGGCGGGAGCCGCTGGGACAGGAGGAGCCGTTGGGGGAGTCGCGGAGGACATGGAGGGCTAGGGGCTGGATGAGGGGGATCGAACTGGGTCGAGCGAATGCTTACCGCTGGGGCCGTCGCCGCTGGAGGAAGTCAGGAATGTCCAAATTGCGATCGGGGGTATTGGGTGAGGAGGTTGGGACGGAGGGAGGCGGCGTCAAAGGGCGAGGGAGAGACGACAGGCGCGAGGGCTGGGGAGCGGGGGGTGAAACTGCTGCCGGGGCTTGACCTGCCAGGGCTGCGCCTTCAATGCCAAATCCAGTGGCAATCACCGTAATTCGGACTTCTCCCTGCAGACGATCGTCAATAACCGCCCCAAAGATAATATTAGCCTCGGGATCCACCACTTCATAGATGGTTTCTGCTGCCGAATTCACCTCATGGAGAGTCAGGTCAGACCCACCCGTAATGTTAAAGACGACCCCCCTTGCTCCTTCCACCGAAGCATCTAGCAACGGTGAGGAAATAGCCGCCGCCGCCGCTTCCTTGGCTCGCGACTTCCCGGATCCAATGCCGATTCCCATCATGGCTGAGCCCGCATCGGCCATCACCGCCCGGATATCGGCGAAGTCCACATTGACCAAACCCGGGATTGTAATAATATCGGAGATGCCCTGCACACCCTGACGGAGGATATCGTCAGCCATCCGAAACGCTTCTTGAACGGGGGTTTGGTCAGAAATCACCGCTAAGAGCTTGTCATTGGGAATCATGATCAGGGTGTCTACCCGTGTTTTGAGGGCAGAGATGCCTTCATCGGCTTGGGCTTGCCGTCGTCTTCCCTCAAAGGTGAAGGGACGGGTGACGATGCCGACGGTGAGGGCCCCTAGTTCCTTGGCCACCTCTGCCACAATGGGCGCGGCCCCCGTGCCCGTTCCGCCACCCATGCCAGCGGTGATAAAGACTAAATCTGAATTTTCTAGCGCCTTCGCAATCTCATCCCGAGACTCCTCTGCCGCCTTTTGCCCAATGGCTGGATTTCCCCCTGCACCAAGACCACGGGTCAGTTTTTGACCAATTTGCAAACGCTGGGGCGCTGCTGCACTAATAAGTGCTTGGGCATCGGTGTTCATCGCCCAAAACTCTACGCCGCCCAGGTCGCTGGCAATCATTCGGTTAACCGCATTGCTGCCGCCACCGCCAACACCGATCACCTTAATGCGTGCGACGCTACTGGGGATAATTGTACTGTCCTGCAACATAGAGCTAGGCCCATGTCCTCCATCATGATTTTGGGCACTTCCCCCTAACCCAGCCTGTGCGAATGGGTTTGAGTTGACATTGCCAGTGCAGGTGGTTTGCTCGCCTCCATTGCTATTCTGGGTTGAGCGCTGATCCACATTCGGAAAATGTTCCATCGCAGGGGGAAAGGCGAATAAACGGCATATCTCGAGCTTGAGCTTTTAGCTCTAGTAAACTATTTCTTACCTTAAGGGGAATGTCAAGGTAAACTTCCTCCTCAGTACCGGACAAAAAAGTGATCAGAATGGCCCTAAACCCTTACAGGGTAGGCATTTGAGTCTGATCGTCTGAAACCCTTGTATGGTAGGCGTTTCCAAAGTTTTGTCCGGTACAGAGAACTTCCTCTTTCTTTGGGGGACCGTGATGAATTGGGGGAAGCGGTGTAGTTGCCCACCCTCAAACCCTAATTTGCTCGGGGTTCGAGGTCCCTCATTCCCCGGATCCCTCCCCCCAGAATGGGTGGGGGCGAGCCTCGCTAGACTTTAGAAGTCTGGCTTCTTCCGGGAAGAGAGGTGGGGGTGAGGGCCGCCGAGACTCCCGATCGAACTGACGGGAACTCTGGGGTGGGCACCGACCCAAAGCTTTGGATCCATTGCGGTGCCCTTGAACTTGGCTTAGGGTGGCGGGTCTTGGGAATTCTGGGGGGCTTGTTTGGGGGGAGTAGCGGGGACTGCCATCTGGAGATAGGGAGCATTGGGACGACTGAGATCGATGTAGGCAAGATTTTGTTTTTCGGGGTGGTTGGCCAGGTCTCGCATCCGATCGAGCACCGCGAGTTGGGTTTGGAACTGGGTGCCAAAGGGACCACAGTGAACGAGGCCCAAGTCCGTGTGCAGGATGAGGTTATTGGAATCGCGCCAATCAACTTGTTGCACGGCAACGGGACTCTGTTGGAGGGTTTGATAGATCGGGGGCCAGAGGGTGCGATAGTCATCCCGCTGGCCTAGGACGGTGAGGGACGGAAGCGGTACGTTGGAGTTCAGGTGTGCCAATTCAGTCCGATCGAGCCAAAAGCCTCGATCGTCCAGTAATCCCATAATTTCCCAGCTCTGGGCGTTCGATCCGGGAGGACCGGGCTGAATCACCTGGGCCACGGGGCGACGTTCCTGGACTTCGATCGTCAGTTGGGGCGGGAGGAGGGTACGGATGATGCGGACATGGCGAATCGGCTCCGAGGCGGCAATAGAGGCCTGGATGGTTTCGGGTCGCACCTTCAACAACGAGACGGGGTAGTTCAAGGGCATCAGCGATCGAATCATCTCGGCTGAGAGGAATTCGTTGCCTTGGACCTTGACCTGATCAGGAGTCCGTAACAGCCACAGGGGGCGAGTCATACTCCACACGACTCCAGCCGCCATGCCACTGACGAGGGTGGTTCGCCACAGGGTGCTGAGTACTTTGAGCGTCCGCTGACGTTTGAGTTGCTGGCGGCGATCGGCGAGGGTTTGGGCAGTAACGGGGGAAACCGGATTCACGGGGATCAAAGAAAATGAATAAAGAAAAGAAGAGCGAAGCTGTAGAAGAGTGTCCCAATTGATTGGGGTGGGCGGCTGTGCCCCCTAGTTCAACGCTGATTCTTACGTGGGCTAATCCCTAAGGGTCGGATTTTTCAGGTGCCCAGAACAGCGGCAATATTAAGGGGGATCCTCGGTTGAGGGGCTTAGCTCACCTGGGTGAGATCGGCTTGGAGCCACTGGGCCCATTGCAGGGCTAGGGTTGGGTCGGTGAAGGGAATGTGGGCCGAGTGATGGATGGACTTGACAGGGGCCGTCTCGGTCACGGACTCGATCGCGTTCTCGATCGCGGTGTGGGTTACGGTCTGGTTTACGGTCTGAGGTGTGGGTTCCGTGGCAACGGGATTCGGGGGGGGGATGACCGTCAAGGTCAGGGTCAGGGTGATGGTCCGACCGGAGGCGAGTTGATCCGCCTCTAATGTCAGCACCTCGGAGCCCGTCCACCGCTGTTGGTCAATCTGGAGGATGAGATCTTGGATTTGGTCTAGGGAGCAGGATTGCACGGCTTGCGGTCCCTGGCGGCTGGGTTTGCCCCAACTGAGTTTGGCACCGCGCTGGCACAGCATGGCATAGATATCGTACTTAGCGCGATCGGATCCCTCGGCCCAGCGTCGATAGGCTTCGACTTTCTGAAATTCGTTCCACCCCGCCCAGGCTAGTCCAATAAATAGGGCCAACAACGGCAACCACATCAGTCCCCGTTCCATGACAAACCTCCAGCCAATTGTCTCGATCGTCTGCTGTGCTGTAGCGATGGCAGTTGCCAGGGTGCGCGGGCAGGTCTGGGAATGGATCGCCTGTTGCGCGGGGGGCTACACCTCAGCAGACCTGTCTGTTGCCAGCTTTCCACATGCGGCTCCGGGACAGGTTGCGGGTACTATAACCGCTTTGGGGATCGATCGGCTATGGTCCCCCTCCAGCATTCCGGTGAACCGAGGTTAATCCGGGGCCAGGTCAGGCGCGAGCGCAGGGGCTTGGGCGAGGGTTGGATCCTGGGCTTGCTGCATTCGCAGGAGATGGGTCAGCAACCAGTTCACCATGGTTTCCAGGGGCGTGGGTCCGTCCACAAACCCAGCTCCCAGGGTCTGCAGTTCCCAGTCAATTTCCTCTGCCAGCGGATCGAGTCCTGGGAGAGGGAGTCCTGCGTCAGACGGACCCGATCGCGTGCCGTCGTGGGAGTTGGAGTCCTGGAGATAGGGGGCTGCATCCCAGGCGACCCAGCCCTCGGCTCCCCATTGCCGTAGTTCCAAATGTAAATGGGGGCCAGTGGATGTGCCCGTGCTGCCGACTCGCCCGATCGGCTGACCCTGCTCTACCCATTGTCCAACCTGTACAAAAATCTCTGAGAGGTGCCCATAGAGCACCTCTTGGTCCCCGCTTTCACCCTGGGTCACCACCGTGAGACCATACCCCCCCAGAAAGTCTGAAATGGTGACTTGACCGGACTGGACCGCATAAACCGGTGTTCCCCAGGGGGCACCAAAGTCGGTGCCGGTGTGTAGGCGCCAGTCGCCAAAGAGGGGATGTAGACGCCAGCCAAAGGCGGAGGTGATGGGGGTGGGGCGGGCAAAGGGAAAGCGAAAGCGACGATCGCCCAGGGTTCCTAGGGTTGGGGGAGGGGTCGATCGACCATAGTAATCTGCTCCCCGCTGCGATCGACCCCGGTAATGCCCCAGCCCGTCCACTGCAATACCGGCGGGAGCGCGGTGACGACCCTGGTCCCCAGGGACGCCCGATCTGGGAGCGTAACCACACAGGCCGGCGGGAATATCTCCCCCCAGCTGAATGGTGGCTTCACAGCCACTGGACCGTTCCGAGAGAACGAGGAGGGAGTCACCGGTGCGGTTGGCGGGGGTGGAGCGAGGTGCGGAGGCGGGGAATTGGGGTGGGGGTGGGGCAGGGGCGCCAGTGGTGTGCTGGGGTGTTCCTGGGATCGCCAGATGTGGGGCAGCTGCACTGGGGCGCGAAGGGCGGGACGGGGAACCCGCTGCGGTTGTGGGATCGATCGGGGCAGGGAGAACGGCGGGGGCAGCGGGTCGGGTCGGGAGATCGGGTTCCGGTAAATCCGACAAATCAAGGGGGGACAGGGGCGGGGATAGGGGCGCTGTGCCCGAGTCTGGTGGTGGCGCTGGGGTGTCGGTTTCGGTGGTGTCGGTTTCGGTAGTGTCCGATGGATGATTGGCGTTGTCGGTGGCGTTATCTGCGGTGCTGTCTGTGGTTTGGTCTTCGGCTCGGGAGGATGGAAGGCCCAGGGTGACCGGGAATGGGGGGGGGACTGCTCCGTTACCTAACGGGTGCGATCGATGGAAGTCGATCGACCCCAAGCCCCCGAATCCAAGTCCGAGGATCCAAAGTGCTGGTCCAAGCCAGAGCGCTGGTCCTTGCCTCCGATGCAACCGCAACCTCGGTGGTACTCTCACCGCGTCCTCGGGTGATTCCTGCTGTTTTTCCTGCTGCATGACTGTTTTCCGCTCAGCATTATTCAGAGTGCCGTGACGGCTACCATCGGTGCTGCACTCTGCGTCACGGGAGTTTAATAGTCTCGACATTCCACCATGGAGAAGCGATCGTAGCGATCGCCCTTGTCTTCCCAGCCCACCACAATTTTGCCAGATTCATCGACCTGTTCCGTCCAACCCACCACCGGCATCCGCTCCCAGGTAAATTCCACCGACTCGATGTAGTACTCGGCTGCGGCCATGTAGCCCTGGGACACGCAAAACTCATTGGCCGCTTTGACCACGGCCCGGAGGCTACAGGCTTCCTCAAAGCTCGGGGAGTGGGTACAGGGCCAGACCCACTGACCTTCAATTTTGGGATCCATATAGAAGCGACTCAGTTTGGCCTGGGCTGGGACCTCGATTAAGCCCACCAAGCTCAGTCCCAGGGGCAAAACCAGGAGGCGACGGCCCCATTGACCGAGTTTGAGTTGACGGGGCTTAAGCCGATCGAGTTTCAAGCGCCGGAGCATTTGGGCGGAGGACTGGGGTGGGGACAGTAGGCCCGGTTCGATCGGGTTAGGGCGAGGACGGGCCGATCGGGTGTGATGGGAGGATTGGCAGACTTGGGAGAGTTGTGAGGTCATGGTGTGGCGGGGGAAGAGGGGGGAATCGGACAATGGGGAATCGGGCAATAGGGAATCGGGCAATAGGGAATCGGGCAACTAGAGTACAGAGCACCTCGATCAATCCAGAGGAACGAACGGGTCTAGTGGGCACCTCGATTAATCCAAATTTTTGGGAGACAGTCCACGCAAGAATCAGGGTTTGGGTTGGGCGGCGAAGCCGCCCAACCCAACGAATCGAGGTGCCCTGTCGGTCCATCAGGTTTCTAATAGTCCTGACCGGACCCGAACTGGAGCGCCCGGAGCCACTGACGATAGCGGTACCCCAGGGTTGTGCCCAATTGGGTCCGGAGGAGGGGTTCCAGGCGGTTGGCGATCGGCCAGAGCAGGCTATAGCCTGCCAAGGCGAGGTAATGGCGGAACCAGTCTAGGAGCATCGGCAGGCCAATTTGGGGCAGTAATTTAGGCACCAGCAGGGGGTTGAAGACCCCCACCTTAAGCATGGTTTGGGCGAGGGCGGGGAACTGGACCACATCCTGCATAAACGGCTTGAGCACCGAGAGACCCGATCGCTCCATCACCGTAAATACGGCTGCCAGGACTCGATTGATTTGATCCGGGGCGAGATTTTGGTGGATGCCCACACTCATCGATCGCTGAAACAGCCAGGTGACGGACAAACTGGGCTGATAGGGTTGCAATAGGGCGAGCTCGTCCCGGTGGAGACAATCCTGATCCAGGGCCTGGTCGATGCCCTGGTCTAGGCGCTCTAAGTGCCGCAATAGGGCGCCGAAGCCGCCGAAACTGAGGGGTGATTGGTTGCCGCTACTGTCGCCGATCGCCAGTAGTCGATCCCAGGGCAATTGCAAAGGACTTTGGCGATAGCTGGGCAGGATGCCAAAGAGGGCACGCTGGATTTGTAGCTGATCGAGGCTTATATTTTGATAATCCGGCAGGAGGCGAAAGTAGTCTTCAAACAGCTGATCTAAGCTGGGCCGATCGGGGTGGGCATCCAGATAGGTGAATAAATAGGTGGTACGGCCATCGCGGGCTGGGAAGGCTTCCCAAAAATATTGACGCTGGTCGGTGATCGGCGTGAACGAAGCAAATAAGTCCCCGGTTTGGTTGAGGGACGCGGGATAGCCCTGGGCACAGGTTCCCACCACTAAACAAACCGCATCGGGTTTCTGGCCCTGCCGTGCTTGCTGGGCGATCGGTGACCCATGCCCCATCGCATCCAGCAATAAACGCCCGGTGATGTGCTGAGTTTGGGGCGTTGCGTCTGGGGATGTTGACCGTAGAGACGTGGTAGGCAGCGTCTCCCCAGCTTGGGCTTGGCTAGCCCGGACCGCAACTCCATTGGGATGCACCGTCACCGATTGCAGTGCTGTCTGCTCCAGTAAAGTCCCTCCTTCGGCCAAAAACTTCTGTTTCAGCAGCTCCAACAAGGCGACAGGATCCACTCCAATATTCAGGACATCCCGAATCCAGATATCCTCTCCCCCTTGAAAGGCAATGCGTCCGGGATTGTATTCCGTGGCGATCGTCCCTTCCAGCTCCGCCGCAGTCAGGAGGCCCAGCCGAACCAAAACCTGTAACTCATGGCGGGAAATATTCCACTCCTGCACCCGTCCTCGCAGGATTCCCCGCTCCAGCAAAGCCACTCGCCAGCCCTGCTGGGCCAAGGCCGCTCCCATAAACACCCCCAGGGTCGCGCCCCCAATAATCACGTCATAGTCCAGGGTATGGAGGCAGTCCGCATGGGTTTGAACCACCTGGGGGGTCTGAATTTGGCCTGCTTTAATTGCGGCCCAGCGTCGATCGGCCTGCCGCAGGTTTTCCAGGGTTCGATCGGGTAACGCACCTAAATATTGTTCCACCTGCGATAGGGGGGGGACCTGGGAGCCAGAAGATTGGGGTTGGGGAGCTGGACGGGTTGCCATGATAGGGGTAGGGGCCAAGAAATTGATGCTGCGTTCAGGGGATGGGTGAAAACTGCGGCCAAGGGCCGTAGGTCCTTGCCGAATCCCCCTCGGTCCCCCTTTTGAAGGGGGAAGAAAGGGAGCATCCCACTTTCGTTACCCCCCCCTAGAAACCCCCTACAGCAATGGCCCTCACCCTAAATCCCTCTCCCAGAACGGGAGAGGGACTTTAAGAAGTCTCACTCCGCTTCTCCCGGCTTGGGAGGATGGGCTGGGGGATGAGGGTGAATCTGCGAAAGTGGGATACACCCTGGAGTATTCTAGGCACGAGTCCTCTTGTCTTACCCTATGAAGTCCTTAGAAAAATCGGCGCTCAAAAGCAGTTTTTGGACTGCGGGGGGTTACGGTATCAGCCAAGTGCTGCGCTTTCTGAATAATGTGATTCTGGCGCGGCTTCTGGCCCCCGAGATGTTTGGATTAATGGTCCTGGTCAATACCAGGGTAAGCGCGTCTGGAATGGAGTTGCCACAGGGGCTACAGAGATGGGGTCTAGGAAAGAGGGAAACTAGGGTATCCCCCAAGGAGCAACCCAGCCCGTCGAGGGGAGTCGTGCCGTTATAGTG
>JAYKIB010000281.1:0-7354 GCA_035285005.1 Prochlorothrix sp.
CGGCATTTGGCCCGCTGCATGGGTTGAACAAGATAAACAGGGATCAAAGCAACGAATCCCAGCCTCAACTCGGTTTAGGAACCCTTCGGGGATCTCCGGTCCCTGAATATAGTGCTGTGCAATTTGGGTAACGGTCTTGTTCATGGCCAAATTATTCTGACCCGTGGCAATAATCAGATTCACCTTTTGAATCAAACCATCCTCATCCACTCGGTAATGGTGAAACAGCGTGCCCCGAGGCGCTTCACTCACCCCCACCGCCTCCAGTTCATTCACAGCCCCCTTCGCCCGACAGCGATCGGACAGGATATCCGGATCTGCCATCAGGTCCTGGATCTTCTCTAAACAGGCCAGAATCTCAATTAAGCGGGCATAATGATATAGAAATGACGAAGTAACCGTATTTGTGAAGCGCTGACGCATTTCCCGCAATTCAGCATCAGCCTGGGGCGTACCCACATGGCTACAGGTATTAAGACGAGCCAGGGGACCAACCCGATAGATGCCCTCGGGGTAGCCCAGGGGCCGATAGTAGGGAAACTTCAGGTAAGACCATTTTTCGACCCCTTCCCCCAGAAAGCTGAGGTAATCATCCTCACTGAGGTGATCCGCCACAATATTACCCTGGCTATCCACAAAACGTAGATGTCCCCCGTAGTGTTCCCAGGCTCCATCCGCTGCCACCAGGCTCATAAATAGGGACGGAAATTCCCCAAAAATATCCACTTCCGACTTCAGCGCCTCATCGAGCATGCCCTTAAACAGATTTAGGGCCAGATGCAAGGTCTCAAAGGATTCTGGGAGTCGATCGAGAATCCACTGGCGGCTTTCCTCGGATAGGGGCGATCGAACCCCACCGGGTACCGTCCAGGCCGCATGGATCTTCCGTGCCCCGAGCAACTCAATAATGGTTTGACCAAACTGTCGTAACCGAATCCCAGCCCGAGCCAGATCGGGATTTTCTTCGATTAATCCAAAGACATTACGCTTCGCCGGATCACTATCCCACCCCAGGAGAAAATCGGGGCTACTGAGGTGAAAAAAGGAGAGCGCATGGGATTGGGTGATCTGGGCCAGATTCATCAAGCGCCGCAGTTTCTCCGCAGCCACGGGGATCTTTACCCCTAATATTTTATCTCCCGTCTTTGCCGCCGCGAGTAGGTGGCTAACCGGACAAATCCCACAAATTCGAGCCGTAATTCCGGCCATTTCCGTAAAGGGCCGCCCTTCACAGAATTTCTCAAACCCCCGGTATTCCACCACATGAAATCGGGCATCATCCACTTTTCCAGCATCATCCAGAAAAATCGAGATTTTAGCATGGCCCTCAATACGGGTGACGGGATCGATGACAACAGTTTTAGCCATAGTGGCGAACTCCTTTAGGGGTTGATTTCTGTAGGGGCTGGTTTCTGTAGAGGTCGATTTCTATCGGGGCTGATTTCGGTAGGGGTTCATTGCAGAACAACAACAAAGGGGGGGACAGCCCCCAAAGCAAGGCACCACGAATCACAGCATTGGCGCAACGATCGAAGTGACCCCCCGGGGAAACGCCCAAGGCCAAAACATCTCGCGATCGTTCTGGGGTATATCATCAATGGACTGTAGAACCCTTGCGACCTCAGCGTTACACGCCCACCTTGGTGGTAGGGGCTAGGGGCTGTGTTCCTAATTCTGAAGGCAGTCTAGGGTTAAAGGATCACAGCCCTAGCCCCTGGCTCGATCCTAGAGATCGTAAACCCGCGCCTCCAGAGCCTCCGGGTTCTCGCTGAGATACTGGTCAAACGCCGTTTTCGGTAGACCAGCCGCCGCCTGGTGAGCCGCCTCCGCCTGCAACTCCTCCACCACATCCCAGGCCGCCGCCGCTTCCTTGGAGGTTGCGCCCTTTGTGGCACTCACCGATCGGGCTTCCTGCACCGCCTCCTCGATCAAACTCTCTAACCGCTTCAGTTTCGGCTCTTCCACAAAGTTACTCTTTTGCAGAATATCCAGTGTGGAAATAATACCGAGTAATTGGCCTTGAATTACCGGAGCACGGCGGATTCCCGTCATTGCAAACAAACGTGCCACATATTCCACCTCTAGGTCTGGATTCACCGTAATACAGGGCTTCGTCATGATTTCAAAAACCCGGACTTCGGCTGGATCCTTACCGAGCGCCGTCACCTGATAGACAATATCGGTTTCCGTCAAGATCCCATAAGCATCAGCCTCCGTCCGACGCTCCACAATCAAACAGTGAACGCCTTTGTCCCGCATCAACTTCACCGCATCTGCCACGGTGGCAGCGCCGCGAATGGTGACAACGTCGGTGGTCATGACATCAGTGGCTTTCATAGGTGACCTCCTTAGGGTCCGCTAGGGCAGAGGTGCCCGGGACTGCTCTCCAGTTCCAGACCATTCTGCGCAGTTGAATTGATCTATCTTTACTGTGCCGCAGGCGGGGAATCCCGGTGACGGTGGGGGGGCGGATTTAACCCAACTGTAATAGGCTTTAACCAAACTTCAGAAGTTCTCGGCCTTCTAACTTGGGGGTTTCACCCCGGAGCAACGGTTCGATCGCCGCCCGAATCCGATCGGCCGGGGGCGGACACCCCGGCAGATAAATATCCACCGGAATGACTTGGTGTAACGGCAACACCTGCTCTAATAGCGGGGGCACGATTCCCGGCTCATCGGGCAGTTGCGGGGTCGCATCCCCCAACTCCAAATAGGCCCGTTTCAGCACCTCACTTTCATCCCCCAACATATTACGCATCGCCGGAATATTGGCCGTAACTGCACAATCTCCGAAGGAAATAATAGTTTTTGTGCGACGACGGATTAAATAAGCCAATTCCAGGTTTTCTTCATTGGCGATCGCCCCCTCCACCAAGCACACATCCACATTTTCTGGATAGTCCTTGAGGTCACACCCCACGGGACTAAAAACCACCTCAATCTGCTGGGCTAGGTCAATGAGAAACTCATCTAGATCGAGAAACGACATGTGGCAACCGGAACAGCCTGCCAGCCAAGCGGTTGCGAATCTAATTTTTGCCATAGGGAGACCTCCTGGGGTTTGCGAACGATTGGGAAAATTGCGAACAATGGCGAGCCGTGTTGTCGTGAAAGGCAAAGCTAAAGATCAGGCTAAGCGTAAAACTCTGACTAACGGGGGAGAATCAACCCAGCTTAGCGAGTCCACTGCTTATTCTGGCGAGCATTGACCAAGAATTCCAGTTTCTCTCGATCGCGACCCTTTTCACCCGTGGTTTCACTCTTACGGAAAATGGCACCCGTCGGACAGGCATCCACACACTTCCCGCAGGAGGTACAGGCATCCACTGTGCCCCAGGGCTGATCCATCCCCGAAACGATATAGCAGTATTCCCCCCGTTGGGCCACATCCCACACATGGGCACCTTCAATCTCATCACAGACCCGCACACAACGAGTACAAAGGATGCAGCGATTATGGTCAATGCCGAAGCGTTCGTGGGATAGGTCCACAGAACGCTTGGGGAAACGGTAGTCAAAGCGGCTGTGATCCATTCCCACTTGAATCGCCACATCCTGCAACTCACAGTTGGTATTGGCCACACAGAAGGAACACACATGGTTACCTTCCGCAAAAACCAGTTCCACGATCGTGCGGCGATAATCTTGCAGTTTTTCTGTTTGTGTGTCAATTTCCATACCTTCAGCCACCTGGGTGACGCAGGCCGGAACCATTCGGTTGCTTCCTTTAATTTCCACCATACACAGACGACAGGCTCCCACGGGGGAGATGCCTTCCATGTGGCAAAGTTTGGGGATGGGAACCCCCACTTGTTCGGCGGCCTGAAGCAGGGTGGCACCTTCTTCGATCGCCACATCTTTGCCATCAATAACAAGGGTGACTACGGACATAGGGGTTACTCCTGAGGGGGTACAACGTCGATCTAGGATGGCGGAATCGAGGGCGTGTCATCAATTAACGGTGAAAAACTGACGATATGAGCGTTACACACCCGCCCTGGTTGGATGAGCGAGGGGCTGTGTTCCTGGTTCTGAGGACAGTCTTGGGTTACATGATCACAACCCTAGTGAGCCGCCACAGACTCTCGGAGATAGGCCGGCGTTTGGAGCAACGCTTCGTACTCGTGGCGAAAATAGCGCAACGTACTGATCACCGGGTTTGGAGCCGACATCCCCAGCCCGCAAAGGCTGGTATCTCGCACCACTAAGCACAGTTGCTCCAGTTTTTCCAAATCCGCTGGTGTTGCTTGCTGTTTCACCAGTTTAGTCAGGAGTTCATGCAACTGCACGGTTCCAGCACGACAGGGAATACATTTACCGCAACTTTCCTCACGGCAGAAGTCCATGTAGAAGCGGGCAATCTCAACCATGTTAGTGGTCTCATCCATGACAATCATGCCGCCCGATCCCATCATTGTCCCCAACTGCCGCAGGGAATCGTAGTCCACCGGCGTATCCAGCAGATTTTCGGGGATACAGCCCCCGGATGGGCCACCCGTTTGCACAGCCTTAACGTTGCCACCATCGGGTACGCCTCCACCCATCTCCTCCACAATCTGGCGCACCGTTGTCCCCATGGGGACCTCCACCAAGCCCGCGTTGGCAATCTTGCCGGTCAGGGCAAAAACCTTGGTGCCCTTACTGGTCTCAGTGCCGATGTTGGCATACCACGCCCCACCATTGCGGATAATGGGAGCGATATTGGCATAGGTCTCCACATTATTAATCAGTGTGGGATATTCCCAGGCACCGGACTGGGCCGGATAGGGGGGTCGGGGCCGGGGATTCCCGCGTTTACCTTCCACTGAGGCAATTAACGCGGTTTCTTCACCGCACACAAAGGCACCGGCCCCCACTCGAATGTCAACCTTAAAGTCAAAATGGGAGTCAAAAATCTGACTGCCCATGAGGTTTTTAGCCTTGGCTTGTTGGATCGCCTTCTTGAGGTGGGCGATCGCCAGGGGATACTCCGCCCGAATATAGATATAGCCATGGTTAGCACCGATCGCATAGGCCGCGATCGCCATCCCCTCCAGAACCCGATGGGGATCGCTTTCTAGGACGCTACGGTCCATAAATGCGCCGGGATCGCCCTCATCCGCATTACAGATTACGTATTTTTGCTCCCCCGGCATCTTAGCGACCGTTGCCCACTTGAGGCCCGTAGGATAGCCTCCACCACCCCGACCGCGCAGGCCACTGGTAGTGACCTCCGCAACCACCTCCTCTGGGGTCATTTCCAGAAGCACATGGTACAGCTGGCTGTAGCCTCCCGCCGCAATATAGTCGTCGATTTTCTCCGGGTCGATATTACCGCTATTTTCCAGAACAATGGGTCGCTGGTAGGTGAAAAAAGGATGTTTCCAGTCTCCTAGGGGAGCTGAGGTCGGTTCTCCCTTCAAACTAGCCACAATCGAGGGGGCGGTTTCCGTCGTCACGCCCTCATACAGTCGATCGCCATCTAGAATCTCTCCAGGTTCTCGATCGCCCTGGTCCACAGCCACCAAGGGGCCCCGGCCACAGAAGCGCATACAGCCGACGCTACACACCTCCACGGACTCCTGTAAGTCCTGGTCCTTCACCGCTTGATCCAGCGCTTTTTTAATCGTATTCGCCCCGGAAGAGGCACAACCCGCCGCCGTACAGCAGCGAATGCGAGTGGGCTTGCGGCGATCGCGGGCCTCTTGCGCTAAGCTTTGGAGTTCAACTAAGTCCATAGGGTCTCCTTCTCAGTCGGTCTTGGCTTGTGTACTTCTGGCAGCCGCCCGGTTGCGTCAGACCCGTTGGGGGCGGGAACTGCGCTAATCCTCGGTCTTAAGCAACCAGTTCGTCGGGATAGGACTTGATTTAGGACTCGATCGCGGCCTCAGTCCAGGTTTTAACCGCCGCTAACGTGCTTTCAGGATCCTGGTTCCCCACCACCGTGCCATCGTAAACATTAGCGGGGGCAATTCCACAGGCTCCCAGACAACGCGCTGACATTAGAGAAATTTCGCCATCTGCAGTAGTTTCTCCCAACTTAACGCCCAATTCTTCCTCTAAGGCAGCAATAATCTTGTCTGCTCCCTTCACATAACAGGCAGTTCCCAGACAAACGACACAACTATGTTTGCCGCTAGGCTTCAAGGAGAAGAGGTGGTAGAACGTGGCCACGCCATAGACCCGACTCAAGGGCAACTTGAGTCCTCGGGCCACATACTGTAAAACGTCCAACTCCAGAAAGCCAAAGGCTTCTTGGGCCGCGTGGAGAGCCTCAATCAGAGAGTCAGCCCGATACTGATTCCGCTTCATTGCCACATCCAGGCGCTTGAAGCGCTTGTCGCCGCTAGGATGAGCAGGGGATTTTGCAGGTGTCGTGGTCGCAGTCCCTGGCATAGGAGTCCCTCCGGTAATGGGTGCTACTGAAACGGATGGGGAGTATGGGACATTTACGGTGCCTCCGAGCCTAATCCCTATTGAGTTCCCCAAGAATTGAGATCCCTATCCTGATATTTCCAATGGGTTGATAGCGGTTATTCGTTGCATGAGGTGCGAAAATCAAAATCCACATCACCTTTGACGCGGTAGATCCATCCTCGTCTCAGTTTGAGCTGCTAGATAGCGTTTTAGCCGCTAGGGCACCTCGATTAATCCAAACTTTTGGGAGGCAGCCCACGAAAGAATCAGGGTTTGGATTGGGCAGATTCGCCGCCCAATCCAATTAATCGAGGTACCCGCTATATAGTGAGCTGCTGGATAGTTTGCCGCTATATAAGGTTTAGAATCCACTGGAATGCAGGTAAGGGCTATGGACAGAACAGGGTTGTCGGCTCCAACAATTTGACGATCGTGGGCTAACACCTCCAACCAACTTTCTATTCAGTCACACTCCAGATTCTAAGGCCCAACCTCTGCTAAAAACGTTAAAAAAATGTGGTGAATTTCGCTGCCTCTACAAATTAATTAACAAAGCAAAAACTAACGTTAAGCTTTGACGTAAATAGATGAATATCTCCAAGGTTTGTCCTGATCCCTGGACGATGGCGATCGCAAAGTGCGTGAAGACCAGCCTGGAGTCATGAGCCCCTGTCACATCAGGAGTTGCCCCCCTCCATCAAGGTCCCCTTGACCAGATACCTCTACAAGATAGGGCACTTCGATTAATTGGGTTGCGCGGCGAAGCCGCGCAACCCAAACCTGATTCTGCCGTGGGTACTGGAGTGAAAAACTGTATTAATCGAGGTTTTCAATAGGGCACCTCGATTAATCGAGTATTTGAAAAATCTGAGTCTTAAAAACCCCCATAGTGAGACAGAAATAACCTTTCCATAGCACTATGGGGGTTGTTATTACAATATCAGCTAACTAACCCTTC
>JAYKIB010000282.1:0-16106 GCA_035285005.1 Prochlorothrix sp.
CCAAATTGCACAGCACTATATTCAGGGACCGGAGATCCCCGAAGGGTTCCTAAACCGAGTTGAGGCTGGGATTCGTTGCTTTGATCCCTGTTTATCTTGTTCAACCCATGCAGCGGGCCAAATGCCGTTCTCAGTGGAACTACGAAATTCCCAAGGAGCACTGCTTCAGCAAATTCAACGGGACTAGAGAAGCCTGGATCCGTAAAACTCCTGGGCACCTCGATGAATTGGGTTGGGCGGCTTCGCCGCCCAACCCAACCTTGATTCTGACGCGGGTCACAGGACGAGCATTTGCATTAACCGAAGGGTCTTTTAGGACAACAGTGGGGCCTCAGTACCGGACAAAAAAGTGATCAGAATGGCCCTAAACCCTTACAGGGTAGGCATTTGAGTCTGATCGTCTGAAACCCTTGTATGGTAGGCGTTTCCAAAGTTTTGTCCGGTACAGAGCAGTGGGGCAACTCTAGGGTCCCGTTCAGTTGCGCCCGACACATAGCCCCCCTCAAAGGCAAATCGGACGATCTGAGCGCGGTTATTGAGCTTCAGCTTACGGAGAATGCTGGTGATGTGGGTTTGGACGGTGCGGGGGCTAATGGCAAATTGATCTGCAATTAAGCGGTTGCTCAGTCCCTGGGCAACACCTTGAAATACCCGCTTCTCGGCAGGGGTTAGGGGCAGATCATCTAAGGAGGCAACGGCCTGAATCGCCTGCTGCACGAGCTTCACAGGACGATGTACTTCAGACCGGAAGTTTTTGATCATTCTCTCTAGATTTTGGCCGCGTTTGGCATAGACCTCGATTAGCTTTAAAGATTCGAGACTGGCGATCGGGTACCGAAAGAAGTTGTCTGCTCCCACGGCATGACTTTTGATGCGGGTTTCCACATCGGCGGCAGGGTCGAAAAAGAGGATGGGAATCAGGCTGGTTTTGGGGTGGCTACGGAGACGGCGGCAGAGCTCGAAGCCAGGGTAGGTGTAGGAGGCATCAGGCCAGTGGACGGCGGTGATGATCAGATGGGGAGGATCTTGGTCGATCGCGTCGAGGGCTGCGGAAGTGGAATCCACCCCTGTGACCATGGTTTGGTCTGGGATTAGGACGGAGACTAGGGCTTGGCGATCGATTGGGGCAATACCCACCAAGAGAATCTTTGAAGTAGTCATGGGGAAGTGTTTACACTGGAAAGACAGCTAGTTAAGTTGCGTGTTTTCTCGGGGAGCTTTCAGGGAATTAGACTACGTGTTTGTATGCAATGGTCTTCGCCTGAATGCAGAACTTTGTTGGCCGAGTCTACATTATAGATAGTTTATCGTATTTATTTAATCCGTAAAGCGTAGATTGCTCTGTGTCTATATCAATCACCACCTTGCCTTGCGTTGGCCAGTGGTGGATCCCCCGTGCAGCGGAGAATGTTGGCTGCATCCAGGTTGCAAAAAAAACTCCATGGCGGGCACCTCGATTAATGCAGATTCTCACTGCAGGACCCACGGCAGAACCAAGGTTGGGTTGCGCGGCGAAGCCGCGCAACCCAATTAATCGAGGTGCCCTGGCGATGGCGGCTGTTACGTTGGTGCATTGGGGTGGGCTGAGCGGAGTCGAAGTCTACCCCAAACCCTGATTCTTGGGTGGACTCTCTCCCAGAAATTTGGGTGAATTGAGGAGCCTGGTAGGATTGGGGAACCCAGTATGATGGGACTGAGGCGGTCGTTGTGATGTACTGAGTCTGTACCGAACTGAAGCAGCCTGGGCTAACGTGGGTTAGTCGGTGATGGCTTGGATGTTACGGAGCGGGGCACCTTCACCGCTAATCCTTTTTCTTTCCGAAGTGCGGTTGTTATGACTCTTTCTTATGCCTCCCCGGATCAGTTGGACTGGACGCAGCTTTCAGGTGTCAAAGCGCGGGCGCTGTTAATTAGCGAACGGATCGATCTCCGCGCCCTCGCCACGACGGAACCCCTCAGTACCACTCCGTTTACCTTGCAGGCAGGACAAGCGGGCTGTGCGGTGCTTTTTCGCTATGGTGCGGTGGTGCTGTTCAATTTGGAACCGATCGAAGAAGCCGCCTTTTTGGCGAGTTTAGAGCCATTTGTGGCCCAGCCCTTTAGTAACCCCAAAACCGAGACGGTCAACATCCAAGTACGAACGGATACGCCGGAACGACTGGAAAGTGACGAAATCCACATCCAGGCGATGAGTTTAGAACGGTTGCAAATTATTGCGGAGATTTTGGCCAAGAGTGTGGTGCTTGACCACTATGAAACGGAAATTGCCAGTGTCTTTGTGCGCATTGAGCCGATGGCCTTGGCAATTCAGGGAGAAGGAAAGAAACGGCCTCGGAACCAAGATCTACTGCGTCATATTGGTGGGACACTGCTGATTCAGCACCGGATGGTGGGCTTGGTGGAGATTGGAGAGAAGCCGGAAACCCTGTGGGATTTGCCGGAATTCGATCGCCTCTATCTGCGGCTGGAGGAGGAGTATGAGTTACGCGATCGACTGCGTGCCCTCGATCGGAAGTTAGCTCTTATTTCCCGCACTGCGGAAACGGCGCTGGAGCTGATGCAGCATGACAGTAGTCAGCGGGTGGAGTGGTATATTGTCAGCCTGATTGTCATTGAGATTCTGCTGACCCTCTATCAGCTCTTTTGGGAGGTGTAGCGGGACAGTTTACCGATGTCTATGGGTGAACTGTGGGTAAATTTGATAAAATTACAATAGGGTTGCGATAATAGCTGCCCTGCTGATTTTTACCGCAAGGAGCCCCCAACCTGTGAGATTTCGCCTGAATCCACCTTTATTTTCCCGTTTCAGATCCTGGCTTTTGCCTAATACACTGCTCCTAGGGGTGATCGTCGGGACGATCGCCAGTTGCACTTCGGTGCCGGAGTCAGGGGCAGGATCCGGTGCCGCCGATCCCGATGCTGCGGCCCCCATTACCCTGAAAGTGCATCATTTTTTGCCTTCAACCTCCACAACCCACGCCCAACTGCTGGAACCCTGGGCTGAGGCGGTGGAGACGGACTCCCAGGGACGGATCCAGGTGGAAGTGTACCCCTCGATGCAACTTGGTGGTAAGGCTCCCCAACTGTACGATCAGGCGAAGGATGGCGTTGTGGATGCGGTCTGGACCTTGACGGGGTACACCCCGGGCCGGTTTCCGTTAGTGGAGGTGTTTGAGTTGCCCTTTGTGGCGGATCCGTCAGCGGAGGTGACGAGTCAGGCGATTCAGGACTTTAGTGAGCAGTATTTAACGGCGGAATTTGCCGAGGTGAAGCCCCTGGCTTTCCATGTCCATGCTCCGGGCAGTTTTCACATGAATGGGACGACGATCGCCAGCTTAGAGGACCTCAAGGGGGTTAAAGTGCGGGCTCCGAGTCGGATTAGTAACCGGACGCTGGAACTTTTGGGGGCTACGCCGGTGGGAATGCCGGTGCCAGAGGTACCGGAGTCACTGTCGCGGCGCGTGATTGATGGGGCGTTGTTGCCCTACGAGGTGACCCAGGCTCTGAAGGTGCATGAGCTAACGGATAGCCATACGGAGATTGTGGGCGATCGGGGGCTATATACAGCGGTGTTCCTATTCGCGATGAATCGGGATACCTATGAAGCCTTACCGCCGGATCTTCAGGCGGTGATTGATGATAACTCAGGGTTAGCTCTGGCGAAAAGAGCCGGACAGCTGTGGGATGTGGAGGAGGTGAAAGGACGGGAGGCAGCGGCGGCGCTTAATCATGAGTTTTACCAAATCTCTGGGTCAGAACTGGCGCGGTGGCAGAGGATGGCAGAACCTGTGATTACGGAGTGGGCGGCAACGGCAACGGAGGCTGGGGCCGATGCTGAATTGTTACTGTCGGAGATGCGGCGGTTGGTGGCGGAATATGGACAGGCGGCGGCTGAAGACACGCCTGGGGTTGACGCGGAAGGTGTAACGGCACCCTAGGGAGAGGGTGGGGCTGGTGATCCCCTGCTACGCGGGGGCTCACTTCCGAGCATTGACCCATGCTATGCAACGGGGCGGTTGCTATATGATGATTGAACCCAGGGCATTCCGCCGGATTATAGAGTCGGTGCCGGATTGAAAGCGGGTGTGGTGGCCTGCTTGCGGGCTGTCTAGGACAGTTTTGCCTGGGTTGTTTGCAATGGTTTGAAGAGAGGACTTAGCGATGCCCTTATATGTCTACCACTGTGCAGAGAATCAAGAGACAGTGGAGGTGTTTCACCCCATGAGTCGGACGATCGCGACCTGGGGTGAACTTTGTACGCTAGCATCGGTGGATTTGGGGGTAACGGCTCCGGAAACGCCGGTTAAACGTGTTATTATAGCCCCTCACTTAGCAGTACCCACATCGGATAGCGATTATAAAAGTTTGGGAATGAAGAAGTTAGTGCGCCGGGATAAGGGGGTATATGAGAATGTGACGGCTCGGGAAGGCGAATCTCGAATTGTGGATTACACGTCCTAGGGCTCAGCGGATATTTATAAATCGAAGAGAATCCCCCCTACCCCCCCCTTTACAAGGGGACAACCTCTTCTTCCCCCTTCAAAAGAAAGGGGGACTGAGGGGGATGCTGTAAGGGTCTACGGGACCTCATCGAAGTCTTCCAACACTCCCCCAGACAGGAATCTATTGGGGTGTGTCCCACTTTCGCAGATTCACCCTCATCTCCCAGCCCCCTACGCCCTCCGGGCAGGCGAAGCCAACGATTGCGCTCAGGACATCGCCCGTTCGACTACGCTCAGGACATCGCCCGTTCGACTACGCTCAGGACACCGCTTCTCCCAAGCCGGAAGAAGGGGAGTGAGACTTCTTAAAGTCCCTCTCCCAGAACGGGAGAGGGATTTAGGGTGAGGGCCATTGCTGTAGGTGATTTCTAAGGGGTTTTAACGAAAGTGGGATGCTCCCAATCTATTGGGCACCTCGATTAATGGGGTTGGGCGGCTTCGCCGCCCAACTCAACCCTAATTTTGCCGTGGGTACTGCGGTGAAAATCTGTATTAATTGAGGTGCCCTGGGGTCGGTAGATTTGCTGCCTAACCCAGTTCATCAAGATGTCCAAAACTTGTAATTTTCAACGTTTACTCCCCTTCTATGAACTCTAGCCTTGCTGCCTCGTCTCCCGGCCCTGCCTCCCGGCTGGTAAATCTGTTGCTCTCCATTAAACCCCTCGCTAACCTGGCCAAACAACGTGCCCGTGCCATGATGATCGATCGGGCCGAAGCGATCGGGGTGCCGTGGCGTGAACACACTCAACAACTCCAGTCTCGCGGTGGATCCCAGACGATCCATCCCCAGTGGGACAGCGACCTCACTCAACTCACGAATCCCAATTTGGTCTATCCCGACTACTACGTCACCTCCTTTCACGGTTACGACGAAGGGAACCTGGGGTGGCTTCCTGCCCTAGAAGTGGAATCCGCCTCCCGTGCCGTCCATGCCAAGATTTGGCCTGAACTGGGAGCAAAGGGCGATAGTCAACTGCGTGCCCTCTACCACGAGACCCTCACGGCCCACCTCCCGATGCCGCCCCAGCACATTTTGGATCTCGGCTGTGGTGCGGGCCTGAGCACCTTTGCTCTCCAAGCCTATTTTCCCGAAGCCAGTGTCACGGGACTGGATCTCTCCCCCTATTTTCTTGCCGTCGCTCAGTATCAAGCCCAGCAATATCAGGCCCAGCAATATCAGGCCCAGCAAACCGCACGGCCCGGTTTGCAGCCAGACTCACAATTCAATTCACAGCCCGGTTTGCAGCTGGATTCCCAGGTAGACTCGAAGCCAGATTCGCGCCAGCCCTCCCCCACCCTGAACTGGGTCCACGCAGCGGCGGAAAATACGGGCCTGCCCGACCAAAGTTTTGACCTTATTTCCCTCTGTCTTGTTGCCCACGAATTACCCCAGTCGGCTACCACTGCCTTGTTCCAGGAAGCCCACCGCCTCCTCACCCCCGGAGGACATCTGGCCGTGATGGATATGAACCCCAGTTGTGAGTTCGTTCAAAAGCTGCCGCCCTATGTGCTCACTCTGCTGAAGAGTACCGAACCCTATCTCGATCAGTACTTTGGGCTCGACCTTGCTGAAATTGCAGAGGTGGCTGGGCTACAAATGGCGCATCTCAGTCCCAATGGCCCGCGCCATCGCACCTTTATTGCTAAAAAAGCAATCTAGTCCGCCGATCGTCGGGTGAATCACTGCGTCAGTCTCCTTTCCCCATCGATACCGGAGGGGGGACTGCACCAAAGGGCGGAAAAGACTGGGTACCCGGGGCACCTATGGCACAATGGGAGCAGTTCTCGGGAAGACTAGAACTTAGAAACCCTGTATAAGGCACCTCGATTAATTGTGGCAGGCGGCTTCGCCGCCTGCCATAACCCTGATTCTGCCGTGGGCACTGCGGTCGAAATTTGCATTTTCCGAGGTGCCCCATACGCCAGCTTTCCCCTATTTTTTGGGCAACTGAATGTCTGGGCAACTGCATGTCTGGGCAACTGAATGTCTGGGCAACTGCATGGACCCTATGGCAGCCGTCCCGTTGCTGTGAGAGCTAGCCTGGGAAGACTGATCTGGACTGTGAATCTCCTCCGTAGCGGCCCCTGGCTCTCCCCCGTTCTCCCTGTTTCTGGTCATCTTGCCAAGGTTAAGTTTCCCCTCCGCCATCTTCTGAACCGACCACTCCCGGAACTGTCATAGGGATTCCTATAGCCTTCGGGAATCTACCCCCATACTGAATTGAGCCGAGCGACTGCTTAGTGGGTTTCTCTGTGTTCGCATTCCCCAGTGTTCGCATTCCCAACTGCCCCTCAAGCCTAGAAGCGCCCATGACCAAACTGTCCCTGCCGAACTTTGCCCGCCTTGCCCTCTGTGGCGGTGTTTTTTTAACCTCTGCAACTGCCTCCCTGTTCTTACCTGGGTTTAGTTCGTCCGTCCGTGCGGCATGGGAAAACAGTCCAAAGGCGGTGCTCGACGAGGCATGGCAGATTGTCTACCGCGACTACGTGGATCCGAGTTTTAATGAGACGGACTGGTTGGCGATTCGGGAAGAGTTGTTGGAGCGAGAGTACAGCTCACCGGAGGCCACCTACAGCGCCCTGCGCAAGGCATTGGCGGAACTGGAGGATCCCTATACACGCTTCATGGATCCGTTGCAGTATCAAGCCTTGACGAATCAAACCAGCGGTGAACTGTCGGGGGTGGGAATTCGGCTGAAGGCGGATGAAATTACGGGCTTGATTTTAATTGAAGCCCCGATCGAGAATTCCCCGGCGATGGCGGCGGGGATCGAGTCGGGCGATCGGGTTCTGGCGATCGATGGCACCCAAACCTTGGGTTTGGACGTGAATGAGGCGGCGAATCTGATCCGGGGCGAAGTGGGGACAGATGTGAAGCTGACCCTATCTCGGGCTGGGCGCGAGTTTGAAGTGACATTGCGTCGTGCCCGCATTGAGGTGCCCAGTGTGCACTACACTGTGAAGCAGGAGGGCAGCAATCGGATTGGTTACATTCACCTGAGCCAATTCACCTCCCATGCGGCGCGGGAAATGCGGGATGCGATCCGCAGCCTCAGTGAGGATCAAGTGGAGGCATTTGTATTAGATTTGCGGGGTAATCCCGGTGGGTTACTCTACTCCAGTATTGATATTGCCCGGATGTGGCTGGAGGCGGGAACCATTGTCAAAACCGTCGATCGGGATAGTCACGGGGAGGAACTGCGTGCTAATCGGAGTGCTCTGACAGATTTGCCTCTGGTGGTTTTGGTGGACCAAAATTCTGCGAGTTCCAGTGAAATTTTGGCCGGTGCACTCCAGGATAATAATCGGGCTACGATTATTGGTACCCAGACCTATGGTAAGGCCCTGGTGCAGTCGCTCCATCCCCTGTCCGACGGCTCGGGTCTCGCGGTGACGATCGCCCACTACTACACGCCTAATGGTACGGACATTAGCAAGACAGGGGTAGTTCCGGATGTGGAGGTTCGCCTAAGCCGCCGGGAGGAGCAGCAGCTTGCCCAGGACCCCAGTAGTGTTGCAACCCTGGCCGATCCCCACTACAGTCGCGCTGTGATGTTCTTGGAAACGTCTCTTTTGGCCCAACCCCATCCCCGCAATCGCCAACTCAGTGAACGGCCCCTAGAGTCCGGTGCTTCCGGTGCTTCCGGTGCTTCCTCCACTATGCCTGCTCCCCAGCTAGTCCCCTAGGGGTAAATGAAGAACAGTCTCCAGGGGGTGTGGCGATGGGTAGGGAGGAGCCTAGAGGGAGAATTCGCGCACCGTTTCTAGGGTGTAATGTTCCCCGACAGCGGCTCGAAATTGGGTTTCCAGAGTTTCTAGCCACAGGGGATCGATCGCTTTCCACTGGTCTCGACTCTGCCAGCGAATGACCATCACTATACGGCGTGGGTCAGTGTGATCCTGCCACACTTCCTTGCTGTGGTAGCCGGGACAGGTGGAGAGAGCTGTGGTCCAAATTTGACGATCGTGATGTAGAAATTGGGAACGGACGGCTGGATCAACCCGAAACTCAAGCCATTCAATGACCATAGGACACCTCGATTTATTTAAATTTCGACCGTAGTGCCCAGGGCAGAGTCAGGGTTGGGTTAGGCGGCGAAGCCGCCTGCCACAATTAATCGAGGTGCCCGATAGCCGCTAAGTCTTGGCTGTTATATAGACTCATGGCCTTTTTAACGCTGTGTTTGAGGCCATATTCTATGGTTTGTACAGCTAGGTCCAAGACTTTGGGGACAAGCTCCGCTTCTCCGGGGGCGAACTTTCCCAGAACATGGGAGATGGTTTCGGTCCTGCGATCGCCCGAGCGGGGGGCGCCAATTCCCACCCGCAGGCGCGGAAACGCTTGGGTACCGAGGTGGGAGATGGTGGACTTCATGCCATTGTGTCCGCCAGCGGATCCGGACAGCCGCAGGCGAATACGCCCCAACGGAAGGTCCATATCGTCGTAAATGACTAAAACTTGAGATGGGTCGAGCTTATACCAGTCGAGGACCGATCGAATCGATTGGCCTGACTTGTTCATATAGGTGCTGGGTTTGAGCAGGCGCAGCTTACCGTAGGAGCCTAAACCGATCGCTATGCCTTCGCCAAAGCTGCCCTGGAACTTACGCTGCTCGGTGCAGGTGATGCCCCAGCGTTTACCGAGGGCATCCACCACTTCAAACCCGATGTTGTGGCGCGTTCGATCGTATTTGGGACCAGGATTCCCTAGCCCCACAAATAGCACAGGCTGAACAAGGTCAGATTGGGAGTCAGCAGGGGCCATGAAAAGATTAATTTCAAAACAATGCGGATGAAAGGACTTGAACCTTCACACTGCGAGAGTACTAGAACCTAAATCTAGCGCGTCTACCAATTCCGCCACATCCGCATGGCTCGTCATCTGTTCCGGGGAACAGCGTTGAGGCTTATCCATAATAGCAAAACGCGATCGGAAAAGCACCTCGATTGTGGAGAAATTCCGGGAAAGGGGTGGGGAGCATCGTTGAGGGGGCCAAACAAAAGAGGGTGATCGTAGCGAAATCACCCCCCCCATAAGTCAGTAGTAAATTAAAAAACAAGACCACCACGAAACCGAAGTTACGTCAGGGATCCCAGAACTCCCAGGAAGCAAAACTTTGTCAGATGCGGGCTACACTCAGCCGCCAGCAACCGCTGGGACAATGCTGACTTCATCCCCATCCTTGAGGGGAGTCGCCATATTGTCCAAGAAGCGGATATCTTCGCTGTTGACGTAGAAGTTTAGAAAACGCCGCAATTCCCCTGTTTCGCTGCAAAGACGGGCTTTTATGCCGGGACAGCTGGTTTCCATGGCCTCTACCAACTCCTTGATATCCCCAGCGTTGAGTTCCAGGGTGGCTTGGTCGTTGGTTAGTTTTTGCAGTGGGGTGGGAATGAGAACGGTAACAGCCATGGTGGATTTGAAGACGGATTGAACAGGATAAAGATAGGGGAGAGAAAAACAGGATGCAAGCTTTTTCAGGGCTGGGAGGCCGCAGAAATCTGGTCACCTCAATGAACTGGCGTGGGCAGCAAAGCCGCCCACACAGCCCCCTGGTTCTTGCGTAGACACAGAATGGTAGTTCAAGCGTTGCGACGAAAGATTGCGAGGTGTTTCGCCGTGCGTCACTAGCAGCGATCGCCCTCTGACTGAACACCGATCGAATACCGATCGCGGCATAGGACGATAGGACGCGATCGATACATTTCAGCTAGCGTGGTTTGCTGCCCAGAGGCGGGTTGCAGGGGTCTATTTTGCGCGGACTGGATCCGGGCAGGGCACACCGATCGGATGGGCACTGCCACTGCTGTAATAGGCCAGGTGATAGAGGCGGAATTAAACCAGTACCTGCTGCCACTCCAGACGATTGAGGGTGTGGGCACGCTCCAGGGCCTGCTCGAAGCTATCTAACTTCGGTTCGATCGTCAGGGGCTCGCCCACATAGCCTTGGACGGCTTCCTGGGTCTTGAGGCCGTTCCCGGTGATGTAGGCAACGGTGGTTTCGTCGGGATCGATTTTTCCGGCTTCCACCAGTTTCTTGAGGACGGCGATCGTGGTGCCGCCTGCGGTTTCGGTAAAGATGCCTTCGGTTTCCGCTAGGAGCTTAATCCCTTCAATAATTTCCGCATCGTTGACGGACTCGATGTTGCCGTTGGTCTTGCGGGCAATATCCAGGGCGTAAACACCGTCAGCGGGGTTGCCGATGGCGATCGACTTGGCGATCGTGTTGGGCTTTACGGGGGTGATGAAGTCGCGGCCTTCACGGAAGGCTTGGGCAATGGGGGAGCAGCCTTCGGCCTGGGCACCACTGAAGCGGACGGGCTTTTCTTCCACCAGACCCACTTTGACGAATTCGTTAAAGCCCTTGTAAATCTTGCCGTAGAGGGAGCCGGAGGCGAGGGGCGCGACGATGTGATCCGGTAGTTCCCATCCCAGTTGCTCGATGACTTCGTAGCCTAGGGTTTTGGAGCCTTCGGAGTAGTAGGGGCGCAGGTTGATATTGACGAAGCCCCAGCCATGGGTGTTGGCCACTTCGGAGCAGAGGCGGTTGACCTGATCGTAGTTGCCCTTCACGGCCATAACCGTGGGGCTGTAAATCACGGTGCCCAGGACCTTCCCGGCTTCCAGGTCGGCGGGGATGAAGACGCAGCAGTCTAGTCCTGCGTGGGCCGCGATCGCCGCCGTGGAGTTGGCGAGGTTGCCGGTGCTGGCGCAGGAGACTGTATCAAAGCCCAATTCCCGAGCGCGGCTCAGGGCCACAGACACCACCCGATCCTTGAAACTGAGGGTGGGCATGTTGACCGCATCATTTTTGATGTAAAGCTTTTTGAGGCCGAGGCGACGGGCAAGGCGGTTGGCCTGGAGGAGGGGAGTGAAACCGGTGCCGACATCGATGTAGTTGTCGGTTGCAATGGGGAGGAAGGGACGATAGCGCCAGATAGAGGTGGGGCCTGCTTCGATCGTTTCCCGGCTGACCTGATTGCGGATTGCGTCGTAGTCATAGATGACTTCCAAGGGGCCAAAACAAAACTCACAAACGTGAATCGCCTTGGCTTCGTAAACTTCACCACACTCCTTACACTTGAGGCCGGTGAAGGTGGCGCGGGCGGCGTTAGCTTGCAGTTGAGCTTCTAGAGTGGCGGTTAGGGTCACAGGGGTATCCTCGACGAATGGTTTGATGTTTTTTGGTTACTACTGATGCGGTGAGACTGACGATTGACCGTCCTCCACTGCATGGAAATGGATAGTAGCACGGGGTTGGATCAGCGTCAAACAATCCCGACCATTATTGTCGGGATTGAGCTTTTGAGACGGGAGTGCGCTGGCTTCCCTGCTGTAGGCGCTGCGTTGGAATTGTTGCTGAATGATTGCCAGATCGTTGCTTTTAGGCGTGCCCTATGGCGGTAGACTGGAGCCAATTTATCGAGAGTTTTTCACGATCGGCAGTCCTCGCCCGCTTCGGGAAAAGTAGGGGGGTTAGGGGGGATTCTCTTAGAGGATGTTTGGAAACTTCGGTCAAGGGCCGTAGGCCCTTGCCGAATCCCCCTCAGTCCCCCTTTTGAAGGGGCAAGAAAAGGCTGTCCCTTTACAAGGGGGGTTAGGGGGGATTCTCTTGGGTTTATAAAAATCCTCTTAGGCACCTCGATCAATCCAAATTTTCACCGGAGTGGCTACAGCAGAATCAGGGTTGGGTTGCGCGGCCTCGCCGCGCAACCCAATTAATCGAGGTGCCCTCTAGGGTGTTGCAGAGGGCTCCAGCTCCCCAGTGTGTCCAAAGTCTAGTCTTGGTTTTCCCCATGTCCCGTCCCACTGTTTACGCCGCCATTACAAACCACGGCTTTGGTCATGCCACCCGCATGGTTGCGGTTTTGGCCCTGCTCCAGCGCCTCTGTCCGGATGTGCTGCTAATTCTGACCACCACGGCCCCCCGCTATTTGCTGGAATCCTATCTCACTGGGGACTTTATCCTGCGGCCCCGTGCCTTGGATGTGGGGGTGATTCAGACGGATGGTGTGACGATGGATTTGGCGGCAACCCTGGCCGAGGTGCGGGCGATTTATGAGAAACGGCATCGTATTTTGGCGGGAGAGGCGCAATTTGTGCAGCAAAATCGGGTGGATCTGATTTTTGCGGATATTCCGCCCCTGGCGGCTGCCCTGGGGCAGGTGACGGGGATCCCGGTTTGGATGATGGGAAATTTTGGGTGGGACTATATCTACCGTTCCTGGGTTGCGGATTACCCAGAGTTTGGTCCCTTGGCGGATTGGATGGGGGAGTGCTTTAGCCACAGTGATTTGCTGTTTCGCCTGCCGTTCCATGAGCCGATGGCTGCGTTCCCCAAGGCGATCGATGTGGGGTTAACGGGTGGAGATCCTCGCTTTAGCATCGCGGAATTGCGGGAGTTTTTGGGCCTTCAGGTGCCCCAATCCCAAATCGCCCTGCTGACCTTCGGCGGTTTGGGTCTCCAGACCATTCCCTATGGGAATCTGGCTGCCTTGCCCCATTGGCAATTCCTGACTTGCGACTCCAACGCCCCCGATCTCCCTAACCTAATTAAGGTGCGTGGTTTGGTTTACCAAGGGCATTCCCTGCGCCCGGTGGATCTGATGCCCCTGTGCGGTTGTCTGGTCTCGAAGCCCGGTTATGGGACGTTTTCTGAAGCATGTCGTGTGGGTGTGCCGATCGTGACCCTCGATCGCCAGGGCTTTGCAGAAACGCCATTTTTATTGGCGGGATTGCGCCGATCGCTCCCCCATCGCATTCTGACGGATGCGGAGTTTTTTGAATCGCCCTGGACTTTTTTACAGGAACCCCTGACTCCGCCTTCACAGTTGGAAAAAATCAGCCATGATGGGAATGAAACGATCGCCCGATCGATCGCTGACTCTCTTGCCGCCTTCCCCTAGCTGCCCGTGCCCCATCCATGACCTTTTTGCCGCCCTCGTTCACGGTTTCCGGTTCCAGCGCTCCTCATTTACCTGTTCCCACCACTGCTGCCCCCATCACAGTCTCCAGTCCTACCGCTCCTAGTGCCGTTCCCCGTGCGGTCTCGGCTGGCTCAACGGTTCCGCCCGTTGTGTCCCCCCCGTCACCTCTCCCTTCAGCGCTAGAACCTCTCGTCCCCCCCTTCCTAGTCTCTTCGACCCCGAACCCAACTTCTAACTCAGCTCCCAATTTATCCCCGAGTTCCTCTTCCCATTCAGCACCGAACCCAGCCTCCAGCCCACCTGCCTCTGCCCCATCGGTGGATCCGGAACCGGCGATCGTCCTCGATCCGAAAACCCTGGCCCTGGCGGCGGAAGATGTGCGGCGAGTGATGCTGGCCCAGGATGAGCAAGGGCAGACCCTGACCACGAAGCTCAATATTTTGTTTGTCACCAATGGCGCGTTGCTGACCAGTGTGAGTATCTCGCGATTGATGGCATTCCCGAGCCGGTTTAGCATCGTTTTCAATATTATTGAAGTGCTGAGCTTTCTATTGAGCTTTACCTTGCTGATTTCCGCCTTTTTTCCGCGTCAGGTGGTGGTGAGTCCCAATCTCCAGGACCAGAAGTTCCTAGAGCGTTATTTGCCGCTGGACTGGGAAGAGTATCAACTGCAAATGTTGGTGAACTTGGTGGAAACCTACAATGCCAATCGCCAGCGTCTGGATGATGTTTCCCAGTCCCTGCGTTATGCAGCCTATGCCACCTGGATTATTGCAGCGGTGATTTTGTGCCACATGGTCGTGGCCTACTCTTTTAGCTAGAGATGCCCTAGCTAGGGCACCTCGCGTGATCCATATTTTTGGGAGATTGCCCAGGCAAGAATTCAGGGTTGTGGGGGGCGGCGAAGCCGCCCCCCATAATTAATCGAGGTACCCTGAAGTTCAGTGATGACACGCCCTAGGGTGCCTTCTTAAGCGAGGGATACGCCATAATCCGGCCTTGCGTCCCGAGGCTTGTCAAACGGGTCGATGATCCTTCAGACTGGGAATCCCAGCGCAGAGTCCCAGATCGGTTCTCCCAGATCAGCTCAGACGATTTAACCCTATCGAATTGTTGGCCTCGGGGAATGATGGCAGTTGCCCCGTTGCTGCGGACCTGGTTTTTAGAACAAGTTTGGGGAGTCAGTTCCCTGGGTGGCGGGGGATGGATACCCTCACCCTGTCTTCACGAACCAGTCCGTTGTGGCCTGTTTCCTGTGTTCCCTTTACTGCAAAGATTATGACCGTTCAGTCGTCTAATACTGACACCAATCCCGGCATGTCCTCCGATGTAGAGTCTAGCCCTAATATCGGTGCTGACTCGATCGTGACGCCGGAGCCCGGATCGGGTCAGTCTGATCTAGGGGCACCCAATCCACGGGTCTCGGGTTCACCGGTCTCGGGTTCACCGGTCTCCAGCTTGGCCTCGCCTAGGGTAGAGTCACCTAGCCCGGAAGTGCCGCACCCGGAAGCGCCTAGCCCGGCATGGTCTACGTTTGAACTTCCCCACGGTGATTCGGATGTGGGCACCTCGGTGAAAACGTTACGCTTGCCTAAACCCGATCGGGACAATATTACGGTTCTGCTCCACAACTTACCGAAGGATCCGGTCTTGCCCTGGAACCACTACGACTCTCCTTGGGAAGGTCAGGGGAGTCAGGAAGATGAAGCGGTGCAATCGGAAGAAAAGGGGCGATCGGATGGGACAGATCTAGAACTAGACGTGGACTTAGCTGAAGATGCGGGAGGCGGAACGGCGGAAGTCTCAGACAAGGATTTGCCCGAGGCTTCGGTAGAGGCTTCGGCGGAAGACGTGGTGGGAACGATGGCGAAAAATGGGTCGGATACCGGGGCAGATCGTGCAATGCCAGGAGATGCTCCGGCGTCTGCACTGATTAATCGTGCTGATCCGATCGTAAGCCCAGCAGAGCCAAACTGGGTGCCTGCCAGCCCGGCGGTGTCTATACTGCCCAAGCCTGGGATCGTTCCCCCTGTTCCCGAGACTGCTGATGCCCTCGACCCCACTCACTACACGGATCAAACCGCTGCCCTGGGCCTGGAGGAAACGGCGGACTCGATGGGGCCAGATAAAGGGAGGCTGGATGAAGGGAGGCCAGATTCCCGTAAACCGGATATTCCAGCGCCTCCGACCCCAGAGCCGGATGACCCTCTATTGCCCGAAAGTCCCAATCCCAGCCCCGACTTGGCTCGTTTGCTGGCTACGATCGCCCCTGAAGCTCTCGCTGCTCCGGTTCCTGACTCGCCCACTGCCCCCGCGCCGATCGCATCCTCCCCGCCCCCGCTTGACGCCCCTGATCCTGCGCCCGCGCCCCTCCCCTCCGACGCTCCAGATGCTGCGACTTCCGATCTCGATGAAGATGATCTGCGGGCACAACTGGGATAGGGCGCCTCGATGAATTGTGGTGCTAATTGTGGTGCCCTAGATCCACTGCATTTGGGAACCTCGATTAATTGGGTTGGGCGGCGCAGCCGCCCAACCCAACCCTGACTCCTTAGTGGTGCAGAAAACTCTGTAGTGTAGGCAGGTCAGTGTTTTTGGGGCATGGGGTTCCAAAAGGGGAGGGGTCAAGGCACACTGAGGATGAATCAAATCCGAACCAGGTGCCCGACCCCCAAT
>JAYKIB010000283.1:0-20179 GCA_035285005.1 Prochlorothrix sp.
AGAGTTGATTTTTTGGAATGCCTGGGTGAGATCCCCACGGTAGAGAACTTCACTGCCCACCAACTCGCCTAAGCTCCACTGCTGACGGTTGAGCCGTGTCGTTTGGGCCTGGAGTGTTTTTTGGACGGATTCACGTTTTTCTATTTCCGTTGCGAGGGTCGCGTTGATTTGGCTGAGGGCTTGGGTTCTCGTTGCGACCCGATCTTCCAGTTCCTGGTTCATTTGGGCCAGGGCCTCTTCTGCCCGCTTACGATCGCTGACTTCCTGCACCAGTGTTTCGTTCAGGGCTTCTAGCTCTTCTGGACTTTTGAGGGCTAAGAAGCGCGGGAGTTCCACAACCAAGGTTCCGGCGGTGTAGCAGGAGACGATCGCCGTGGCTGCCCGTTCCCAGCCCGAGATCCAATAGATGGGCTCCCACAGGGTCACCACATCTAGCAGGCGTCCCACGCCGCAAAAGATAATAAAGGCGCTAAAGAGGCGCACAATCCCGGCCATCGCGGTCGAACCCCGATCCTTTAAGAAATACAGCAGCATTGCCGGGATTGAAAAGTAGGCGAGGGCGGTGAGAACGTCACTGATCACATGGAGAGCAACCAGGGGTTTTTGCCACAGGAAACAGTGCCCGTGGGGGATGTATGGACTCGGGAAAAGAAGATTCGCAAGCATTGTCCAAACCATGTGATGCTCTCAGTAAAGTCAGTGTGGCGGGTGAGACTGGCTCATCACACCCGGTATCCCACTCCAGTTACCCCGGTTGTCATAAAACACGAGGCACCTTGATTAATCCAATTTTTCGGGAGATGGCCTACGCGAGAATCAGGGTTTGGGGTGGGCCGAGTGGAGTTGAAGCTCACCCTGGGGCGTGTCACTAGTCATTAGGGTACTTCGATTAATTGTGGCCGGCAGCGCAGCCGCCGGCCACAGCCCTGATTGTGCCGTGGGCACCGTGGTAGAAATTTGCATTTTTCGAGGTGCCCATTAACTGTAAAACCCTTGCGATATCAGAGTGATACGCTTGCCCAACGGACTTATCCATTGCTGTGTGTCCTCTTGGTGCAGTAGTGGGGGGTACTATCCCGGACTGATCGGGCCTCAATCACGCTTCCTGTAGCGTCTGCTATTACGCCTGTTAACGTCACGTGCGGGGGGCAAGTTTTGCCTCCCATTTGCCAAGCACTGAGCTGTCCTGAGTTCAATTTACAATACTGTTCGCACCAGTACTGTATACAACAAGCGTTGCCCCGCCCAAGGCGAGGTCATTTCCTGGACTGCACCGTATAAAACACAGGTTACTCCGCTGACTGCGCGGTGGTTTTCCGATGGTGGCGGACAAAATAAGCGTTGCCCTGCCAAATATGAGGTATTTTTCCGGTAGGGCACCTCGTTAATTCGGATTCTGAGGAGCTGACCCACGCAAGAGTCAGGGTTGTGTTGGGCAGCTTCGCCGCCCAACACAATGAATCGAAGTGTCCGGTAGTCGTGTAAAAAAAAGCGTTGCCCCGCCGAAGGCGGGGCAACTGCTTGGATCGGATACATTTGTAAGGGGCTGTAGGCCGGAGTGAATTTAAGCCGGGGCGAAACCTAGGCTTCTCGATCGATCGTGGCCAAAATTTCAGCCAGGATTTCCGTAGCTCCCTGATCTCGGAGCTTTTTCGCCAAGGCTAGACCCAAATCCTCTGCTTGTTCGGGGGTTCCGCTGACCTCGTCTTTGAGGAGACGCTGGCCGTCCAAACTGGCCACCATTCCCTTGAGGGTCAGGGTGCCATTGCCGATCGCGGTGTTGACCCCGATCGGCACCTGACAGCCCCCTTCCAACTCCCGCAGGAAGGCGCGCTCCGCCAGACACCGTTGAGCCGTGGGGGTATGTTCCAAGGCTTTGATAATGTCCAGCACCTCCGGATCCTCCGTGCGGCACTCAATCCCGAGGGCACCCTGACCGACGGCGTGCAGAGAGATCTCCGCTGGAATGACCTGATGGATGCGATCGGCCATACCCAGGCGCTGAAGACCGGCAACGGCCAAGATAATGCCGTCGTACTCCCCGGCATCCAGTTTGCCGAGGCGGGTGTTGAGATTGCCTCGAATATCTTTAAACGTGAGGTGGGGGTAGTAGTGGCGCAGTTGGGCCAAGCGCCGCAGGGATGAGGTCCCGATGACGGTGCCCTCGGGCAGGGTTTCGAGTTTGTGGGATTTGAAGTTTTCATGGACCACTAGGGCATCGGCGGGATCTTCCCGCTCGGTGATGCATCCCAACATCAAGCCCTCGGGCAGGTTGGTGGGTAAATCTTTGAGGGAGTGGACGGCAAAGTCCACTTGGCCCTGGAGCATTCCCACTTCTAGCTCTTTGGTAAAGAGTCCCTTGTCGCCAATCTTGGCCAGGGCCACATCTAAGATGATGTCCCCTTGGGTGCTCATGGTTTCCACTTCAAAGGTGCGATCGGGAAATGCCCGCTGCAATTCCCCCTGAACCCAGTGGGTTTGGACAAGGGCAAGCTGGCTTTTACGGGAACCAATGCGAATTGTACGGGGGGGGCTGGCAACCATGGCAGTGAACAAGATGACGGACTAACGGCGTGGGTAAAAAGCAGGGTAAAAAGCCGATCGGCTTTGGGAAAATCCCCCGCAGATTCCAGGATCCCGGAGGCAAAATCCCAAGATCTCACCTTACCCCGTTGGTAGCCCTGGGGACCGATCGCCCGTCAGGGCCGTCACAATTCGCAATATTCTGGTCGCAATATTCTGGTTCCTTTGCCTCGTTGCAGCTTGTCGATGCATCAGGTTCCGGGAGTGACCCTGCCTGCGGCAGGGTCACTTCAGTTTTGTGTGGCGCGGTGGCGCCTAGGGCTGCAAGTGCTGTAAGTGCTGCAAGTGTTACAAGTGCTGCAAGTGTTGTACAGGGGGGGAGCAACTTCCTGGAGGGAATTTTATCTGTTGGGAGTTTGTCTGGGCCCCTCGATTAATTGGGTTGGGCGGCCAATCCGCCCAACCGAATCCCGATTCTGGCATAGGAACTTCCCAAAAACTTAGATTTTTCGAGGTGCCCATAAGATGGGAAGATAAACCATGAAAAAGTTGTTAAACACGAGGGCACTGTGGTCGAAAAATTCAAATTTCGACCACAGTGCCCTCGGCAGAATCAAGGTTGTGGTCGGCGGCTTCGCCGCCGACCACAATTAATCGAGGTGCCCACGACTTACACCGACAGTTCTGTTCCCAACATTCACCCTACTCAAGCGCTAGTGACCTGTGAAACTCTTTCTGTTCCACACTCCTGAACTAACTCCCTCAGACTCTCAACCTGCCTGCGCCGTTGTCATTGATGTTCTGCGGGCCACCACCACGATCGCCAGCGCTTTTCAAGCCGGAGCCGAAGCCGTCCAAGCCTTCAGCGACCTCCAAACATTGATGAAGGTGAGCGAAGTATGGCCGCCCGAGAAACGCCTTCGGGCCGGGGAACGGGGGGGCAAAAAGGTGGAGGGATGTGACCTGGGTAACTCACCCTTGGACTGTACCCCTGCTGTGTTTGCGGGGAAGCGGATGTTTATGAGCACCACGAACGGCACCCGCGCCCTGCAACGGGTTGAAGCTGCCCCCACCGTTGTGACTGCGGCCTTGGTTAATCGGAAACGGGTGGTGTCCTATCTGCAGGAGACCCAGCCGGAAACGATTTGGTGTGTGGGATCGGGCTGGGAAGGAAGCTTTTCCCTGGAAGATACGGTTTGTGCCGGGGCGATCGCCAGTCACCTTAGCCAAGTGCTGGGAGTGCCATTGGTGGAGTTGGCGGGCAATGATGAAGTGGTGGCGGCGGCGGCGCTGTTTGAGCACTGGCGCGATCGTCTAGTGGAGCTGTTCCACCATGCTAGCCACGGCCAGCGTCTCCTGCGGCTCAACAATACGGCGGATTTGGAATTTTGCGCCCAATTGGACATTCTCGATGTCCTGCCGATTCAAAAAGAGCGCGGTGTTTTGGTTAAAGCCTAGGGGCTGTCATCATTCAAACCCAGAATGCCCTCAGGGCACCTCGATTAATTCAACTTTTCACCGTAGTGTCTACGGCAGAATCAGGGTTGTGGTGTGCGGCGAAGCCCCACACCACAATTACACGCCACAATGAATCGAGGTGCTCGATGGCCACCGTTATCGTTCGGGGATCGCACCCACAAAGTGGGTGCGATCCCATGCCTAACGGAAGACGGGATTTAAGCCGTGGTCTACGAGTTCGCACTTCTGTTGGTACGCAAGCGTTCTTGTCTATGTCCCCTGAATCTGCTGGCGATGACTGGATCCGGTCTGGCTTCATTGCGATCGGAACGTCGGATTTGGATGCCTTGGTGACCTTTTATCGTGATCTGTTGGATCAGGATCCCCAGGTTTATCAGGCCGATCGCTATGGGGAGTTTCGGATTCCGGGCCTGCGTCTTGCGCTGTTCCAACCCCAGGCGGATCAGGCGGACCAATTCAGGTCCACGATCGGCGGCAGCCTGAGTGTGTGCATTACGGTGAGTGATTTAGATCGGGCGATCGATCGGTGTTGCGACCTCCACCTCAGCCCGAGTGCGATGCAAATGGCGAGCCATGGTCGGGAGTTTTTTGTTCAGGATCCCCTGGGTAACCGCATTCTGTTCTATGAACCGCATCGATCCTAGGGCACTGCCTTCGGGCACCTCTTCTTTGCCTTTATAAAGGGGGACTGAGGTGGATTCTGCAAGGGGCGACGGCACCTAGCCGAAGTTTTCAAATATCCTTTGGGGTGTGGACGGGAGCGATCGGGATTGGCACCCTTCTCAATGGCGGATTCCCCCCTCGGTCTTACTCTGAGTCAGGGGTTTCGAGGCGGGAATGTTTTGTCCCGGAATGCTCTGCACGGGATACGGTCGTTTCGATCGTGTCTCCTCCGATCGCGCCCCTCCCATTCCCCACGGTGGCCTCACCTGTGGTAGAGTCGCTTGCTCCAGTGGCTGCGGTCTCGTGCGCTGTGGTTGTATGTCCTGCCACCGCAGTAGTTTCTGCAGCTTGAGTTTCTGTGGCTTGAGTTTCTGTGGTCGTGTTCTCTGCACCTTCGTGTTGCGCACCTTCGTGTTGCGCACTTTCGTGTTTTGTACCTTCATGTTCTGTTATCGCAGTTTCTGCGATCGCCAGTTCCGTTTCAGGGCTGGGAGCGGCTTCAGAACTCACGGGGATAGGCGGAGGACTGAGGGGGATCGGCACTTCCTCCACCGCCGGTAGCCGTTCTGCCACTAATTGCTTGGAACTGGAGCCGGAGAGCCGCTTGAGTAGGGCTGGTTTAGGATCGTGGAGTAAGTAGACAATGCGATCGCCCGGTTTCCATTCATCCGCCGTTGCAATGACCTGAACTCGCTCGTCTCGCTCCAGGAGTAACGGAATTAACTCCTGGGATCGGATGAGGGCCTGCAAATGGGCTTGCTGAAACTCCAGCCCAAAATACCGCAGCCGCGTTTCTCCCAGCTTCACGGCCCCATCCTCCAGGTACTGGTTCCAGTTTTTCAGGGGTAGTTCGGGTGCAAATGCCTGCATGATTTTTTTGTTGGGGGGGGGGCCGGCCTGGGGATCCCGAGGGAAGAGGGCCAACACCCGAGGCGGGCCAAATTCCTCCACCGTGCGCTGGGCGACCCCTAGATTGACCTCCCCGTTGCTGGTCATGGCCAAGAATGTCCCCGTTTCCTCAATACCGGCGGATTCTAGACTCGATTCATCAAAGGCACTGCTTAAAATCGTCCGAATATTTTCCTGTTCGGCCTTTTCGCAGTCTTCCTCGTCGGTATCAATGATGACCACCTCTTCTCCCCGCTCTTGGAAAAGCCGCGCTAACAGGCGGCTGAGGGGATTAGAGCCCACAATCACCGCACCGGTGGCTTGGGTGGAGGTAATGCCTAGGGTTTTGGCAAAGAGTCCTGCGGTTAGCCCCTGGAGGAAAACCGTCATAATAATGGTTAAAAAAACCAGGGCTTTAATGGCTTCGCCGCCGTTAATGCCCCGTTCCGTGAGCAAAATACCAAATAGGGAAGCCACGGAGGCAGAAACGATGCCCCGAGGTGCAACCCAGCCCATAAAAAGTTTTTGTCGCCAGTTGAGGTCACTCTGCCAGGTGCAGACCCAGATATTGACAGGCCGGACCAGTAGCATCAGTGCGAGTACCGTCAGCGGCCCCCCCCAACCCAGGGCAAAGAGGGTCGCGATCGACAGGTCAGCGGCCAATAAAATAAATAAAACTGAGATCGCCAGCATGGTGAGCTGGCCTTTAAATCGCCTCAACAGTCGCTCTTCTGGCAAGGCTGCCGCCCTCAGGGTGATACCAAAGGCGACGGTGGTCATCAGGCCCGATTCACTGCGCAGAAGCTGGGCTAGCCCGAACAAGCCCCACAGGCTCGCGAGCACCAACAGGTTCTTGAGATCTTCGGACATGAAGGTGGCGCGTTTGAGGAAGACCCCCACCAGGAGGCCGCCGATCACGCCGATCAGTCCGCCGATGCCGAGGCGGGCCGTGAGCCCCACCAGAATGGTCATGGGGGCCGAGGCATCCATGCCGTTGAGGATAATATCCAAGACCACCACGGCCAAAATCGCCCCCACGGGGTCGATCAGCACGCCTTCCCCTTCGAGGATGGTGGCCACCTGACGTTCCACTTTGACCTGCTTCAACAGTGGACTAATGACGGTGGGACCGGTCACCACCACGATCGAGGCGTAGAGGAAGGCGATCGGCCAGGGAAATTCACTGAGCCAGTGGGCTGCCATCCCCCCCCCCACGAGGGTCACCATGGTGCCGATCGTCACCAGGTTGCGCAAACTGCCGGAGACGCGTCCCAGGTCCCGCAGTTCCAGGCTTAACCCCCCCTCAAATAGGATTAGCGCCACGGACAGGCCCACAATCACTTCCAAGCCTGTCCCCAACAGGCTAGGGTGAATGAGGCCCAAACCATCTGGCCCCAGAAGAATGCCAAAGGACAGCAGAAAGACGATGCTGGGCACCTTGAAATAGTCTGCACAGACCTGCGCCCCAATGCCTGCTAGCACGGTGATTACCATGAGCAGGGTGAGGTCAAAACTGGAATCCATAGGCGGTTTGGTGGGGGGGTAACACTTAAACCTTACGAGTAAACCTTACGAGTCGCAGGGCACCTCGATTAATCCCAATGTTTGGGAGATGGCCCCCGCAAGAATCAGGGTGGGTGGTGGGTGGCGAAGCCGCCCGCCGTCATGACCATCACCAGGAATCGAGGTACCCTGCAGAATAGCACTCCTCGATCGCAGCACACGTCACCTGTCACGGAGCCGTCTGGTCCTGCTGTGTTGCTGATGGCAGAGGATGGGCGGGGTGAGGCTAGGGGAGGTGGGGGACCTCCTGCGCAGCGGGGATGCTCTCCCCGGAGTGGCTTAACGTAACCTGGGGTCGCATGGGGCCGATGCAACTTTTTGGCTGCCATAGGGCGATCGTTGAGCCTCAAGTATAGCCTTTGGTCCCGAAGCCGAGATCCGAGGAAGGTGGAAACTGTGCCATCACAGCCTTCCTGTTTTTCGTTAAACCAACCCCGGACCTTTTGAAGTGACGTGGGTATGCCGTACGGTTCGCACCAGTACCGTACAAGATGGAGCGACTGCCTGTACCCGATGCCTCTGCAAGATGCTGGAATTGGCCTGGGTTGACAGATCGCCTAGGAGCCTTCTATGGCCGAGAAGCCTCCTACTCCCACTCCCCGCTTAGGGCTTCGTTCCTACGATCCGTAACGCGAACCTTAATTTCCCAGGCTACATTTTCTAAGCTGCATTAAGATAAACCGCAGGATGTCTTGGTCACCCTGGGTGCTCAAATCACTGGAACCGCAATGGGAGGCCAGTGCCCCAAGTCAGATCTGCGGGATCACGACACACAGGCCACTCACCCCCATTCATCAGAAGGGCAACGGTCCGGTTGCTCAGGACCGTTTGAGGAGTGAAGGAAGCCCCGCGTAGCGGGGGGGGCATGCTTCTCTGATCTGATGGGACCCTAGGGTCCCATCAGGCCCTGTAATCTGAAGAACCCAGAATTCCGGCGTTTGCGCCTGTAGCTATCCCTAGGAAAGTCGCCCCGTGGCTAACGATCTGTCCGGGGAGTAGCGGTCTTGCCGCTGGCTTTCTGACGGATTGGGAAGATACGCCTCGTTACCCCCGGCTATGTTGGGTGATTCCTGGCTATTCCTGTTGGGCACCTCGATTAATTGGGTTGGGCGGCTGCGCCGCCCAACCCAAACCCTGATTCTGACGCGGGTCACTGGGTAAAAACTGTGATTTTTCGAGTGCGCGACCAGCCCCAAGGAATCGAGCGATCCTAACGATCCTACTGTGTCAACGGGATGCGAGGGCTAGCCGCCCAGTCCGGTTTTCCAGCCGACCCGCAGTTTTAGACCGGTTTGAGGGTTCTCTTCATCGCCTCGCAGGATCCCATTCATTGACTCGATTGCTGCTTCGATCGCCCACTGCTTTTCGTTTTGTTGTCTTGTCGTTTTGTCCTGCTGCTTGGCTCTACCGTTTGGCTGTGCCCGTTGATGGTCCCTGGTAATGTGCCCTGGTGATACTCCTTGGTGATGGTCCCTGGTAATTTTGCCCTTCAGTCTCGCCCCAAGTGGCCTCATGCTTTCCCCTAGACTCCCGCACGCTCCTTTGCCCTATCGTCCTCTTCCTGGAACCGGGTCTGGGGAAGCCAGCGCCCTCCCGGTCTCTGTCCTCCTAATCCTTCTCTATTCCTCGTTGCGTCTTTACCCCCTATGAACCAATCCGAGCGAGAGGTGATTCGCCACTTTTTAGTGATCTCTGATCTCAAGGGTCAGCGCCTCATTCCTCTCAATACCGTGAGTTACAGTCTTGGGCGAGATGCTAAAAATCAGATCGTGCTCTATGCCCAGGCAGTTTCCCGCCACCATGCCATGCTGCTTCGAGTCACCTCGCCGGATAACGATCGGTTTTGGTTTCGGATTATCGACGGTGGAATCAACCAGAAGCGGAGCACCAATGGAGTTTATGTCAATGGCCGACGGGTGCTCTCCCACGATCTTCGCCATGGGGATTTAATTGAATTTGGGGTCCATGCGGTCAAGGCGGACTACTTTGCCCTGATGAACCTGGCTGATGCGGAATATCGCACCCTCTGTGATGCGGATAATCCCGTTGAAGCTCTGAACGCCTTGACCCGCCAGGAGCGGGCGACCATCATTACGGAACCCCTAGCCTCGGAGGAGGCCAGTGAGGCCTCAATTCTGCGGCTCGCTTCATTTCCAGAATTGATGGAAACCCCGGTGATGGAGGTGGAGTTTGGCGGCCGTATTACCTATCTCAATCCCGCTGCCCTGAAACAGTTCCCTGACCTGCGGGACCAGCAACACGAACATCCGCTCTTGCATACCCTGGTGCCCTTGGCTGCGGATCAGTCCCTGCCCAAAATTTGGCATCGCACCATTGAAGTGGCGGGGCGCTATTTTGAGCAAGCCATTCATTTGCTGCCCGAGAGCGAGCTGCTGCGGATCTTGATGACCGATGTGACGGCCCGCCACCAGGCCGAGCGTGAGGTGGCCCGACGCGATCGATTGCTCCAGGCCATGGCGAAGGCGACCCAATGCCTCCTCACCGATATGGACCACACCGCTGCCATGGCAAAGGCCATTGCCATCCTGGGGGAAGCCACCGAGGTCGATCGGGTCTGCCTCTATGAGAATCATCCCGATCCCCAGGAAGGACATCTGGCCATGAGTCTGCGGCTGGAGTGGGTTCGATCGGGCATTTCCTCCCTGCTCCAGGCTGACCATAGCCAAAACCGCAACTATACCCATCTGGGGCTCCAGGACTGGTACCAACGTTTGTTGGAGGGTGAGATGATCCAAGGATCCCGAGCTGATTTTCCGACTCCGGTGCAGGCTATGCTGCGTCAGGATGGGGTACAGTCCCTGTTGATCCAAGGACTGCAACGGGGACCGGAGTTCTGGGGACATATCAGCTTCCAAACCTGCGAAACCCGTCGGCACTGGACTCCCCAGGAATGTGACCTGCTGATTACCCTGGCCAGTAGCCTCAGCGCTACCCTGGAGCGGCAACATGCCGAAGCCGACATTCGTTACCAAGCCACCCACGATGCTCTCACGGGGTTGGCGAATCGCTCCCTGTTCCAGGAGCGCCTCAATGAGGCACTGCAACAGGTCCGGCATTCCCAGCAGCACCTGGCGGTGCTGTTTTTAGATCTCGATCGGTTTAAGGAAGTGAACGATCGCCTCGGTCATGCCCTGGGGGATCAGCTGCTCCAGGCGGTGACCCAGCGCCTGCAAAGTATTCTGGAACCCTCCCATCTCCTGGCCCGTTGGGGGGGGGACGAGTTTACGCTTATTCTTTGGCCGATCGCCGACGAGCATGAAGCCCTCTCCATCGGCCAAAAAATTCTCAGTGCTTTGGATGCCCCCTTCCTCCTGCGCAACCACGAGATCCACACGAGTGCTAGTGTGGGCCTTGCCCTCACCGCCTCCGGGACCCACCTCACAGGGGATCAGCTGGTGCGCCAAGCGGACATTGCGCTGTACAAAGCCAAGAATATGGGGCGCAATACCTGCGCGGTTTACCATGCCCAGGATGGCTCCGGCGCAGCGGACCTCGAGTTAGAGCGAGATCTGCGCTATGCCCTAGAGCGGGAACAGTTAAAGGTGTTCTACCAGCCCCAGGTCAGTCTTGTGAATCAGCAAGTGATTGGCCTAGAAGCTCTCCTACGCTGGCAGCATCCCACCCGTGGCCTCGTGTCTCCCGGTCTCTTTATCCCCATGGCTGAGGATCGGGGTTGGATCATTGAAATTGGTGAATGGGTGCTGCGGGAAGCCTGCCAACAGGCCTATCGCTGGCAGGTGGATGATTTGCCCCCCATCATCATGTCCGTCAATCTGTCTCTGCGTCAGTTCCGTCAGCCGAATCTAGTGGAGACGGTCCAGGGTATTCTGCAAAACAGTGGTCTGGATCCCCGTTACTTGGAGCTGGAGATCACCGAGTCCGTCGCTGTGGAAGACCTGGAATTTACGCGCCGCATTCTGGACCAACTCCATGGTCTTGGGGTGCGCCTGTCGATCGATGACTTTGGTACCGGCTACTCTTCCCTAAATCGACTGCAACTTCTCCCCCTCCACACCCTAAAGATTGATCAATCCTTTGTTCGAGATTTGGCCCAAAATGCTAAAGTTTCCCATATTGTGGCTGCAATCGTAACCCTAGGACGCAGCCTCGGGCTAGACCTCATTGCCGAGGGGGTGGAAGAACCGGAGCAGGCCCAGTTTCTTCGCTCGATCCGATGCCACACTGCCCAAGGCTTTCTCTTCCACCGTCCTATTACCGCTGAGGAAGTGACCCGCATTCTTCAAACAGCCCGAGACCAAGCCCGTCTGCTATCCTCCGTGCCCTGACGCGTCGCCATGTCAAACCGTTTCCCTCTGTCGCTGAAGCAACTTCGTGCCTTTTTACGCAGCCCTTGGGCCTTGCTCTTTGCCCTCACCCTGGGCATTATCCTCGGGATTCAAAGCCCTGAGGTGGACGCAGTGCTCAAACCAGTGGGTCAACTGTACCTCTCACTCCTCAAAATGTGTGTTCTGCCCATTTTGATTTCGGGTATTATCTTAAATATTGCGTCTCTTGTCGCCCAACCCCATTTTAGTAACTATCTACTTCGGTTTTGTCAGGTTTTTCTGGCTACGATGTTCCTGGTTAGCACCAGTGGTTTTCTCATCACCTCGGCCCTGGGACCCGGACGATTTTTAGACCCCACAACGCTGTCAAACCTGGGGATTTTGATTCTGGATGAGTCGGGTCTCGATCTGGAAATCCCGCTGGAGCTGGCGATTGCCAGTATTCCTGAACCCGATCCCCTGGGTACCTTCTTGCTTGATATTGTCCCGGAAAATATCTTCAATGCCCTGAGTAACGGTAATGTTCTACAAGTGCTCTTTGCCGCTATTCTTTTTGGTTTATCCCTGGGTACTTCTTACCGACAGCAAAAGGTTTCGGATCCTGTTTTTGAAGTTTTTGACAATATCTATCAGTCCTTTAGTAAACTGATTGATTGGCTCATTCTCTTCTTACCGTTGGGTCTGTTGAGTTTGATTGCGAGCCAAGTAGCGATCACTGGCTTGGATGCAATTCGGATTATGGGTAAATTTGTGCTCTGTAGTGTAGTCATGTTTACTCTATTTTATGTGTCTAGCCTGTTTGTGATTGCCCAAACCACCCAGCTGTCTTTTTCCAAAACGTTTAAGGCCCTGCAACGATCGAACCTGGTGGCCCTTGCAACCAGCAATGCGCTCACGGCAATTCCCCTGGCAACAAAGGTTCTGACCTCCACGTTTCGGTGCGATCGGCAAACCAGTAATACGGTGCTTCCCGTTGCCATTATGGTCGGTCGCTTTGGGCAAATTGGCTACTTTACGATGGCCAGTGTGTTTGTGGTGCAACTGTATGATAAACCCCTCTCTATCCAGGGGATTGTGACGGTTCTCCTAGGGTCAACCCTTGCGGGGATTGCGAGTACCGGGTCCACTAGTATTGCCACCCTCTCGGCGCTCACCTTTGTTCTTACGCCCCTCAATCTGCCCCTAGAATCGGTCAGTATTCTCCTCATTGCTGTGGATCCGCTGCTCAACCCCCTCCGGACTCTCTGCACGCTCAATCTGAGCGTTGCGTCCACCACCTTTGTGGCCCAGGAGGTAAGCCGGAGCGCCATTCTCACCGAATCCTAGGTGTTAGCGGCGATTTTGTGGAGGAACCTTCGCCGTTCCCACACCCCCTCCAAATTACGCCGAGATCCGACGCTTTTGGGTACCTCGTCCAAGCCTAGTTGGCGCCGGTATGCCCTGGTATGCTCTGGTTATGAGCACTACCCCTGTTGTGAGTGATTGGCGGGGGATCGGTCCCCCGCACAACAGGGAGACTGCATCTCCCTTGGCTCTGCAACGATGCCCCAACGTTGGAGTCCGGTGCCATTCAAGTTAGGGGCAGGGCCGCTGGTTTTACCGTCCCCCTCGACTCGGGTACATCCCGTTTTGGAAGCCCTCACCCTACATCCCTCTCCTAAAGAGGGAGAGGGACTTTTCCCCTTCTCCCCGCTTGGGAGAAGGGGCTAGGGGATGAGGGCCCGACTTGCCAAAGTGAGATGTCCCCCTCGACTCATCGAGGTAATCGAAGGATCGTCCCCTATTCATCACGTTTGACGCGCTGTAATGGCAAACAACACAACCAACCGCTGGAACTTACTCCTCGACCTCTTCCATAGCTACGGGGTGTTGGTCAGTAGCATTCTCGTCGGCCTTGCCCTGAGTTTTCTGAAACCCAGCTGGGTCGGTCGCCTAGAGCCCGCAGGTGATGCCTACTTCAACCTGCTGAAAATGTGGGCTTTGCCCATTATGATGACCAGCTTGATTTTGTCGGTCTCGAAGTTCTGGCGCATCGGAAACTTCCAAGCCAAACTCCAGAGTATTCTCGTCTGTAGTGGGGTGAGTTTTGGGGTTGCCTTCCTCTCGGTTGTGGTTTACAGCCAGTTCCTGAATGTGGGACAAAATATCGATGAGGCTAGTTTGACCGATCTCGGTGCGCTGATTAGTCGTATTGAGGAACCCTTAGATATTAACTTTCTCTCGGAGAATATAGGCCAGGATAAACCCGCTACAGTCCTCACGTTTATTTCTAGTGTGATTCCGGATAATATCTTCACGGCCTTGCGGGATGATCAGGCGATTCAGGTGGTTTGTTTCTCTCTGCTGTTTGGATTGGTGATGGGCATTAATCGATCCCTCAAGATGGCACTTTTACCTCGCTTCTTGGAACAGGTGTATGAAACCATGACCCAGATTACAGAATGGGTTGGATTATTTGTTCCCTTTGGACTCTGTATTCAGGTGGCGAGCCTGTCGCAAAATGTGAACTGGTCAGATTTTGGGGCCATGCGTAATTTTGTGGTGACACTTCTGGTCTTCTTCGGTATTACGTCGATCGCGAGTATCCTGATTATCTGGAAACGGTCCCAACGTCCCTTAATGTCTGTGGTGTCGGCCCTGGGTGAGTCGAGTCTATTGGTTCTGTCGAGTCAGGAGGGGGTGACGGCAATTCCCTCCAGTATTACGGCCTTTAAAGGGGCTTTGGGGTTCGATCGTGAAACGGTGGATCTGGTGATTCCCATCTCTATTACCATTTTTCGGGTGGGATCCTTTGTCTATTTGATTGCTGTGGTTCTATTTATTGCGGGCCTGTACGATCGATTTCTTAATATCACCGATCTATTCATCCTGATTGGGGGGGTGGCGCTGTGTAGTACGGCCACCTCCACGGCCACGGGAGGCGATGATTTGCTGTTTCTCATCATTCCCGTTTTGGATATCCTGGGCCTTCCCCTAGAGGCAATTTTGGTTCCCCTCGTTGCGATCGATCTGTTGCTGCAACCCTTCCGCGAACTGAGTACGGTCCATGCGGGTATGGCGCTCACAGCCCTGATGGCCACGTCAACCACTGCTTCTCCTTTGCCCCAACCCTCGACTCAGGTGTAGGGAGATCTGGCTGGACGCCGAATGCCCTGCATAATCCGGTGGAGACATCGGGTACGGGGCGTTGTTTGCGGAGGTGGGGGATCTTCCGGTCTTGTACGCTACGGTTGCGAACCGTGCGATCTGCATGATCGCTCAATGGGGTCAGTTTGGGGCCAGTCTGGGGCCAGTCTGGGGAATCTAACTGTGGTTCTTATCCCTTGAGGCCGCTCCCGCTTTGGGTCGGTAGAATATAGCGCTGGAGACCGACAAACACCAGCACGATCGGCAAGATTGACAGAACTGAACCCGCCGCCACCAAGCGCTCATCCCGCGACAGGCTGCTGGCCAGGGTCGCAACTCCCAACGGTAGCGTGTACATTTCCTGGTCCCGCAGCACAATCAACGGCCAGAGAAAATCTCCCCAGGCTCCAATGAAGACAAACAGCGCCAGGGTAATGGTGGCGGGACGCACCGCTGGCAACATCACATGCCACCAAATTCCCAACTCCGAACAGCCATCCATGCGGGCTGCTTCCTCCAGTTCCTTGGGCACGCCCTGGAAGGCTTGACGCATGAGAAAAATGCCAAAGGCAGACGCGAGGGAGGGCAAAATCATACCCCAGTAGGTATTGAGCAGTCCTAGGCGGAAAACCAAGATATAAAGGGGAATCATCACGATTTGGAAGGGAATCATGATGGTGGCGACGATTAGGGAGAAGATCAGATTTCGGCCTGGGAAGGTGAGCCGCGCCAGGGGATAGGCGGCTAAGGAACAAAAGACGACATTAAATAAAACCGTGAGCCCTGCCACGATCGTGCTATTGAGGAAATAGCGGCCAAATAGGGGCTCAATCGACCAAACGCGCTGGAAATTTTCCAGCGTTGGCTGTTGGGGGAGGAGTTGGGGGGGGAAGGCAAAAATATTCTCGCTGGGCGACTTCAGGGCCGTACTCACGAGCCATAGCAAGGGCAGCAACATCACCGCGGCCAGGGCCGTGAGCACCAGGTATAGCAAGAGGGGCTTGAGGATCGACGGCTGAAGGGGGTTGAGTCCGGAGGATCGGTTGAACGAGACCATAGGATGATGAACCGGTGGGTTAAGACAGGGTGCGGGGATCCCCGGCGCAGTGGGGATGGTCTTCAGATTGGTCCTACAAAACGGGATGGCTACCCGATGGTGGCCAGTTGCCTGGGTGACGGAGATGAACTGGAGGACGCCTCGATTAATTGTGGCAGGCGGCTTCGCCACCTGCCACAACCCTGATTCTGCCGTGGGCACTGGAGTAGAAATCTAAATTTTTCGAGGTGCCCTAGAGTGACGGAGATCAGTGACAGAGATCAGTGACGGAGATTAGTGACGGAGATCAAGGTGTATTCCACTGGAGGCGAGGGAGAGTCAGCGTTACCCAAGCATTAACCGCCAGGGCAACGGCTGCCCTAGAAATCTGGACCTGGGGTGGTCCCAGGTTAGGAAAAGTTTACAGTACGGGCCCCGTGTCCTCTTGACGCGCCAGAATTAATTCCGTAACAATGGATACATATAATCGTTCATCTCCCCATTCCGCGATCGGGCCCCTCGATAGATTCTCAGTTTTATCACCATGCCCATGGCAGAATCAGGATTGTGGTAGGCAGCGTAGCCGCCGGTCACAATTCATCCCGCGACCTGATCGAGTCGGGAGACGGAAGTAGGAATTCCCCCTTAAGCGAGTTACGTCTAAGAGTCCGAAGGAACGCGCCCCATTCACACGACACATCTTTTGTCTGGAGGCGACCCCCATGATTCTGTCGTTCCGTGGTCAGCGGTACGAAGCCACGACTTTGGCTTACCCCTATCTCACCATTGCCAAATATCGCGGCAACTTGCAAATCGTACGTCACGATCCCGCGATCGCTGCCTGTGCAACTCCGCCTCGGCTGACCTATCGCGGCTGTGTCCGCTGTGTGGCCCCTCCCGCTCCGAAGCCGTCGGCTCCTGCCTGCGCCCTGCGGCCCCTCTTGTCCTACGGCAACGGATCGACCCCCTGAGGCAGGGCTGTTGCTACAGGATCCCTGAGCTAGGGGTGCTAAAGGATTGCCCCCGTACCCTATAGGAGCGACATGGGAGCGACTCCCCCGATCGATCTCGCCCCTCGCCCCTAATCGCGCTCCTACCAGTCAATCCTTAGCCCTGCTGTCCTGTTGCGATCGGGCTCCTCGTCAGTGCCAAGTTGTTGCGGACAAGATCGGTGGGGAGTTCCTCCCACACCAGGGAATTTCTGGCCTCAAGATACTCCAATAAACCGGTCCCTTGTGATCGCGTCATTTTCAAGAACACCGTTTAGGACACTCTTTAGGACACCATTATGGAACTTGAACTGGTTCAAGCCCTCTTATTCTGTGGAGCCGTCTTTCTGAGCAGTTTGATTCTGACCCCGTTGCTGTGCTGGGTTCTGCTCAAGCCCGGTCATGCTGCTCCCCCCGGCTTTCAGCCCCCTGCCCACCCCATCTCTCCCCCCTCACCGATTAGCACTCCCTAGGCCATCGGATGGTAGTCATCTGTTGCCTGGGGTCTAGGGATCAAGAGGTACCCTGCTTTCGGTGGGGTACCTCTTGATTTTCATTTAATGGATGATATGCCCTAGGGTAGGGGATCGATCGGTGCGAGGCGGGGATCTAGAATTTTTTGACCCACGCCGCCGGGAAACCGGACCGCGATCGACTGTTTATCCCCCTCGCCAAACACATGGGTCACCTGTCCCACCCCAAAGGAACGATGCAGCAGCTTCTCCCCCACTTTCCAGCCATGGGCGGCGTTGGTAGGCCGGTGGGTTTTGGTTTTGTGGGCTGCTTGGGCGGACGAACGGGACCGGGCCCGGGTCGCGGCGGAGGATGGGGAGGCGGTCGATCGAGCAGTAGCGGCAGAAGCAGAGGTTGCTGTGGCCGAGGTCGATCGGCTCTGGCCCACGGCCCCCGGTAAACGACCCTGGATTAAGTCAGGGGGCAATTCCGAAAGGAAGAGGGAGGGAACCGCATATTCCCGGTTACCCCAGAGGCGACGGGCGCTGGCATGGCTCATCACAAGCTGTTCCTGGGCGCGGGTGATGCCCACATAACAGAGTCGGCGTTCTTCCTCTAGGGCAGCGGGATCATCGATCGATCGGAAATTGGGAAAAAGCCCCTGTTCCAGACCGACCAGAAACACCACGGGAAATTCTAGTCCCTTCGAGGAGTGCAACGTCATCAGGGACACCCGATTGTCTAGCTCATCTTGGCTATCGGCATCGGAGGCGAGGGAGGCACTGCCGAGGAAGGTTAACAAACTGGCATCTTCGTTCTCTTCTTCAAATTGCAGGGCTGCATTGTGTAATTCCTCCAGGTTTTTACGTCGATCCTCGGCTTCGTCCGTACCCTGATTGTTTAAGTCTTGAATATAGCCTGACTCCTCCATCACTTGGCGCACCATTGCCGCTGCACTGAGCGTCTCCGCTGCATCCTGCCAGTCCTTGATTTGCCGGCTAAATTGCAATAATCCCTTGGCCGATCGGCCCCCGTGGGTTTTGACTAAGCCCTCATCACTGATTACTTCCCACAGAGGCGTGTTCAGTTCTTGGGAAGCACTGACGAGGCGATCGACAGTGGTTTTACCGATGCCCCGGCGAGGCACATTGATCACACGCAAGAGACTGACCGTATCCCAGGGATTCACCAGTAAGCGCAGGTAGGCTAGGATATCCTTCACCTCCCGCCGATCGTAGAACCGTAGTCCCCCCACCACCGTATAGGGCACACTCCACTGCACCAGTACATCCTCAAAGGCCCGCGATTGGGCATTGGTGCGGTAGAGAATAGCAAAATTGCGCCAATCTAGCTCTGGATTATCCCGCTCCAACTGACGGATCATTCCCACCACATACTGGGCCTCGGCGATCTCATCGTCAGCCCGGTGGCAAATGATTTGCTCCCCCTGTCCCCGGGTGGGCCGCAGAATCTTATCGATACGCTGGCTGTTTTTCTGAATCAGGTGATTGGCTGTTTGGAGAATATTTTCCGTCGATCGGTAGTTCTCCTCCAACTTCACCATGGTTTGGGTATCCTCATCCCCTAACCCATCGCCAAAGTCCTCTTGGAACTCAAGTAAAATGGTGAAATCGGCACAACGGAAGGAATAGATCGACTGATCCACATCCCCCACTACGAAAACCGATCGTTGCTCCCAGTTCTTATAGGTTTTGGGAGATTCGCCATTGGTGACTAGGAGCCGAATCAGATCGTACTGGGTGCGGTTTGTGTCCTGATACTCATCCACCAGCACATGGCGAAAGCGGTGGTGCCAGTAGCCCAAAATACTTTCATTTTGCTGGAAGAGGCGCACCGGAATCAGCAGCAAGTCATCGAAGTCTAGGGCGTTATTTTCCGCCAGTCTGGTCAGGTAGCGGCCATAAATTTCAGCAATGACCCGTCCTCGATAGTTAGGCTGCTCGCGTTCAAATTCCTCCGGCCCCCAACCCCGGTTTTTGGCGTTACTGATGGCATAGCGCACCGATCGCGGCTCAAATTTCTTTTTATCGAGCTTCAGCTCATTAATGACAATGTCCTTCATCAGGGACTGGACATCGGATTCATCAAAAATCGAAAATTGCTTGGTCCAGGTGTTGCCCCGATCGTCCCGATATTTATCAATATCGAAGCGTAACATGCGGGCACAGAGAGCATGGAACGTGCCTACCCATAGATCCTTGATGTAGGTTTTGTAGACTCGCGATCGCAACCGAGTCTGTTCATCTGCTGGCAACACGGATAGGGGTTTTCCATACTCATCTTCAGCCACCTGCTGCGAAAAAAGCAGCTCAATCCGGGCCTTCATTTCCTTTGCAGCCTTGTTGGTGAAGGTCACGGCTAAGATGTTCTCGGGATCGACCCGATGTTGCCGAATTAGGTTCGCCACCCGATAGGTTAGGGCACGGGTTTTGCCCGATCCTGCCCCGGCCACCACCAGTAACGGTCCACAATAATGCTCCACGGCTTGCCGTTGGGAGGGGTTGAGATGACTCAGAAAGGGGGCCGGGTTAGACATGATGTGGGGAAGGGGAGGTATGGGGGAGGGTGGGTGCGGTGAAACGGGAGGGCACCTCGATTCATCCGACTTGTTGAATCTCAATGGCTGGGACCTGGCCCATGGGAGTGTCAGGGTTGGGCTTGAGCCGCGAAGCCGCGCACCACAACCCTAATTCTGCCGTGGGTACTGCGGTGAAAACTTGAATTAATCGAGATGCCCAAGTCTGTCGCAATCGAAGTCTGTGGCAATAGACATCTGTCACAACAGCAGTCTTTCACAACAGCAGCCTACCGGGAGAGTTGTACCACCCAAGGCGGGGCAACTCCCCGGTCACTCCTGGCTACCGTCACTACTTGTACCTGATGTATCTGCACGATGCGGCATGAGACTTCATCACTGTAGCAAAGGCATTCTGGTAACGGGCACCTCGATCAATTGGGTTGTAATTGGGTTGGGCGGCGAAGCCGCCCAACCCAAACCCCCATTCGTAACCATTCAGGGGGTCACGAGAGAATGCGGGTTTCAGGCTAGAGGTAGAGACTCAGAAGAAGGAAGAAGAGAAGGGGGAGTCAGATTGAAACGATGGGAACGACAAGCCTCAGTCAAAAAGTCC
>JAYKIB010000284.1:0-5468 GCA_035285005.1 Prochlorothrix sp.
GCAGATTCACCCTCATCCCCCAGCCCCCTATGCCCTCCGGGCAGGCGAAGCCAACGACTGCGCTCAGGGCACCGCCCGTTCGACTGCGCTCAGGACATCGCCCGTTCGACTGCGCTCAGGACATCGCCCGTTCGACTGCGCTCAGGACATCGCCCGTTCGACTGCGCTCAGGACATCGCTTCTTCCAAGCTGAGAGAAGGGGAAAAGTCCCTCTCCCTTGTTGGGAGAGGGATTAGGGAGAGGGCTTCCAAAACGGGATGCACCCGGGTTGGGCGGCTTCGCCGCCCAACCCAATTAATCGAGGTGCCCTAGACTTGATGAGGCTGGATTAGACTTGATGAGGCGACCTCGAAAACCCCAAGCGTTTGTCCAGTGATCCGCGTCAGCATCAAAGCCACTGTCCGATCTCTATTGCCCAGGTTTTTCCAGCCGTGCCGACCCTGGGGGGTAATCCTGGCGATCGGGTTGGTCAGTTGTGGCGATCGACCTCGGGTCCTGAACTTACCCTTCAGTGCCAATCCCCTCAGCGTCAACAGTCCCTATACCGAAGCCGACCCCCAGATCAGTGGTCGCTACCTGGTCTACACCTCCGATCGCCAGGGCCGCACGGAAATATATGCCTATGATTTGCAGGAGCAGCGCCCCTTGCCCCTGCCCGGCCTCAATGCTAGCCTGACGGGATTTGCCCAGGCCGAGACCCTCGTGCAACATCCCAGCATTTCGGAAGATGGTCGCTATCTGGTGTTTGTGGGATTACGGGAAGGTCGATCGATTTTGTATCTGTACGATCGCCAGGGCCAGCGCACTCGTCCCCTAACGCCCGCGATCGCGGGGTTTATTCAGGATCCGGTAATTAGTGCCAATGGTCAGCGGGTTGCCTTTAGTATTGCGGTGGGGACTCAGTGGGATGTGGCGGTGTATGACCTGTCCGGTCGCCCGCTACCCATTCCCACCAATCCTCGCTAGCGGGCAAGGATGGGATCGGGTGAGATGCCCCCGACTTACTGGAATTGCTGGGCGTAATAGGCCGCATACTTGCCCTTTTGGGCTAATAGCTCACTATGGTTACCGGATTCCACCACCTGCCCCTGCTCCAGAACCAAAATTCGATCGGCCTTGCGCACCGTCGCGAGGCGATGGGCAATAATAAAGACCGTACGATTTTGCATCAGACGTTCCAACGCCTCCTGGACCAGAGCTTCCGATTCCGCATCAAGGGCGCTGGTGGCTTCATCTAGAATCAGAATCTGGGGATCCAGCAAGACCGCTCGGGCGATCGCCAGTCGTTGCCGTTGCCCCCCCGACAGGTTCACCCCCCGCTCTCCCAGCAACGTTCGATAGCCGTCGGGCAACTGCGTAATAAACTCGTGGGCATTGGCCACCCGTGCCGCCGCTTCCACCGCCGGCCAGTCAATTTCCCGCTGACCAAAGGCAATATTTTGGGCCACACTGCCGGAAAACAGGATTGTTTCCTGGGGCACAATGCCAATGTGGCGGCGCAGACTCGTCAGGGTGAGGGATCGGACATCGTAGCCATCAAGCAAGATACTCCCCCCCACTACATCGTAAAATCGGGGCAAGAGATTCATAATCGTACTTTTTCCGGCCCCGGAAGCCCCCACGAGTGCCACCGCTTCGCCGGGGGCGACGGTAAAGCTGACACCGCGCAACACAGGTTGGCCGGCATGATAGGCAAAGGTCACGTTCTGGTACTGGACCCGCCCCTGGATCGGAGGCAGGTCGATCGCGTCGGGAGATTCCGTGACACTGGGTTCGATCGCCAGCAGTTCAAACACCCGATCGACGGAGGCTTCCGCCTGTTTGTACAGGTTGTAGTTTTCCGTGAGGTGGGCGATCGGGTCGATCAGCATCGCCACCGCTGCCACATAACTAATGAACTTTGCCCCGGTCAAATTCCCCTGGGCCACCTGCCAGGTGCCCAACAGCAGCAACAGCAGCACACAGAGGGCATACAAAAACCCCACCACCGGATGTTGCACCGCCTTGAGCCACTCAGCCGAGTATTGGGCCCGACGGTTCCGTTCCGCTGCAATACTAAAACGTTCTAATTCGTAGTCTTCCGCTGCAAAGGCTCGCACCAGACGGATTCCGCTGAAAACCTCGGTTAACAGGGAAGAGAGATCCGAAATTTGGGTCTGACTGCGGCGGGAGAAGTGCAGGAGTCGATCGCCAAACCAACCAATCAGAATACTCATCAGCGGTACCGCCACCAGTGCCGCAACGGTCATCGCCCAGTTGAGCCAGACCATATAGATCATCACCGCCACCAGTTGCAACAGGCAGGGCGTGGTGTCATGGAAGAGCTTTTGCACCGCCTCCCCCACGCGATCCACATCTTCCGTGAGGCGGTAGGTGAGGTCGCCGGTCTTGGCTTGCTCGAAGTAGCGCAGGTCAAGGCGGTGGAGGTGGCGATAGACCGATCGACGCAAATCAAAGGTAATGCCCAGGGCCGCCTTGGCCATGAGGGAGTCCTGGCCATACTGGGCCACTTTGTGGATCAAAAAGCCCCCGGCAATCAGTGCCGCCAGTTCTCCCATTTCCTGCACCTGACCACTACCCAGGAACTGGGCCGCTTCTCCGGCAAGATAGGCCAGGATTGGCCAAAAGGCGATGAAAACCAAGGTGCAGACTAGGGCTGCGATGATGGTACTGCGGTAAGCGCTGAGGTAGGGCAAAAGGTACAGGTAGTTCGATCGGGGTTGGGGTCGATCGATCGCTTGGGGGGAGGAAAAGACAGGTGCAGGGGTCAAAGTGTCGGGCCAGCAAGGGACGGGTTTATTTTACATTGATGCCCCAGCCTTCTCCTCAACATCTGGACCACTCCCCCACTATGCACCTAGGACAACTCCCGCTGGGGCACCTCGCACAATCCCAATGACTACCGTAGTGTCCACGGCACAATCAGGGTGGCGGCGTGTGGCGAACGCCACAATTCATCGCAGTGTCCTATTGGCATTCCCCTGGGCAAGCAGTATAGTAAATATGTACCACTCAAAGGCCATGGAGAAATGGCACAGCCAACATCGCCCCAATCCCAGCCCCAGTCTGCCTATTCTTCCCGATCGCCCGAATCATGCCAGCCCCGGCCTCCCCGCCAGGCTCCCCAAGCTTCCGCCCCGTCCGATCGGGGACCCCAACACCCAAGCGCTACGCCCCCACCCCGGCCCCCAGAAACCGAGGCCACTCGATCGCGCTTGGAGCCAGATGGCGGCGATCGATCGCCCCAATTGCAGCTTTACCGTCATCCCCACCGTGCCCCCCAGGGTCCACCCCCAAGTCTGCCCCAAAATCCGCCCATGCCCCAGTCTTCGGCTCCCAGACCTTACTCAGATTCATCCTATCCGGACGCGCATCACACAGAGGTTTCCCATCCCGAGGTGACGTATCCCGACGCAAACTACTCCGACGCAAGTTACCCCGACGCAAGTTACCCCGATGCAAACTACCCCGATCCCCCCTATCATGACGCCGCTTCTAGAGAACGGGAATACCAGGCAGTAAATTACGGAAATATGACTTATCCTAACCCCTCATACTCCCAGGCACCGTATCCTGATAACTCACAGCTCCAGGCATCCTATCTCAACACGGCCTATCCCGACGCGGCCTATCCCAACGGGCCCTACCCCGATGCGCCGCATCCCGCCTCTCCCCATCCCCAGCCTGCCTATGCCCCTGCCCCCCCTGCCTATCCTCCCCCCCATCGCCCACCGGGTCTGCCCCCCCACGCAGCGCCCCAGTCCCCACCCTCCTACTCCCATCCCACATCCCCTACCCCATCCCATCCCGCCCGATCGACTTTCACTCACACTAGAATCCCACCCCTCGGGCCGTTATCTCGACCCTGGTCCCTGTGGGGGCTATTTGCCCTCTTTTTAGGGGCGATCGTGCTTTTAATCGGTCCAGGGCGGGTCTTTTCCAGTGCAGTGCATAAATCGAATCGGCATTGCCAGGAGGTGATCCAACCCCAAACCGTCCTATCACGGGCCCAACTCGCCCAACTGCTGACGATACCCGAGCGTGATCCAAAACAGCGAATCCAGGCCATTATTGCGGAACCTTACTGCATCATGCCATCGGTCCAGATCCGAGCCGGCACTCCGGCCCTGCGGGAAGCCTATCCCCTAGAGTTTGATCCTGAAACGTGGTTGGTTGTTCTCTATGAAGGAGATGAATATGCGGGTTACCGGTTCCTTTATCGCTAAAGTTGCGGGGATTGCGGGGATAATTGGCTTAGTAGTGGGTCATTTCTGGTGGAAGCGACCGGAGGCACCGGCAGCGCGAGCCTTACAGGTTCAGCAGCAGTGGGAGTTGGAAATCGGACAGCGGGTGGCGGATTACCGCATTGTGGGCGGATTGGGCGATATCTCGATCGCACTCCAGGGGGGCAAGGTTCAGGCTCCTTTTGGGGGGGAAGTGCGGCCCCATATGCCGGATTGTGTTATTTTCTCGTCGCCGGGGGTACCTGCCTATCTCTTTCGGCTGTGTGGCCTGCACCGGCCTCAGCTGGGTGCGGTGAAGCAGGGAGAGACGATCGGGGCAGGGGAAATGCTCCAGTTTGCCACGTTACGGAAACAACCGGATGGTTCCTGGTCGTTGGTAGAGCCGTCGCGGGATTTACTGGAGCGATCGTTAAGGCGCTAGGGATAGCCCTTGGTGGACGTGGCGGTTTAACCGGGGGGCCAGTTCAGGGGTCGTCCACCCAAAATGTGGAGATGGAGGTGGAATACGGTTTGTCCGGCCCCTTCGCCGTTGTTGGCCACCACTCGAAAGTCACTGAGTCCCAGTTGCTCTGCAACGGTGCCAACTTTGATGAGGAGGTGACCGAGGAGGGCGTGATCGTCGGGGGTTGCGTCGGAGAGTTTGGGGATCGGTTTTTTGGGGATAAGCAGGACGTGGGTGGGGGCTTGGGGGTTAATGTCGCGGAATGCAAGGCAAAGGTCATCTTCATAGACGATATCGGCGGGAATCTCGCGGTTGATAATTTTGGTAAAAAGGGTGTCGCTCATGGTTGATGTCGGCAAGAAGTCTTCAAGAACAGGGAACGGCGGGGTGAGGGGTTGGGGTTGCTCCTAGGGCAGCGAACCCTTAGGTATTAGGTATAGGGTATGGCTGGGGTTACGATCGGGTTTTATTTTGCAGAGGAACAAGACGATCTAGAACTAGCAGCAACCTCTTGGTCAACCGTAGCCCGTATTTACTACGATCTCCGTCGCCAGGGCTTAACCGTTCGCAGCCCGATCGACTGTTTCATCGCTCAAATTGCCCTCGATCATAGAGCAACCTTGGTTCATAACGATCGAGATTTTGCAACCATTGGCCAAATTCGCCCCTTAGAACACTACCGCTTTCAACCCTCCATCTCCGAGTCATCCTGAATCCTATACATTCAGCTTTTGCGTGGAAGTTGACTGCATCTCGTTTGTCGTAATAACCCAAAATCAGCC
>JAYKIB010000285.1:0-2912 GCA_035285005.1 Prochlorothrix sp.
CCGGGGTTTGCCGAAGGCGATTGGGGAGAATCGGAGGACAAGGGCAAGTTGGCATGGGCGGCAAAGGGAGAGAGGAGCGTGGAGATCGTAGAACTCGCATCAACGATCGTGTCCTGGGCCGTGACCACCTCCCCTTGGCCCTGGAAATCACCACCAATCCGCACCTGATTTGCGGCAATATCACTGCTGGCAATCAGCACCTGCCCCGGGCCTAGAATATCCACCTGTCCCGTCACTATTGGACCTGTAGCGCCTATATCTGCTCCCAGTTCCACACTGATTTGACTATCGGCGATCGTCGTATTGCCCACGGCGATCTCGGCAGTAATACCATCCTCCAGCCCCGATAGAGCCGTACCCAGCGCCGCACCTTGGGCGCGGCTCTCAATTTGCACCTGCCCAGTGGTTGAACCCGTCAGTCGGATCTGGCTCTGCTCCACCGCAACCCCAGCCCCCCGAATCCGCAATAAACCACCAATTCCAGCTAAATTTGCTAAATTCGCCGTGCTGTTAGACACTGCTGCGGCCCCCTGGGTTGCTTGCAGCAGGACTTGGGTTTGGTTCCCGGTAGCCGAGATCGCCGCATTTTCGACAATGACTTGGCCGCCCGTGACCTGGACCCGATCGGCATTAATCCGGGCTGGGTTGCCTGCGGTGCCCGACACCACCGCTGTGCCCGGAGCCGCACTGGGTCGCGTTGTTAACCGAGCGACACCATCAGGACCGACCTCCAACGTATTGGCATGGTCTAAATCGCCACCGGTAAGGCGCTTCGGTAATGAGGTGGGAGTAATCGCCGTGTTGTCATTGGCCACTTCTAGGTTCAGGACCATGCCCGCCTGCTCAATGCGGACCCGATCGCCCGCCCCCGGCACCGCAATCACATTGACACTACCCCCCGGAGCCGAGAGACTGCCCCGGTTTTCCACAGTAGTGCCCACTAGGTTCAGACTCTTGCCTTCGGAGACTGCTAAGTCCCCATGATTAACCACCGCCCCCGTGGGCTGGTCAAAATTAAAGCTGTTGGGAGCTCCAACGAGGGAACCATAGTTATTCTGGCCCGTGGCGCTAAATTCTCCATCGCCCACCCCAATACCCGTGGCACTGGTGGCATTAAAGGAACCGGGGACATCCAAGCGAGCATTTTCCCCAAAGACCACCCCCGACGGGTTCATCAAATACAGGTTTGCGTCACTGCCGGTTACGCGAACAGTACCGTCAATAATCGAAGCTGAGCCGCCATTGACGCGACCGAGCACGTTGTCAGTGTGGGCTGGGGTGACGAAATTAGCGGTATTGTCCGTGGGGACATTGAACTGCTCGAAGCTGTGGAACTGGTTGGACCCCGCCATGGTCCCGCCTGTGATGTCAATTTGATTGCCGGATTGGGTCACCTGCGTTCCTGTACCGTCCGCGTTGGGGACGATCGGCTGGGCTAGAACCAGCGGCCCCGTCAAGGTCAGAAGAGAGACAACGGTTGCGGGGACAAACAGCGTTGTGGCCGAACATAAATTACCCATGGCTCTGATTCGAGGGAGTGCTAGAGAGAACCGGCTTATGGCCCTGGCATGGAAAGATCATATTAGGATCCCATAGGTAAGCACAACAGGAATTGCACAGGGACATCGCAAGCCATTTGGAGAAGTGACTACGTGATTGCCTCCTATCCCTCAATTGGGTTGCGCAGCGAAGCTGCGCAACCCAACCCTGATTCTGCCATGGGTACTGTGGGGCACCTCGAAAAATGCAAAGTTCGACCGCGGTGCCCACGGCAGAATCAGGGTTATGGCAGGCGGCGAAGCCGCCTGCCACAATTAATCGAGGTGCCCTGTGGTGAAAATCTGTAGTAACCGATGGGGAGGTGGAAACTTGGGCAGGGGATCGACCCAGTTTCAGGGATTCTCAAAAAAGAGCAAATGCTGTTGGGGTAAACTCTCATCGGTTTTGAGCCAGCGGAATCCCAAGAACTCTAACTCCTTGCGCACCTGGGCTTCACGCATCTTATGGAGCCGCTTAATGGGAAGCCAGGGATCTTCACCGCGATATTCCGCCAATACCACTCGTCCCCCTGGTTTTAGGGCAGTTTTGAGGTTTTCCATTATTTCCCGAGGATAGGCAAACTCATGGTAAGCATCCACCATCAGCGCCAAATCAATCCGATCGTCGGGCAAATTTGGATCTTGCTCTGTCCCTAAAATAGGTTGAATATTGGTGATATCTAGGCTCTCGGCATACTCCTGGCCGATCGACTCCAAAATCTCAATCATTTCTGGCTGAATATCCACCGCCCAGACTTGTCCCTGGGGGACTTGGGACGCTAGCCGAAAACTCAAGTAACCGGTTCCTGCACCAATATCCGCCACCTGATCCGTAGGCCGCAGTCCCAGCAACTGCACCAGAATATCCGGCTGCTCCTGCCACTGGCGGCTAGGCCGCTCCAGCCATCGCGCCCCCCGGTGTCCCATCACCTGGGCAATCTCTCGCCCCTGGTAAAAGCGACCAATGCCATCGGGGTCATGGAACGATCGAGCCACATAGGCCCCCGGATCGCCAGGGGCGATCGGAACCCGGATCAGGACCCAGGGGAGGGCAACCAGGGCCAGAAAGAACCCTAAAACCAGGGAGATCCGTACCGTTCTCGGTTTTAGAAGCGTAAGCGGTGAAAACATAGAATTTATCTCGATGTACTGGCTTGGGGAGTGAGGTCGCCCAACCCAACCCTGATTCTGGATGGATTCCCTGATTCTGAGTGGATCGAATGACAGGGTGATCCCCGTTGGTGACCCCCATTACCGGGTCAGGGGATTGACCTCCGCTAGGCTGGCGGTGTCCTGGGTGTCGGTCACCTGCCTTGTGGGAATTGTCGCCGTGAAACAGCTCCCTTCCCCCTCCGTGCTTTGGACCGAGATTTC
>JAYKIB010000286.1:0-3367 GCA_035285005.1 Prochlorothrix sp.
CCGATTGGACTGCCCTAGGCTGGATGCTTCAAAAGGCCCATGAAGGTTCAAAAAGCCTTGGGAATTCCCCAGGGATCTAGACCAGTCCACTGCGATGGGGGCAGTTAGAAACCAATGCTGTTGTCTCCGTTCCGTGCCCAGACGACGAGGGCGATGGAGAAGGTGAAGACAGCCAGTAATCCAGCCCAACCGAGTGCCAAAATATCCATAACCCAGACGTTTTGTTATCGTACGATTTACCACCTAGTATCATACCCCAAGCAGTCCCTCTGCACGTGGGGCCCGTGGGGATCGTCCTGGATTGCCCCTGGATTGCCCCTGGTCTCAACTCCCACGCCCCTTCTGTAGACACCTCAATTGATTGGGTTGGGCGGCTTCGCCGCCCAACCCAACCCTGATTCTGCCGTGGGTCAGAGGAGGAAAACTTGGATTTTCGAGGTGCCCTGTACCCAGTTCCCCAGTGACCATGGACTCGATCGATCCTGTGCCCGTTTTTTCCCCAACCGATCCCCCCACCGATGTTCTGATCCTATCCAATGGGCCGGGGGAGCTGGCCACTTGGGTGCGTCCGGTGGTGCGGGAACTGCGCCGTCGCTGGGGGGACGATCGCCAAGGGCTGAGAATTTCCCTGGTGTTATCGCCCTGTAATAATGCTTCGGGCCAGGAAGTGAGCCAAGCCCAGGCTTACCCAGAATTAGACCGAATTCAGGGGGCTGAGCATTTTTTTCCGTTTTTGTTGTGGGGGCGGACGGCGGAGCATTGGGACTGGCGATCGCGGGGGGTGGTGGTGTTTTTGGGGGGGGATCAGTTTTTCCCGGTGGTGATTGGGAAACGGCTGGGCTACAGGATTGTGGTCTATGGGGAGTGGCGGGCGAATTGGCCCCGGTGGGTCGATCGCTTTGGAGTAATGTCGCCCAAGGTGTTGGAGAAGGCACCGGCCCAATATCGTCATAAGTATGCGGTGGTGGGGGATCTGATGATTGATACGGAGTCTGATTCTCCTGATGCGATCGATCGATCCTGGACTCCAGCACAAGTCTCGCCAGAACAAATCTCGGCGGCGAAAGCCTCGGTCGATCCGGCGGTTGCCCGGTCTGGGCCTGGGGGGGGGCGTGTTCCCGATCGACCGTGGCGTATTGGTCTGCTTCCTGGGTCTAAGGCGGTCAAGTTGGGGGTGGGGGTGCCGTTGCTGTTGGCGGTGGCCGATCGGCTCCAGGCGATTCTTCCGGCGGTGGAATTTTGGATTCCCATTGCGCCGACTTTGACGGTGGACAGTTTGGCTCGCTATGCGCAACCGGTCCATAATCCCTATGCGGCTAGGCTGCCCGGTCCAGCGACGACGCTGGTTCACGATCCGCCCCAGCTGCCTCGGTTCTGCACGGAGCGGGGCACGATCGTGGAGTTGGATCCCCAGTTCCCGGCTCACGATCGGTTGCGTCAGTGTGATTTGTGTTTGACGACGGTGGGGGCGAATACGGCGGAACTTGGGGCCCTGGGGATTCCGATGATTGTGTTGGTGCCGAGTAATTATCCCGAGATTATGAAGGCGTGGGATGGAATTCCGGGGTTAATTGCGAATATTCCGGGGTTGGGGACTGGGTTTGTGATGTTGTATAACCGCTGGATTGTGACACGGCTGGGGTTGATGGCGTGGCCGAATTTGTGGGCGGGGGAGATGATTGTGCCGGAGTTGGTGGGGGTGCTGACGGTGGAGCAGGTGACGAATGAGGTGTTGGGGTTTTTGCGAGATCCGGGGCGGTTGATGGCTGTGCGCGATCGATTGCGTCAAGTGCGGGGGGAGGCAGGTGCAGCCCAAAAGTTGGTGGATCTGATTGAAACGGTGTTATGAGGGGCGCGGTTGCTGTGGTTAGGGTTGTCTCGGATCGATCGGTTGTAGGAGACCAGCTTGTGTAGGAGACCAGCTTGCCGTAATCTCAGCTTCCTAGACGATCCACTCCTCCTCCGCATCCGCTTCCTCCGCCGCAAAAAACTCCTGGGGACCGATCGCCATCTCCCCTGTATCTGCGCCCGTTTCCGGTTCCGTAATAGCCACCTCTGCACTTGCTGCCCCGATTTGCACCCGATCGCCCCGTCCTGGACCCAGCAGCACCTCCCCCAAATCGGATAACGCCGCCAATCCCGTCATCTCCGGCTCTAGCTGGGCAGTCTCTAGAGCAGTGGGCTGGGCCTCGGGTGTCGTTGTGCCTGCTGTCGTTGTGCCTGCCTGTTGCGCCACACCTGTCTTTTGATCAAAGAAAGTGGTGGCCGACTTTGCCAAGCTCATAAAGTCCGACGGCATCATCAAGAGCGTTGTCGTGTTATTCTCCGCCCCAATCTCCGTCAGCATCTGTAACCGCCGTAATTCCAGCGCCGAAGGATTAGCCGTAATACTCTGGGCCGCCGAAGCCAACGCCGCCGCTGCCTCCTGTTCCGCCGCCGCCTTAATCAACCGTGCCCGCTTCTCCCGCACCGCTTCCGCCTCCTTCGCCATGGCCCGCTGCATGACCGTCGGAATCTCCACATCCTTAATCTCTACCCGCTCCACCACGATGCCCCAGGGTTCCGTCACCTCATCCACAATGTCCTGGACCCGATCGTTGACCATATCCCGGTTCTGCAAAATATCATCCAAAATATTTTGGCCCACCACATTGCGCAGGGTCGTCATCGCAATCTCATACACGGCCTTTTCATAGCTCTCCACCCGGTTAATCGCCCGATCTGCATCCAAAATCCGGTAATATAGGACCGCATTAACCTTAATCGTTACACTGTCGGCAGTTACAGTTTCCTGGGGCTTAATATCCACTGTTTTGGTTCGCACATCAACCCGGACCTTCTCATCGGCGATCGGGATTGTCCAGTACAGCCCCGGTCCCTTCACCTTATGGAATCGCCCCAGCCGAAAAATCACCCCCCGCTGATACTCCCGATCGATCTTGAAGCCGGAAAAGAAGCTTCCGACTAAACCCAGCAACAACAGTCCAATGAGTCCCGGCATCGTGACAGTCTCCTTGCGATCGCCATGTGATCAAATCCTAGTCCCAGTGTAGCTAGTCCCCTCCCTGACTGAAATGTCTTGCAACATCCTGTAGGGTATGGCGACTGATGGGGTGGGGTGGGGTCGCAGGGCTAACCGAACCCGGCTTCTGCCCTGGGCATGGCGGTAAAAGTTTGAACGCTTCGCGGCGTTTAAGAGGATGTTTGGAAACTTCGGCCAAGGGCCGTAGGCCCTTGGCCGAATCCCCCTCAGTCCCCCTTTTGAAGGGGGAAGAAAAGGCTGTCCCCCCCTTTACAAGGGGGGTTAGGGGGGATTCTCTTAGGTTTCCAAACATCCTCTCAGCAACGGGGCCTCCGGTTCTAGGGG
>JAYKIB010000287.1:0-11478 GCA_035285005.1 Prochlorothrix sp.
ACTCCTCGGCCTTCTCCTCCTCCGGCCCTAGCCCCAGCCGCTCGCGCATCGCCTCCCGCCCCACCAGCGCCCTTAACTCCTCCAGCCGATCGACCACCTCCACCCCCCCACAGGAAAACACCAACACCGCCCGATCGCCCCGTCGCTCATAGACCCGTACCTCCTTCCCATTCGTCAATAACCCAAACGGCACCCGCAAACTCGCCAAATAACGTTGCTGCATCTTGTACTCATGGCGATCGAGATTTTGGGCCGGAGACTTCGCCTCAATCACCAAACAGAGGGGATCCTCATCCTGCACCGTGCGCGGCAGCATCTTCGCCGCAAATGCCAAAAAATCTAGCCGAATTCGCCCCCCGATCGCCACCTCCTGATACCAGGACCAGCGATCGTACCCCAGCGCAGGCAGCAGATAGCCCACAATAAACTTACTCTCTACCTCCGACTCATTGCGGCATAAACCGGGGTCAAACTCCGGCATCGAAACAAATTCCGCCGCACCCGATCGATTCTGAGGCATCAGTAAACCCTGCAAAACATTAGCGCCACTATCTGTGGCATCTGCGTATTGTAGCGCAACCTCTCCCCCAGACAGTCCTCGATCGATGGGCGTTTTGTCCCTTTTGCACCCTCTCTTTGCCTCCTGGGGCGCTTTTCCGTGTTTCTCCCCATCACCCTTAGCCCATCACCATTAATCGAGGTACCCTCAAGGAGATTTGCCCTGAAGCCCTTGCCAGCGTCCCCCCAGCCGGGATCTCCCGCGCAAAACCGACCCGAGCAAGACCCGCCAGGGATTAAAAAAACACACTAAACCATCACTCACTATGAATCACCCGATCGTTCTCTGCTTTGGAGAAGTCCTATTCGATCGCATCGCCAACCACCCCGCCCCCAGCGTCGCCGCTGTCCAATCCTGGACCTGCTACCCCGGCGGAGCCCCCGCCAACGTCGCCGCCGCCCTCACCAAACTCGGCACCCCCGCCGCCTTCCTCGGCTGTATTGGCCAAGACTCCGCCGGAACTGACCTCCTGCAAGTTCTCCAAACCGCCGGCGTACAAACCCAAGCCATCCAACGCCACCCCAGCGCTCCCACTCGCCAAGTGGACGTACTGCGCGACGAACACGGCGATCGACGTTTCGCAGGCTTCGGTGGCCGCGACACCAACCAATTCGCCGATGCCTTTTGCGGCCCCGAAGTCCTCGATCCCCACTGGTTCGCCACCGCCCAATACCTTGTCGTCGGCACCCTGGGCCTCGCCGCCGAAACCACCGGATCCACCCTACGATCGGCTTACCACCTCGCCCAGCAACACCAAGTCGGTATCATTCTCGACGTTAACTGGCGACCCATGTTCTGGCCCGATCCTAGCCTTGCTCCCGCTGCGGTACTGGAGTTACTGCCCCAGGTCACTGTTCTGAAAGTGGCCGTGGAAGAAGCCGACCTCCTCTTCCAAACCCAGGAGCCCCAGGAAATCCAACAGAAGTTCCCGAACCTGCAGGCAATTCTAGTCACCGACGGTGACCAGGGCTGTCATTACTGGCTCCAGGGTCACCAGGGCTTTATGCCCGCCTTTAAACTGGAAGTCGTAGATACCACTGGGGCCGGAGATGGCTTCGTCGCTGGATTTACACACCAATTGGTCACCCAAGGTCTGCCAAGCACCGCTGCCCAGGCCCAGGCTATGGTCCGCTTTGCCAGTGCTGTGGGCGGTCTCTGTGCGACCCAAGCTGGGGCGATCGCTAGCCAACCGAGCCGGGAAACCGTGCTGGAGTTTTTGTCCCAGGCTGCCAAGTAAGCCGCACTCTGGAAGCTGCACTCTGGAAGCCGTACTCTGGAAGCTGCACTCTGGAAGCCCCACTCTGGGCTGATCCCCATCTACCCCGACCCACTCTAACCCGACCGAACCCATGACCGAAATTCGTGAGTTACCCCTCAACCAAATTCGTCGCCCTCTGCCCCGCCAAACCGATCCGGCTAAAGTTGCGGCGCTGATGGAGTCGATTGCGGCGGAAGGACTGCGGGAGCCGATCGATGTGCTGCAGGTGGAAGGCCAGTATTACGGGTTTTCCGGCTGTCACCGCTATGAAGCTCACCAAAGGCTCGGCCTAGCCACAATTCGCTGCCGAATTCGCCAAGCGCCCCGCTCCGTCCTCGATCGGCACCTGGCCTAGCCCATTCCCCGGCGTGCCACAAGGGGCGGGCCGGGGACGATCGGGCACCTCGAATCGTGCTGTAACGGGACTGCTGTAACGGGACTGCTGTAACGGGACGATCGCCATAGCGCATTCAACCCACTGAATCAGCGGGGATTACCACTGGGGAACGGGAGCAGCTCCGCCGTTTCCGATAGCTCAAACGACTCCGACTCTTCCGCACCGGGCAAACTCACCACCTCAGCCCGGTGGCTTTCCCGCGCCACCCGCACCAATAACCCCGCCGTAATCAAACTGGACAGCATGGAGTTGCCGCCATAGCTGAACAGGGGGAGGGGCAGGCCCGTGGTGGGCAGGGCACCCGTCGCCACACCAATATTGATCAAAGACTGGCCAATGAGCAGTACGATCGCGCCGATCGCCACTAATTTATAAACCGATCGCGTTGCCTGCAAAGCCACCATCAGCCCTAGCGTTGCATAGGCTGCCAGGAAAAGCAGCAGGCAAATTCCACCCACAAGGCCAAATTCCTCCGCGAAGACCGCAAAAATGAAGTCCGTATGTTGAATGGGCAGATATAGGAGCTTTTGGTGCGATAAACCGAAGCCCGTCCCCCAAGTACCACCGGAGCCGATCGCCATCAAACTCTGCACCAACTGGTATCCATGCTCTTTGGTATCCGCCCAGGGATCCAAAAATGACGTGATACGCTTCCATTGGTATGAATTCTGACTCACACTGAAGGCCGCAACCCCTAGCCCCATCACAGCAGTGGCCAAGAGCTGAACGTAGGGCAACCCCGCTGCCAAGGCGATCAACCAAATCAACATCCCACACAGGGATGCCGTGCTGAGGTTGGGTTGGAGCAGGACCATGGCAATCACCATGCCAAAAACTCCTAACCAACTGAGGCGGTCTTGCCAACTGAGACGGAACCACTGGCTGAAAATACAAGCAGATTGCAGGATTAGGAAGGGTTTAATCAGTTCTGATGGCTGTAGGGCAACAGGACCAAGGGCAATCCAGCGGGTCGCTCCGTTGATGGAGGTCCCTAAACCGGGGACAAGGGTCAGACTAATGCCAAACAAAAAGACAAACAGGAACCACGGGGCATAACCGAGGAGGGTGCGCAGGGAGGTGTGGACAATTTTGTTAAACAACACTAGGCCCACGAAAAGCCAGACCAATTGGCGTTTGAAGAAATAAAAGCCATCTCCGGCTTCGATCTCAGCAACGGGGTAGGAGGCCGAGAACATGACCACGAGGCCAAAGATCGCCCAGATTAGCGTGAGCCAACGTAAAGTACGGGCTAGGCTAGACCATTCTGAGCTGGAGAAGTCGATAAAGGGGAAAAAGTAGCGTAGGACAAGGGGCACGATGGTTTGGAGGACAGGGAATGGGTGGGGCTGTCCTTGGGCTAATCAATAAACGATCGTGACCGATTCGGCAAGCCCCTTTTAGGACGTATTATCAATTCCCGGGAGAACCCTAGTCCTATGCAGGGCGGCTCGAAAAATCCAGGCTAGGGTTCCCCATGTCAGAATCAGGGTTGTGGCAGGCGGCGAAGCCGCCTGCCACAATTAATCGAGGTGCCTTCAAGGAGTAAATTCAAGGAGTAGAATCCATGACCCAGAGACGGGTGTTAGTAACCGGAGCCACGGGACGCACAGGATCGATCGCCCTCCAAAAGCTACGGGATCGATCGGACCAATTTGACGGCATTGGCTTCGCCCGATCGTCGGACAAAGCCCAGGAACTCTTCGGGTCCACCACCGGCTTTTTCTTTGGGGATGTGCGCGATCGATCCAGCCTCGACCGTGCTCTGGAGGGCTGTCAGGGGTTGATTATCCTCAGTAGCTCCGTTCCCCAGGTCAAAACCCCTCCCCAACCCGGCCAGCGCCCTGAATTTTTCTTCCCCGACGGAGAGACTCCCGAGATGGTCGATTATGAAGGGCAACGCCACCAAATTGAAGCCGCCAAGGCGGCGGGGGTGACCCATGTGGTCCTTGTCAGCTCCATGGGCGGTACCCAGCCCGATCATCCCCTCAATCGCCTCGGCAACGGGAATGTGTTGGTGTGGAAACGCAAGGCGGAGCAGTATTTGCTGGATTCAGGGCTGACCTACACCATCATTCACCCCGGTGGTCTGTTGGATCAGCCCGGTGGGGAACGGGAACTCCTGGTGGGGAAGGCCGATACCTTACTGAGCGAAACCCCTAATGGGATCCCGCCCTCCCTACCTCGGGCGGATGTGGCGGAAGTGGCGGTGCAAGCGTTCCTGTGTCCTGAGGCTCAGAATAAGGGATTTGACTTAATTTCTAAGCCTGTGGATGATCCCACGGGTCAGGTTACCCAGGATTTTGCTGCGCTCTTCGCTCGGACACGCGACGGTTTGTAGGGAAATATCCTGTTGCCTGATCCGGATTTTTGTCCTGTGAATTGTTGTCCTGTGACCTACGGAAACCCTACGGAAGCACTAGGGATTGGGATGTGCGGCAAGGCCGCACACCCCAATGTCTGGTTCTATGATCTGCGCGGTCATCCAGGTTGTGGTCAGTCTCGACTCCCCTCAGCCCGCCACAATGTGCCGAGGTGCCCTAGGGGCTGTCAGGAGGGTACTTCGATGAGTTGTGGTGGGTATGTAACGCTGATGCCGCAAGTTTTTGATCGTTAATGGATGAGGGCACCTCGATTAATTGGGTTGGGCGGCTTCGCCGCCCAACCCAAACCCTACTTCTTGCGTGGGCTGTCTCCCAAAAATTCGGATTAATCGAGGTGCCCATGACACGCCCTAGGGGAGATCGGGCGATTCCGGTCTTGCCTGACTCGGCGCAGTCGTTGTCTCCGGTTCCTGACTTGGCTCAGTCGCACTCCGCAGTAATGCCTCCACCTGCGCATACAGCTCCGCTTCGGGCTGCTGGGCCAAAACTTGCTCCTTGAGACCAATTAACCCCTTTGCGAATCGATCGGCCCGATCGCCATAAACCGGATGGGCCGCCAATAAATCTCCAAACACGATCGCCTCAATTTCCTCCCGGCTGGGTTGTTGCTCCCCCTCCGGAATCGGGCTGAGATACTCGGTTCCCGTCACCTCATACTTCAGCAAGAAAATCAGCGCCCCACTCTGCTCCTGTAACTGCTCCCGCAACTGCCGCACATTCAAATCCAAGCGATTAAACCCCACCTGGCCCTGAATCCGTAACTCTACGATCGCTTCCTGGGTATGACCAGCCTTAGCCTGGGCTTGGATCAGCTCGATCGCCGCCGCTTCCACCTGCTCTGGAACCCAGGTTTTCTCCGCCGTTAGGGTTAGGCGCCGCACCGATCGTTGGCGGTAGTCCCGCTTCAGCTCGGCCTGAATCTGCTCCCCCTCCAGGGTGACCCGGTAAACCCCCCGTTCATACTGACTTTCCGCCACACTATTGGCTTCTAGGGAACCGGGATTAAAAATCCAGCCACCCCGTTCATAGTTTTTATGAATATGTCCCAGGGCCAAATAGGTCACCCCCGCGTCCCGCAGGGGCAGCAACTCATTTTCCCGTAAGGCCCCACTGTAGCGGGCAATTTCTCCCTCAAGGCCATGGTGAAATAGCATCACCGTCGGGCCGGGAGGCGGAGGCAGGCAGCGTAGCCCCGCCGCCAGGGCTTCGATCGTCTGGGGAGCTGAGGATCCATACCAATTGGATCCCACCACACGCACCCCGCAGTCCAGATCGATATAGCCGCCGGTTTTGGCTTGGGGATCCCAGGGTTGGAATATCGCCTCATCCGTTTGATGATGGTCCGGTTCCAGTAAAATGAGCTGCTCTTGCCCTGCTAAATACCGTAACCAACTACTTTTGGTGCCGTAGGGCCGATGGTCGTGATTTCCCTCGATCGTGATCACCGGAATTCCTGCATCCCGGAGCATTGTCAAGCACAGTTGGGCTTGATTGAGAACTCCCGGCAAAATATTACGATGCTCGAACAAATCCCCCGCGATCACCACAAAGTCAACGGGTTGCTCCACGGCATAGCGCCAGAGCACATCCTGAAGGGAGTAGAAGAAATCCAAGGTGCGGGTGGCGTTGTTGTATTTGCTGTATCCCAAATGAATATCAGCGAGGTGAAGGAAGCAGGGCATGGGGTATGGGGGCTAAAGAACAGGTGTACTGTACCATGGACGGGAAGCCCATGGACGGGGAGCCCATCGGGCATCTCAGAGGATGTTTGGAAACTTCGGCTAAGGGCCGTGGGCCCTTGTAGAATCTCCCTCAGTCCCCCTTTTGAAGGGGGAAGAAGAGGCTGTCCCCCCTTGTAAAGGGGGGGATTTTCCTAGGTCTCCCAACATCCTGGGCACCTCGATTAATTCAACTTTCCACCGTAGTGCCTAAGGCAGAATCAGGGTTGTGGGGGGCGGCGAAGCCGCCCCCCACAATTAATCGAGGTGCCCATCCTCTCAATTAATTGGGTCGTGCGGTAACTGGGTTTTGCGGTAATTGGGTCACGCGGCTGCACCGCATTCTCGTGGGGTTACCGATGCCAACGGAGGGGGAGATGGGCGATCGACTTTGCCATGCTATGCCAAGCGATCGAAGCTGCTATCAGAGAATCTACGGAGAAATGACCGCAAGAAAAGCAGGAAATCGCCCCTAAACCGCCTAATATTCAGAGCACTTGCAGGATTCTTTTGTTGGGTTCAGGTCTTTAGCTGATGCCTAAGCTTTAAAGAATCTGTAAAGTTACAGAAAGATAACTTTTGTAACAAGGGTGACAAAGATATGTTAAGCACGATGCCCAAAAGTGAACTCCAAGCCATGATTCCCGGACTGGCCAATGCCGAGCATTTCAGTCTGGCCAAGGTGGGAGAGCAGGCATTCATCGTGGTTTATAGCGACCTCAACAGTCCGCCCCAGCTATTGCCGCTCTCCTGCCCTCTACCGGAAGCAGGATAAGGGGGTGCGATCGACTTTCCTCGACGCCCCAACTTGCACTGTGAATGCATCCAAAACTGTGAATGCACCCAAAACTGCGAATGCGCCTAAAATTAAGGAGCTAACCCGGTTTATTCGCTAACCCGAATATTACGCTGCCGTAACTGTTCGACAAAAAAAGCTTCTAGGGTTGGGCGTGCCAAGCGCAACGAGAGCAATCGACCTCCCATGAGGCTTAAACTGCCTAAAAACTCCTCGGGCCTTCCCTTCAACTGTCCCGTCCAGACGCCATCTTCGGCCTGCAAGTGATCGATCCATTGGGCCAAGACCTCCAGATTGAGCCGATCGCCCTCCACTTTCACCTCATAGGCACGGCTCGTCCCCAGTAATTCATCCAGGGAGCCGGCACAGAGTAAATTTCCCTGGGCCAAAATCGCCACTCGATCGCAAATTTGCTCCACATCCGCCAGGATATGACTATTGAAAAAGATAGTTTTACCCTGGCCCTTGAGGGTCAGAATAATTTCCCGCATCTGGTAACGCCCCTGGGGATCCAAACCCGACATTGGCTCATCCAGAAAAATCAGGTCTGGGTTATTAATCAGGGCCTGGGCCAAACCCAACCGTTGCAGCATTCCCTTGGAATATTCCCGCAACGGCTTTTTGCGGGCCGTGGACTGGGCTAGCCCCACCCAATCCAGCAGATCCACCATGCGCTGTCGCTGCTCAGCATCGGGAATCTCAAATAGCCCTGCGGTGAACCGCAGCATTTCCCAGCCCGTCAGGTAATCGTAGAAATAGGGGTTCTCGGGCAGGTAGCCTAATTGGGCCCGGACGCTGCGATCGCCCAGGGGCTGACCAAGCAAACTGCCCTGACCTTGGCTTGGGCGGGTAATGCCCAGCAAAATCTTGAGTAGGGTCGTTTTTCCGGCTCCATTGGGTCCCAAAAGGCCAAAGGTCTCGCCGGAGTGAACCGAGAGAGAGACCCCCTTGAGGGATGAAATTTTACGGTTGAGCCAAAAGCCCGTGCGATAGGTTTTGTGGAGGTTTTGGGCTTGAACAACAACCGGCGGAGTCGCTGGGCTGGGACTCGGGGTGGGGGATGGGGTGACAGTTGCGTTCATGGGGTTAAGGCAATGGGGTTAAGGCAATGGGGTAAGGGACCTCGATGCAGTGGGCGGAGCGGCGAAGCCGCTCCGTCTAACCCTGATGCTGCAAGGGCCTACGGTACTAGGGGCTGTCAGCATTGAGCCCTAGAATGCCCCCAGAGTCAGGGACATCGTCCCTAGCTCCTACCACTGGGGCGGGCGTGTCACTCTAATATCGCAAGAGCTAAGTACCGGACAAAAAAGTGATCAGCATGGCCCCAAACCCTTGTAGGCTAAGCATTTGAGGCTGATCGCCTAAAACCCTTGTATAGTAGGTATTTCCAGGGTTTTGTCCGGTACAGAGTCGCAAGAGTTCTACAGAGCACCTCGATGAATTGGGTTGGGCGGCGAAGCCGCCCAACCCAACCCTGATTCTTACGTGGGTTACGGGACAAGAACTTTGATTTTTCGAGGTGTTCTACAGGGCATCTCGACTAATTGTGGTCGGCGGCTTCGCCGCCGACCACAACCTTGATTCTGCCGTGGGCACTGGGGTCGAAATTTGAATTTTTCGAGGTGTCCCACATGAATTGATGACACGCCCTAGCCCAAGTTTTCAAACATCCTCTTAAATTAAAACGGGGTTGCACCCTAGTCTACCCTGGACACCGGTGGGTCTTGTCCCCCAGGTCTCAAAATCAGACCTACGATCGAAGCACCGATCGCCGTTCCAGCACATCCGCCACCCGACACACCTGCACCATCTCGGCACCGTCGTGGACCCGGAGAATATCCGCCCCCCCGGCGATCGCGGCGCAGCAGGCCGCCGCAGTTCCCCACACCCGATCCTTGGGGTTCGGCTGCTCTAGGATTGTGCCAATAAAGCTCTTGCGGGAGGGACCGACCAGGAGCGGATAGCCCAAGGCCCGCAGGTGCGGTAAGCCCTGAAAGAGGTGGAGGTTCTGCTCGTAGGTTTTGGCAAAACCAATGCCGGGGTCCAGAATAATACGCTCACGGGGAATGCCCACTGCCTCAGCGATGGTGGCTTGGGTTCGCAAAAATTGCCCCACCTCCGCCACCAGGTCGGTGTAGTCGGTGAGGCTCTGCATGGTTGCGGGCGTTCCCCGCATGTGCATGAGGACGATCGGTGCCTGGTAGCGGGCCGCCACATCCAAAATTTCCGGTTCAAACGTCCCCCCGGAAATGTCGTTCACCCAGTCCGCCCCCGTATCCAGGGCCACGGCGGCCACGGCAGCACGGGTTGTGTCCACCGAGATGGGTAGGTTATTGCCCTGCTCCCGCAATGCTTTGATTACGGGAATGACCCGCTCCAGTTCCTCCGCCAGGGGAATTTGTTCCGAACCGGGACGGGTCGATTGGCCGCCAATATCCAACACATCGACTCCGGCGGCGGTGAGGGCTTGGGCCTGGAGTAGGGCACGATCGAGGGCGTGAAAGTCCCCCCCGTCACTGAAGCTATCGGGTGTAACGTTGAGGATGCCCATAACATAGGTACGATCGCCCCAGTTAAAGGGACGATCGCGGCTGATTAGGGTCTGACTCATAATCTGCGGCCTGTCCTGTTGAGTCTGTCGGGCACCTCGACTCATTAAGCCCGTCGGGCACCTTGATTAATTTACAGCACTGTTCGCAACCGTTGGGATGAATCGTGTGCCCCCTACGAATCTAGCCGTTGTGATAGTTGACAATACGGGCAAAATCCGCCGGTTCCAGGCTTGCGCCCCCCACCAGTGCCCCATCAATTTCTGGCTGGGCCATAATTTCGTCAATATTGCCCGGTTTGACCGATCCACCATACTGAATCGGCACCGCTGAATTGTTGAGCTTGCTGCGAATCTGGCCGCAGACCCGGTTTGCTTCCGTTGCCTCGCAGGTGTCCCCGGTCCCGATCGCCCAAATTGGCTCATAGGCAATCACCAACTGGCTTTGGTCTACGCCCACCAGTCCCTTGGCCATCTGCTCAAAAATCACGCTTTCGATCTGGCCCTGATCCCGCTGTTGCTTGGTTTCGCCCACACAGAGAATCGGCACTAACCCCGCAGCTTGGGCCGCACGGAGCCGCTGGTTCACCGTCTCATCCGTCTCCCCAAAATATTCCCGTCGCTCACTGTGGCCAACCACCACATAACGAACCCCCAGTTCCGTTAGCATGGCCGCCGAAATTTCGCCCGTGAAGGCGCCAGACTCGGCCCAATGAACATTCTGTGCCCCAACCCGGACCCGGCTCCCATGCAGGCTTTTGGACAAAAGCGGCAATGCCGTAAAGGGGGTACAGAGCACAATTTCCCGATCGTCGGGCGTATCTTCAAGTTTCGGCAAGAACCCCAACAGAAACTCAGAAGCCTCTGCCTGGGTTTTGTGCATTTTCCAGTTGCCAGCAATGACGATTTTTCGCACGGATCCCTTCAGCTAACGTCTACAAAACTTTGGTTCTGGGTCGGTTCTGGGACGGATGAACCGTCAGAAACGCGTCCCTTCAGTATACGCACAAACGGTCTCTCCTCTGGCCGTTTGGGCCTTGGGCTTGGTCTGATTCGCCGCGCCCGTCGGCCCCTGGCATCTCTTCCCGTCATGGCCCCCACGCCATAATTCACTCCATTCACTTCAGGGCACCTCGATTAATTCAAATTTCGACCCCAGTGCCCACGGCAGGATCAGGGTTGTGGCCGGCGGCTTCGCCGCCGGCCACAATTAATCGAGGTACCCTTATGGGCACCTCGATTAATTGAAAAAAGGGCTATCTCATCGTGAGACTCAGGCTGGGAAGCACCTCGTTAAATTATTAGCTAATAGATTGCAAAAGGTCTTTAATATTTTGAATTGTAAAGACAAGCTTGCTCAAAATCAAAAAAGGTTAGATCATAGAAGTATTATCACTCAAGCCACTTCTGTCATGGGCCAAAAAGGATTCTGGGACTTTGAACAGCGTCACCAAGACTTGTTCAGTAAAAACAAGACCTTAAAGCATCTCAATGAAATTATCCCTTGGGAACTCTTTCGGGCTGAACTTGAAACGCTCTATGACAAGGAGCGTAAAAGTAATGCGGGCCGTAAGCCTATTGATGTGATTCTGATGTTTAAGCTCTTAATCCTCCAGCAACTCTATAACGTTAGTGATGAGGAGCTAGAGTATCAGGTCAAAGACCGTTTATCGTTCATGGAGTTTTTGGGTTTGGGCCTAGAAGATCGAGTCCCTGATGCGACGACCGTTTGGCTTTTCCGCGAACGTCTGAAGGAACAGGACAAGATGGAGAACCTCTTTGAACAGTTTTCAAGCTACCTCACTCAACAAGGTTACCAAG
>JAYKIB010000288.1:0-6166 GCA_035285005.1 Prochlorothrix sp.
ACGCCTTCCTTGGTCACAGGGAAGGCGTTCTTTGTCTAGGGCACCTAGAAAAATCAAAGCCCTTGCCCAGTGACCCAAGTAAGAATTAGGGGTGTAGCGTGCGGCAAAGCCGCACGCCACAATTAATCGAGGTGCCCTCTAGGGCACCTCGATTAATTACGGTGTCCAAAGATGCTGCCCGGGGCAGGGTTTTTGCGCCTTTTTTTTGGGCCTTTATTTTGCGCCTTTTTTTTGCGCCCCTATGGATGTTTTTCATGGGGCCTACGGGAAGATCGGAACTATGGGATTAGGGGGTTCGGGTGTATCCCACTTATGCAGATTGCCCCCCATCCCCCGGCCCCTTCTCCCAAAAGGGGAGAAGGGGAGCAAGAGTTTTTAAAGTCCCTCTCCCGTTCTGGGAAAGGGATTTAGGGTGAGAGTTACTCATCTGGGATGCACTCGTTTCGATCCGCCGACTAGACCGAGGTTTACCTCCGTTTCGTCAGCCCAGCAGGTTGCGAACAGTGCTGTCACCGTTTCAAACTTTGGCAATACAACTCAATTTTGAACCCATGCCGACTGTGACTCAAACCGATCGATCGGTCCAAATTGTTATCCTCGGCGCAGGTCCGGGGGGGTTATTTCTGGCCAATCGACTAGCCCATCGATCGTCCCACTACCAAATCACGCTTTATGAGAAGCGCCCCGATCCGCGTCAGGTTAGCCGGAGCGATCGAGCCTTTGCCCTGGGCTTAATGAAGCGGGGACGGGAGGCGCTGCAAACAATTCCAGGGTTGTGGGACGCGGTGGTAAGTCAAGGGGTTACGGTGAACCGCAGTGGGGTTTACAACACCAAGCGGCAGCGGTGGCAGATGATCGATCGGGCCTATCCGCCGGGGGAAGCGATGGTCCTGATTCAGCGCGATCGACTTTGTGGCCTGTTGTTGGATCAGCTAGAGCAGTTGGATCCCGAAGGCGATCGGGTACGGATCATTTTTCAGGCGACGGCCCAGCAGGTCAATCTACAGCAGCGCCAGGTCCGGCTACTCATCGGTGCGGAAGAAGACCAGGCCATACCGGGAGCAACGGCCCAAATTGATCAGGGCTATGACTTGTTGGTGGGGGCCGACGGGGTGAACTCGGTGGTGCGCCAAGCTTTTTTAAGTCGATCGGGCTTTGACTTTGAGCAGTCCTATTTCCCCACGGTTTGGAAGGCATTACCCCTCGGCCATCTGCCACACTTCGAGAATGGCACCAGTTATTTTGTCCGCCATCATTTGTCGCCGGATCCCGAGATCGATCGACCCCAGGCCAATCAACCCCAGGCCAATCGACCCAAGACCACCCTCCCCAGGACGCAGACCCCCAAGACCCTAATCGGGGCCGTGCTGCCCATCACCTCTGACTCCCACTGTTTGCTGATGTTTTGGGATAGTCAGTCCCAGCCGAGCCAGGAGTCTCAACTAAGTCAGGACAATCCCCTCGGCATTACCCAGGCCCAGGACTGGCAAACTCGGATTAGTCAGTGGTTCCCCAACCTAGAGATTACCGCCGACCAGGCCCAACAATTGTGGGAGATGCGCCCGTCGAGTGTGGTCTCCAGTCAGTGCAGTCGTTACCATGATTTGGCCGGTCAGGCCGTGTTGTTAGGAGACGCAGCCCATGCCATGTCGTCACGGTTGGGCCAGGGGTGCCAAGCCGCCTTTGGGGATGTGTTGGTGTTGGATGAGTTATTAGCGGCGGCGGACGATCGCCTCGATCGGGTGTTGCCCCAATATTCCGATCGCCAGGTACCCGAAGGCCATGCGGTTACGCGCCTCAATCGCGATCTCAGTCCCAAAACGAAGTGGGTTGCCATACTCTACGGTCTCACGAGTTTCGCACAGGGCAAGCTCCATGATGTCTTTCCCCAGTGGGTGCCACCATCGCTCTTTAAGGCGATCGGCCAAACGACGATTCCGTACCACACCCTCGCCCAGCGAGTGCGCTTCTGGATGTGGCTAACGCGAGTCACGGATCCCCGCTAGCCGAGGCAGTCCCCACCGCCTAAAATCCTGTACAAAATACCGTGATCCCCTCATCCATAATCTGGAGCGCAACCGGCATCGCCAACAGCTCTGGACAGCCGGAGTCCGTGCCCACTAAATGCCGCACTAAACTAATGACATCGCCCTGGGTGAGCCGCTCGCGAAAATCCCCTTGGCAAATCAGAGGGCGGAACCGTTTGGCATAACTAACCAGCCAGCGATCGCGGTAGTCAGGCTCCAAATTGGCCTGGATCGCAAGGGTAATCGCCGCATCTTCCAGATCCCCTTCACAGTCCTCGATCGTCTCTAGAGATCGCAGCACATCTGGGTAGTCCGCCAAGGCACGCCGCCATTGGTCGAAATCGGCTGGATTAATTTGCACGGTTCTGTCCTACCTGGTCTAAGGGGGCTAGACAGTTTGTTTATAGCATCTCCCTGGGTAGCCTGGGCAACCGCAAGGGCTATCCTAAAAACGGTCCCCAACACTTTGGGGGCGATCGTCTTCGACCCAGGCTAGACCCTTGGCCCTACCCCATCCCCTACCCTGTCCCCACTGCGGCTCCCTGGGAGCCCTCAACCCCCTCACCCTGATGGAGGCGATCGGCTGCGATCGCTGCCAAACCTGGTTTAGCCTTAATCCCGACACCGATATTTTGGAACAGATCGCCAGCGCCACGCCAGCCCCCCGTCGTTGGCGCTGGAGCGGTCACCGTTGGCAACGTTTAGCTCCCACTCACCAGTCCCCCTGGTTTCTTGGGGCCACCCTACTCATTACCCTCACCTTGCTCTGGATGCCGCTCCTCCTCAACCAAGCGGTACCGGGGTTAGCGCCCCTCTGGATTGTGGTTTTTCTCGGCGTTGTGGTTTTGCCGGGGATCATGGTTTGGATCGCCTATCGACGTTAAAATTCGGATATAGCCACCGCCAAGTTGCCCAAGACCAGTCTGGGTCTTGAATCCCCTGCACAGTACCGGATTCTCTCCCTCCCCCTGCGACAAACTGGCCCGCGCGCTGCCCCATCTTTCCCAACTGGATCAACACGGTCCCGAACCGTCCTAATACCTACCGTCCTGTATCTACCGTCCTGTACCTACCGTCCTATACAAGGAGTTGCCCCGTCTTGGGCGGGGCAACTCCTTGGGTCCGATGCATCTGCCAGATGCGGTAGGACCCATCATCGTGAGTCTGCTCCTCCCTTACCCGTGATCTTGTACTGCCTGTGGATTCTGCCGTGGATTCTTCCCCATTGACCTTAGAAAGTGCCCTCTACCAGGCTCACCAAAGCAGCCTGATCTTGGGGAACAGCCAAGGTCGCCAACGTAGCCATGCCCTGCGACACATGGCTCAAAGTCTCGATATGGCACTGGATGAGATCCTAGAGGCCAATACACTGGATCTGGAAGCCTGCGAGGAAATGGCGGTGCCGGATCTCATGCGCGACTGGTTGCGGTTGACGCCCGAGCGTCTCCAGGGGGCAGTTCAAGTGCTTCGGGATCTGAGTAATATGGAGGACCCCCTAGAGCAGGGCATTGCGGTGCCATCCCACGGCAGTGGCCACACCCAAGCCTTTACACAGCGCGTGCCCCTGGGGGTGGTGGCCCTGGTCTATGAATCCTTACCGTTATTGGCGACGATCGCCGCCGCCCTCTGTATCCGCACCGGTAACAGTCTCATTTTGCGCGGCAGTAACGACGCGAGCCAAACCAATGCCGCCCTCGCCCATGCGCTGCGTTTGGGTCTCGATGCCTCCGATCTCCCCACGGCCTGTGTGACCCATGTGGAGGGGGATCAGGGCAGCTTATTGCGGGATACTTTGGTCCAGAGTCAGTGGATTAATTTGGTGATCCCCTATGGCCGCCCCAGCTTGATTCATAAGGTGGAGCAGGTGGCCACGGCTCCGGTGCTGAAAACGGGAATGGGAAACTGCTACCTCTATTGGGCTGCATCGGGGCAGTTAGAGCTGGTGCAGTGGATGATTCTGGATAGTTATGCAACGGAACCGGACCCAGTGAATGCGATCGAGAAAGTTTTGATTAGTCGTGATGTCAGTGACAGTATGGTGCGATTGTTGTTGGAAGGACTGAAGGGGGCTGGATTCCAGCTGCGGGCCGATCAGGAATTGATCGATCGTTACGGCAATTTGGAATTGGTGGAGGCGGGGGAATGGTCCCAGCCTTACCTCAACCGGACGATCGCGCTCCGGCAGGTCCAAAACTTGGAGAGTGCCGTGGATTGGATGAATGCCCATAGCAGCTCCCATGCCGACTGCATTGCCACGGAATCCTACAACGAGAGTCAGGAATTCTGCCAACGGATTAATAGCGCAACGGTTTATGTGAATGCTTCTTCGCGGTTTTATCGTCACCCGGCCCACAGTAATCAGGTGGCCCTGGGGATGTCGAACCAGCGGGGCGATCGCCATGGCCGGATCGGTTTGACCACACTAACCACAGCGAAGCACATTATTTTAGGAAGAGGGCAGGGGAATTCATGAGTGCGGTGATTTGGGTTCAGGTTCTACTCTTTAGCCTGGGGGTTGGTACGGGTATTGGTGGCAGTTGGCTTTGGCGACAGCAGAACGGACGGAGGGATCGTCAGGGGATCCATGCGGAAAGCCAGACTCGATCCCAGGACTCGTCTAGGGTGCGGTCTGGGGAGTCCGCCCCCCGGCAAGCGCCGAATCCGTCACGAGGTCTGTCACCGAATCCATCACTCAGGCCGTCGCCCTCTCGATCGCCGGGGTCGCAGTCCGCGTCTCACGCCACTCTCCCCAACCTTCTTGGTGCACCCTTGGCTGATCCCGCTGTCTTGGCCACCGATGCGGCCTACCCGGAGCACAGTGCGATTTTAGGCACGAATGTGAGCGATCTAACGTGGGCGAATTACTATGCCGGCTTTCTGGCCCGCACGTCCCATGAACTCCGATCGCCCCTCAGTAGCATGATGAGCTTGCACCAGATTGTCTTGAATGACCTGTGTGACGATGCCAAGGAAGAACGCCAGTGCATTGAGCAAGCTTACAACGCAGCACAGGGGCTGTTGGGAATGTTGGAGTTGATGACCCAGCTTTCTAAGCTTGAGGTGGGGAAGCATCCCCGGCATGTCCAAACCACACCCCTCTTCCACATTGTGCAAGATGTACAGATGCTGATGCGACTCCAGGCGGCGAATCGCAATTTCCAGCTGACGGTGGATTTGCCGGAGCCAACACTCCTGGTTCAGGCTGCACCGGGCTGTTTACGTCAGGGGTTGCTCTGCTTGATCAATAGCATTCTGGAAGATGACGAAAGTCGGCAGGCCCACCTCACCTATTGCTGCGATCGATCCCAGGGACATGTGGATTTAGTTCTGGAGGACGATCGATCGCCGGAAACCTGGTCAGCGCTCCAGGCCCAATTGGACACGGTCCACTCTCAAATACCTCAATTCCAAGACCCTGACCCGTCGGCAGTGACCCTGGCGAACCTGGAGGCTCTCCTAGACCAGGTGCGTCAGACCAGTGACCTCCCCTTGCCCCAACTGAGCACCGACACCCAACTCTGCCTTGCCCAAGGCTTCCTCCAACTGGCCCACAGCGATCTTCAGTTCATCTCCGCATCCACGGCAGAGGGTTCCTGGGCTTTCCGTTGTCGTCTGGCCCTTGGTCCTGAGGCCTAGGGCAGGGGAGAGAGGGTAAATCAGAGGTTAGGTGGTCATCTGTGGCGGCCCTGGGATTATTCCGGGTCGTAACGAATTGTAAATGTAAGGTACCTCGATTCATTGGGTTGGGCGGCTTCGCCGCCCAACCCAAACCCTGATTCTTGCGTGGGCTGTCTCCCAAAAGTTCGGATTCATCGAGGTGCCCAAGGGAAAGTAAGGTTTTTTTGGCAGCAGAGAGGCTGCATTGGCAGCAAAGAGACTGCATTAAAAAGATAGAGGTTCGGAATAACCGCATAGCCAGGGCCCTCTGCCGTCCACTGATCCGGAGCAGCGGGTTGGCCCGGGGGCTTGGGCTTAAGTGTGGGCTTGGATCCATCGGTATAGTGACAGGGTTAGGAGAGTGGCTTTATGCTGTGGTCTATGGTGGTGTGATAAGGCAGAACTTTACATGCATATTCAATCTTGGCCAGTGGTCCAGCGGGTCGTTCGATTGCCGAGGGTTTTAAGAGGATTGGGGGCCG
>JAYKIB010000289.1:0-23867 GCA_035285005.1 Prochlorothrix sp.
GTCCACCCGCGCCCAGTATCAAATTTGTGACTAGACACAGGCCCTGGGCGATAGTCGTTCTATCCATCGGTAACAGTGAACTGCACTCCTGAGATGTACCCCTGAGAGGATGTTTGGAAACCTAAGAAAATCCCCCCTTTACAAGGGGGGGCGGCCTCTTCTTCCCCCTCTTCAAAAGGGGGACTGAGGGGGATTCGGCTAAGGGCCGTAGGCCCTTAGCCGAAGTTTTCAAACATCCCCTGAGATGCACCCAGTTGAGGGATCCTCTCACTGTGGCGGATGTGGCCCTCATCCCCTAGCCCCTTCTCCCAAGCTGGGAGAAGGGGAATACGGTTAAAGTCTGGGCACCTCGATTAATTGGGTTGGGCGGCTTCGCCGCCCAACCCAAACCCTGATTCTTGTGTGGGCTGTCTCCCAAAAATTTGGATTAATCGAGATGCCCTAAACAATTAGCAGCAATTAGCAGCAATTAGCAGCAATTAGCGGCAATTAGCGGCAATTAGCGGCAACCAGACCATATCCGTAGGGTGGGCATTGCTCACCCTGCCGTGTTTAAACGAGAGATCACGCCATGAAGACAATTTGGGTCAACGAACAACGGGATCCCTCCGGGATTCTCTACTCCTGCATCGCCTGCACTGACCCAGACCAGGCCCAAGACTGCTACCAATCCTTCCAAGACAACCTCACCGCCGACCAAAAGGCCCAGGGCTGGACCGTCAGCCAACACACCGTCAGCTCCTGGGACGAGGTACCCCCCACGGCCCTGAAGCTGAACTAGGCAGCTGTCTAGGAAATATCGACTATTGGAAAACTGCGGCCAACCGACAACGGCAGACCCTACAGCGGCGATCGGGGTAACACCGGCTTCACACTCCCCGGATAGGGAATCCGCTTGTGGTGGAACTGCTGCCAAATTTGGACAAACACCTCCGCGATCTTGTCCATCTCCTCCCGTTTGAGGCCAGACTCCACCAACTGCTGATCCTGCCAGCGACCGCGAATAATCTTGCGCACCATATTTAACGCCGCCTCCGGACTCGCATCCTTCAGCGATCGTAACGCCGCCTCACAGGAATCCGCCAACATCACAATCCCCGTCTCCCGGGACTGGGGAATGGGACCGGGGTAACGAAAATCCCCCTCCCGCAGCGGGTAGCGCTCCGGATCCGCCTGGTTCAAATGCTGGGCCTGGTGATAGAAATAGGCAATCTGCATTGTGCCCTGGTGTTCGGGAATAAACGCTTGGATCGCACCGGGCAGGCGACAACGCCGCGCCATCACCAGCCCCTCGCTCACATGCTTCTTGATAATGTCGGCACTGCGCCAGGGGTTGTCAATTTCATCATGCTTATTCGTCCCCCCCATCTGGTTCTCAATGAAGCCTTGGGGGTCGTGCATCTTCCCAATGTCATGGTAGAGCGTCCCCGCCCGTACCAACTCCACATTACAGCGCAGGGCGCGGGCCGCCGCCTCCGCCAGGGTTGCCACAAAGAGGGTGTGCTGGAACGTCCCAGGTGTTTCGGAGGCCAGACGCTGGAGTAGGGGCCGATTGGGATTGGACAGTTCCGACAGCCGGATTGGAGTTACCAGATCAAACAAATGCTCCAAATAGGGACTCAGGCCCAGGGCCACAATACACCAGGCCAACCCCTGGAGCCCCTGGGTTGCCGCCACCTGGAGCAGGAGAGACCACACCGGTCCCGCCGCCGCATTAAAGCTCAAGCTCAGCAGCAACTGCACCAGCCCCTGGGTTAACCCCACCCCCGCTCCCAAGAGGGCCAGCTCCTCCCGCGATCGCAGTCGCCCCGAAATTTGGGCCGCCACCAGGCTACTGGCCGCACTGGAAATCAAAATATCCGGATCCACATTCAGCCCCAGGGGCAGCAGCACCGCCAACAGGCTCACCGTCACACTGCCCAGGGTGGATCCGTAGAAACTGCCCATCAGGATCCCCACCGCTGGCAGACTGCTCATCTCCAGGGAGGTCATCCCCCAGAGGGGTTTGCTCAGGGCCAGAACCGGCGTACTGAGGACCAGTAACAGAATCAGCACCCGATCGCGATTGCGCATTTTGGGGTGGAGCCGGGTCGCCACCAGCACAAACACCCCCACCCCCGTGGATACCATCACGCCATAGCCCACCAAGCCCCACAGGTTGGCGCTGCGTTCGCTGCGGTTGAAGTAGTCCAGCAGGACAAACTGGGATTGGGTAATTTCATCCCCAATTTCGACGATCGGTTCCCCTTCTCGGATCGTCACATAGACCGGCTCCACATCCTCCGCCGCCTGCTCCGCCAGGAGCTTCGTTCGCTCCGCATCCTGGATCAGGTTGGGGCGCAGAACCCGCATCAAGAGATCGATCGCCAGGGGTTCCCCGGCAGCGGGCACCGTCATCCGGGTTTGGACCCGCACCGTTCGATCGAGCAAGTCCGGGGGGATGCCGGGGGCAATGCCCTGGGTCAGGATATGCTCTAGGGCCTGGGTCATGCCGTCCTGGGTGTCGTTCCAGACCGCATCGGTCATTTTCAGAAACTCAGGCTCATAGATCAGGGGGGCCGCACTGAGGAAAGGGCTGTCGGTGCGCTGGGTGGCCAAATTGCGGCGTTCTGCCTCTAGGATGCTGAGGGCGGCTTGGTAGCTGTCCCGCGCCTGAAACAGACTCCGGAGCAAACTCACATAGTCCTCGGTGGCGTGGGTGTTGCGATAGCGGGTGAGGGTGAGAATGGCCTGGGTTTTGGCGCTGGAGGCGGTGCCCGTTGCCCGGGATGACGGTGTTGGCGTGGCACTGGCCGACGAGCTGGGGCGGCTGGGGACTGACCCCGGAGACTCCTCCGCTTCCGAGGCCGATCGACTGCGATTCACCGTTTCCACAATCTCCAGCCAGGTAGCTTCATCCACCTCCCGCAGATAGAACTGGATCGGGGCCGACAGTTGGCTAAAGGGAATGGTGGGAAAGGGGCCTAGGCTCTGGCGAATCAGCTGGGCCTGATCGATCCAACGCTGGAGATCCTGGTAAACCTGTTGGTTAACGCTGGAGTCCACCTGGAGGACGGGGATGGCTCCGGTGCGGGCGGCTTTGCGTTGTTCTTCGGTGGTTTTGGTGTCCTCGATCGTGACGGACTCCGGTGCGAGAATTGTGGCAGGTGCTTTCCGCCCCACATCCAAACCGGGCTGATTATAGAAACGCTGCCCCATAAATCCCGTCAGGGCCGTGACGGTGACGATGAAGGCAAGGGGCTGGTGGAGGGACCAGCGTTGGGAGAGGGATCGCTGGGAGAGGGGCCGCTGGGGCGGTGGGGGTGCTGGGGTGGTGACCGGATCCAGCGGGGGCTGGTCGTCCCCTGTGGATGGCTCGGCAGTCTGCGCGTTGGCCTGCGCGTTGGTCTGCGCGTTGGTCTGCGGGTCGGGCTGGGCACTAGGGTTGGAACTTGCGGGTGAATTGGGCTGGGCAGCCGTATTTGAGGGGGTGCGCGACCCAGATTGCGACCCAGATTGCGACCCAGATTGCGACCCGGATTCTGCACTCAAGTGTGCGGGGGCCTGTGACTCGCCAGACCGATCGTTGGTCCCCGCTACCGCATCCCGGTGCTGGTCTGGGGTCAGGGCCTGATCGGAATGCCGATGGTCCTGCTGATCCGGTTCGGGGCGGTCCCGATCCACCGGTGCCTGATCCCGGGATCCTCGCTGCGAGTCTCGATCGCCCTTTTCCCGATCGCTACCCCCCTGGGACTTCAGGGACTCGGATCCCCAGGACATCGCAGCCTGCCGATCTAGCCCAGCCATCGGCCCACTTCCCGCAGCCTCACCCGCCTGGGGAGAGGTTGCGGCAGCTCGTGGGGACAGATCCGCCATCCATGCCCCCGATCGGCTCCAGAGCGCAGGAGACAAGTCCCGGAGCCAGCCAAGGGTCACCCTGAATTTTCTCGATCGGTGCAAATACTTCACTGATCTATGCATCGAAAACCTCTCCATAGGGATTTGGGAACCCGCAGCAAATGCCGGGTTGGAAGGGCTGGGTTGAAGTTTTCCCCTATTATACGGTGCCTCGATCAGACCTCGATCGGCCCCCGACCCCGACCGCGATCGGGCCATGTCCGCCGGTGTCCCCCAATCTTGGCTCCCTAATCTTGGCCTCCAAAGCTTGACCTCCCAAGCTTGACTCTCAAGGCTTGACTCGCCGGTGGCTTGCCATAGCATCGGCTCCAAAATCCCGTAAGCTAGGAAAGCTTAACCCTTCTGGCACTTTCCCATCGGCGACTCGTAACGGCACACCATGGCGACATTCCTCTTAGAAGTTGGCACCGAAGAACTTCCGGCCTCCTTTGTGGCCGAAGCCATTACCCAGTGGCAAACCAACATTCCCCAAGCGTTAGGGGCGGAAAACCTGACCCCTAGCGCAGTGCAGGTGTGGGGAACGCCGCGCCGCTTGGCGGTGCTGATTGAGGGGTTGCCTGAACGACAGGCCGATCGCACCGAAGAAGTCAAAGGTCCACCGGCCCAAGCCGCTTTCAAAGATGGCCAACCCACTAAGGCAGCGGAAGGCTTCGCCCGCAAACAGGGGGTCAGCGTTGCGGATTTGGAAGTGCGGCCCACCCCCAAGGGGGACTTTGTTTTTGTGGAGAAGACGATCCCCGGACAGGCCGTGCCCGATCTGCTCCAGGGTTTGATCCCTGGCTGGATTACGGGGCTGGAAGGAAAGCGCTTTATGCGCTGGGGCACGGGTGACCTGCGCTTTCCGCGACCGATTCGCTGGCTGGTGGTGCTGTGGGGCGATCGGGTGCTGCCGGTGCAGCTGGAAACCGGGGGATCGGTGTTGGTCAGCGATCGGGTCTCCCAGGGCCATCGTGTTCTCCATCCCCAGCCCGTCACCCTGGCCAGTGCCGATCGCTACCCGGAGAGTCTGCGGGCGGCGTCGGTTCTCGTGGATCCGGCGGAGCGCGATCGGGTTATTACCGATGCCCTAGTGGCGGCAGCGCGATCGAAGGCCGGGGTCACCCTCTACCCGCCCGAACTGAAGGCGGAAGTGGTGCATTTGGTGGAATGGCCCACCGCCGTGGTGGGGAGTTTTGACCCCAGCTTTTTAGCCCTGCCCAGCGCCGTTATCACCACCGTGATGATCAGTCACCAGCGCTATTTCCCCATCTACCAGGTCAACCCCGACTGCACCCCCAGCGACATCCTGCTGCCCCACTTTATTACGATCAGCAACGGAGATCCCGCCAAAAATGAGGTCATTGCTGCGGGTAATGGCCGTGTCATTCAAGCCCGTCTGGCGGACGGCAAATTCTTCTACGATGCGGACTGTCGCCAGCCCCTGGAAACCTTTCTGCCGGAACTGGAAAAAGTCACCTTCCAAGCCAAACTGGGATCCGTTGCCGACAAGGTGCGGCGCATTGCCGCCGTGGCCGATCGCATTAGCCAACAGTTGAATCTTTCCACCGAAACCCAACACCATATTCAACGGGCCGTCACCCTTTGCAAAACCGACTTAGTGAGTCAAGTGGTCTATGAATTCCCGGAACTTCAGGGAATTATGGGCCGTAAATATGCGCTGGTGGGGGGAGAGCCGGAGATGGTAGCCACGGCGATCGAAGAGCATTACCGACCCAAGGGGGCCGGGGACGATCTGCCCCACAGTGTCGTCGGTCAAGTGGTGGCCCTGGCCGATCGCCTCGACACCCTGGTCAGTATTTTTGGCCTGGGGCTGTTACCCAGCGGCTCTTCCGATCCCTTTGCCCTGCGCCGTGCCGCGAATGGGGTCGTCAATATTATTTGGGGGGGACAGCTGGGGCTAGATTTGGGTCAACTGCTGGCGGCAACCGTGGCCGACTTCTGTGCCGCCTTCCCCGACGAACTGGCCCCCGAGGACTTGACCGCCCATCTGCGCAGTTTTTTCCACCAACGCTTCCAAACCCTGCTCCAGGAAGAACAGCAGATTGACTATGACTTGGTGAATGCGGTGGTGGGCATTGAGGAGGATGCGGCAGCGGTCGATCGGGCCTTGTCCCAGGTGCTGGACTTGGTCGATCGGGCTCGCTTTTTGCAGTCCCTGCGCCGGGACGATCGCCTCACCCCCCTCTACGCCACCATCAACCGGGCGACACGCCTTGCGGCCCAGGGGGATCTGGCCCTGGACTGCCTCGATCCCCAACCCTGGGTCATGCCGGAGCAGTTCCAACAGCCGACGGAACAGGCCCTCTTTGAGGCGTTGGTGCAACAGGTGCCGGAAACGGAAGCGGCCCAGGCCGATCGCGACTATGAACGTTTGGTGACGGGCCTGCTGGCGATCGCACCGACGGTGGCTGAGTTTTTCGACGGGGATCAGAGTGTGCTGGTGATGGATCCGGATCCGCCAGTGCGCCGGAACCGACTCAATTTGCTGGGCTTGCTGCGCAATCATGGCCGAGTGCTGGCCGACTTCGGCGCGATCGTGAAACAGTAGTCCTGTCTCTGCCCGTATCTTTGCCTTGGGTGAGGGGGCCCTTGATGTGCCCCTTGTCCCAGGGTAAGCGTGTCTGGAAAGCCCTTGCCAGACGTGCTTACCCTGTATTTCTAGGGGGTACTTCGACTCATTCAAGTTTCCGTCCTGTGCCCCACCCAAGAATCAGGGTTGGGTGGGACGGCTTTGCCGCCCAACCCAATGAATCGAGGTGCCCGTTAGTCAATCAGCGGTGGGATAGTACTTTGCTAGGGGCAGGGATCCTGCTATCGAGCCTGTTTGCGGGCCTGCCAGCCCATGTAGCCCAACAGCGCTGTGGCTCCCGCCGCATAGGCATAGCCACTGGGAATACCCGATACCGCCAGGGCAATGCTGCCCACCCATAGGGTCAGACAATAGATGAGGAGCACCGTGGAGCGATGGGAGAGACCCGCCTTTAAGAGGCGGTGGTGAAGGTGGCGATTGTCCGCTGTAAAGGGAGATTTTCCGTGAAACAGTCGATCGAGAATCACCGCCGACATATCCAGGAGCGGCACCGCCAGAATTAAATAGGGCAACAGCACCGCCACCGTCGTCACACTCTTGACCAATCCCACCACCCCAACGCCCGCCAAGGTGAAGCCCAAATAGTAGGCTCCCCCATCCCCCATAAAGATTTGGGCTGGGTTGAAGTTATAGCGTAAAAAGCCCAGGGTACCCCCCGCTAGAGCCGCCGCAATTAAGGCCGCAGCGGGTTGATCCATGGATAAACTCACCATCAGCATCACCACCGCCGCAATCCCCGACACCCCCGAGGCCAGCCCATCCAGCCCGTCAATCCAGTTAATTGCGTTGGCCATGCCCACCAACCAGAGAAGGGTCAGTACCAGGCTCAACCACATCGGCAGGGAGACCAAGCCCACAAAGGGTACGGTTAAAAACTCAATTTGAACCCCCACGTTCCAGGCGGCCATCGCCACCAGGGTTTGGGCAAAGAGCCGCATAAAGGGGGACAGATTAAACACATCATCGGCCAATCCAATCAGGAAAAAGGCCAGCCCGCCAATGGTTACGCCCCAAATCTCATATTCCTTATCCATGGGCAGCCAGCCAAAGCCTCCGGTCCACCACACCACTAGCAGTGCCACCAGGTTTCCCAGGAAGATGGACACTCCCCCAAAGCGCACCATGGGGTTCTTATGCATTTTGCGGGCATTGGGTAGGTCAACACGGCCACTTTTGAGGCCAATGCGACGAACGATCGGTGTGGTCACCAGGACGACCAGGGCCGAGAGGCCAAAGGCGAGAAGATGGTAGACCTGGAAGGTTTCAAAAATCATGGGGGGCGCGGGTAGAGCGTGCAGGATTGGGGGCGGGGGGGAAGAGATAGGGTCTCTCAATTATCTCCATCGGGCACCTCGATTTATCAAGTTTGGGGAGATGGCCCCCGCAAAAGACAGGCGTGGGGTTGGATGGTTTCGCCGCCCCCCACAATTAATCGAAGTACCCACAGGATAGTGGCGAACAGGGTTGTCGCAACGGACTGATGCTTAGGGCTAGTGTGAGGTCGTGAGTTCCCTGTGCAGCGGGGGATGCTTGCCCTTGCCCAGTTCCGTGCGCCTTGACGGTTGCGTTGCAACGGTCAGTCTCACCCAAGGATGAGTCACGATCGTTAGCCATGATAGGGCACCTCGAAGAATTTAGACTTTCACCGCAGTGCCCACGGTAGCATCAGGGTTAGGTGGGGCGGCTTCGCCGCCCCACCTGATTAATCGAGGTGTCCTATGGCGTGATTGCGATCGAACCCCGGTACTTGCCAGTGGGGCCAGCCCACGGGCAGCCACCCTAGGGCATTTCAGGGCTAAATAATGCCAGCCCCTAGAGATAGGTGCGTGGATCAACGGGTTCACCATTTTCGCGCACCTCAAAGTGAAGATGGGGACCGGTGGAGAGTCCCGTGGACCCCACCCAGGCAATAATCTGTCCGGCTTGGACCCGATCGCCCTCCCGCGTATTCAACGCACTGGCATGGGCATAGAGGGTCGTAATCCCCTGGCCATGGTCCAGAATCACAGCGTTACCATAGCCGCCTTGCCAACCCGCCGCAATGACCGTGCCCGGTGCCGCCGCCCCGATCGGTGTGTCGTAGTCCACCGCAAAGTCCATGCCCGCATGGAGGCGACGGGTTCCTAGAACGGGGTGATCGCGCCAGCCAAAGTTGCTGCTAATCGGTCCATTGACTGGGTAGCGGAGCCGACCGTTGCGGGGCAGGCCGGGGGGTGCTCCCGGAGCCGATCGTGGGGCATTCCAGGGTGAACGGGACTGGATTAATTGGGTAATGGCAGCCGAGTCCCGCTCCAGTTGGGCCTGGGCTGCTTCCAAGGCCAGCCGATCGGTTTGTAACCGGGCGGTCAGTGCTTCCTGGGCCTGCACCTGCAGTTCTGTTTGGGAACGTTGGGCCAGGAGTTGCTGCCGCACGAGGGCCAAATTATTGCGCTGGGCCTCGAGGGTGCTGCGCTGCTGCATCAGGACTTGATACTGGCTTTGGAGACCCTGGAGACTGTGGCGATCGGCCTCATAGAGGCGCTTGAGGCGTTGGGTTTGGGCCAGGAGTTCACTGAGGTTGCTACTGCGTAGGAGAACGGCTAGCCCCTGGGTGCGCGGTTGTTGTTGGAGCCAGCGTAGGCGAGCGGCAACCTGGCTTTGCTGGTTGAGATAGGCAGCTTGGGCACGGCCCAAACTGTCCTGGAGCTGGCTGAGGGTTTGCTGGGCGACTTGCCACTGGCGATCGATCGCCTCCAAATCGCTACCCGTACTTTGCAGGCTGCGCTGGAGCTGGGCAATCGCTGCTTGGGAGAGTTGTTCCAGGGCTTGCAGGCGTTGCTGCTCCTGGCCCAAGCCTTGGCGGTATTGCTCTAGCCGCTGCTGGTATTGCTCCAGGGCACCGGTTTCGGGTGCGGTCTGTCCCCAACTGGGTAAACTGCCCCAGCCTGCGCCCAGTCCCAGCCCTAACCCCAACGCCAAGGCCAGCCCTAGGAAAATTGCGGCTGCCCCATTCCGATCGATCGGTGGTGCTCCCGCTGGGTGCTGGGGGGTACGTTTTGCGACCCGACGCTCGATTATTCTCACGATCGGTCGCGCAAGCAGTCTCAAGGTCTGGTGTTCGCCCCATTTCTTGATCTGCCGTAACGGATCGATCCGTTGCCATAGGTTGAAGCCCCAAGTCCACCAAGCCTTCCTGCTGTCCTGCGATGGCAGCCGCTGTCGGAGTCTGTGCAGCCCGTGAGGGAGACGGTGCGGGAAGGGTAGCAAAGCTGCTGATTCTTGGGAACTGGGTGAACCTTGGGAACCGTGAGAAGACTGGGCAGACCGTATTCTGGGCGATCTACTGAGCATGATGGGATCGACCAGGCATCGCTATACCAAGAACCGGACGTTGGCTTGGGGACCTCGATGAATTGTGGCGCGTCATTGGGGTGCGTTATGGGGGTGTGATTGGGGCGTGCGGTGAAGCCGCACACCACGCTCTTGATTCCTACGTCGGTCCCAGGGCGAAAAGTTGAAATCATCGAGGTGTCCGCTGCCCTTTGGATGCGTCGAGGTGCCCGACTGTTTCGAGAAGTTCGGGTCCGGTGGCCTTGGGACTGGCGTAAACCAGGACTAGGGACCGGAAAAAATGGCGGCCTCAATATCTGCGCGGGAGAGGGAGTAGGGAAAGGCCCGCTGGATGTCACGGCCATCGGCGCCCGCCTTGAGGTAGCAGACCACCACATCCGTGATGTCGAGTTCCACCGTAGCTTCCCAGCCCCCATGGGCCAGGATCCACACATTGCGCTCATCGTCATCGGGCTGACAGCCTTGGTCCTGGAGCCAGCGCTCAATGGCGGGGAGAGGATGGTTGTAGAGGGGGGTGTCCGGGGGGGGAAGTGCCATAGGGTTGGGGGAATCGTGGGGGGAGAGAAGCATCCAATTGATGAGGTCGAGCCGTGCCGAGCAGAACAGAATCGATCGCCACGGACAGGCTTGGGGCGGGGGGGGGAAGACAGCATGAGGTGGGGAATCCCCCGCTGTGCGAGGGGCCACGGGTTGCAGCGGGGCGTTACGGTTTCATGTCCCGGCTTAAAGGCTCGGATTAACGCCTTGGCTTCAATCCCGGATTAACATCCTGCTTTAGCATCCCGGATTAACGTCCCGACCGGTTGCCAGACAGGGCGATCGGCGGTTGGGGCGGTGTTGTGTCCCGATCCGGATCCGGGATGGGGGGAAGCGATTCCACTGGGGAATCGGGAGACTGGGGCCGACCTCGGAAGCCGTGGAGTAAGCGGTATTGGAGACTATCAATATAGGTGAATAGGACCGGAACAACGACCAGCGTCAGCAAGGTGGAGGTACTAAAGCCACCAATCACGGCGATCGCCATGGGGCTGCGCACCTCTCCCCCGGCCCCAATGCCCAGGGCGATGGGCATCATGCCCGCCATGGTGGAGAAGGTCGTCATCAGGATGGGTCGCAGGCGGGATGCTCCGGACTCCACCACCGCTCGGAACTGGGACATCCCGGCCTTTTCGTTGGCCAGAGCACAGTCCACCAACAGGATCGCATTTTTGGTGACCAAGCCCATCAGCAGAACAATCCCAATCAGGGCGAAGAGCCCCAACTCCGTCTGGGTCACCATGAGGGCTAGCAAGGCCCCCCCGATCGAGAGGGGTAGGGCCGCCAGAATTGCCAGGGGAATCAGGAAACTACCGTAGAGCAGCACCAACACCCCATAGATGCACAACACCCCTACGGCGAGAGCACTGAGGAATCCGGTAAACACATCCCGCATAATCTCCGTGTCACCGTCGGGTTGTTCTGTGACTCCGGCGGGCAGGTTTTGCAGCACTGGCAGCGCTTGCACCTTGGCGTAGGCATCCCCGAGGGCGATCCCATCCAGGTTGGCCCCAACGCTGACCTGACGGGCCCGATCGCTGCGGTTAATTTCCGCTGGACCGCTGCCCAGACGCACATCGGCCACGGCCATCAGGGGAACCAGACTCCCGTTTTGGCTGGGAATGCGGAGATTTTTGAGGGTGTTGAGGTCGTTGCGGCGATCGGGAGCAATTTGGACCCGAATCGGGATCTGACGATCGGGGAGATCAAACTTGGCCAGCCGATCGTCCCCATCTCCGATTGCTGCCAGGGACAGGGTCCGGCCAATGTTTTGGACCGATACCCCCAGATCCGTGGCCCGTTGGGGATCCGGAGTAACCAGGATTTCCGGTTGGACCAAACTGGCGCTCGAACTCACCTCCACCAAGCCGGGAATTTGGGCCATCTCCGTTTCCAGTTCCAAGGCGGTTTGGGTCAGGGCCTCCGGGTTGTCACTGCGGAGAATAATGCTGAAGTCCTTGCCGGAGCCGCCTGGTCCTTGGCTGCTAAAGCTGATGCGGGCACCAGGAATTTGCTGAAACTGGGACCGCATGGCAGCTTCAAACTCCCAGAGGCTCTGGTCCCGCTCTGCCTTGGGTTTGAGGTTAATGGTTAGGGTGGCCTGGTTCGCATCGCCCCCCCGCTCTCCGGTCTCGCTAAAGACCGACACCACACTGGGATTGGCCAACACCTGCTGGGTTACCCGTTGGGTGACGGTCTCCGTTTGGGCCAAGGTGGAGCCTGGGGGCAGTTCCACGGATAAAATACTCAGTCCCTGATCGCTGCCGCCAAAGAGACCCTTGGGGATGAGGGGCACCAGTTGCAAACTACCCCAAAATAGGAGCAGGGCGAGGGCTAAGGTCAGCAGACGATGGCGCAGGGCAAAGGAGAGCAAGGAACGGTACAGACCTCGCTGGGGGGGAGTGGTGGCCGCCGGGGTAGCACTGGGGGCGGGGGACGGAGAGCGCCGGGGACGGAGGAGCCGTGCCGCCAGTAAGGGGGTCATGGTGACAGCCACCAGGGTGGAAAAGAGGGTGGCGAGGGAGACGGTGAAGCCGAAGGGTTGGAAAAACTGGCCGGAAATACCGCCCATAAAGGCTACGGGCAGGAAAATTCCCACGATCGTAGCGGTGGTGGCCACCACCGCTAGACCAATTTCCCGGGCTCCGTCGATCGCCGCCTGGAAGGGGGGCTTACCCTGGCTGAGGTGGGTGTCGATATTCTCGATCATGCAGATGGCATCATCCACGAGGTTCCCCATGGCCAGGGCTAGGGCCAACAGCGTCATGCCGTTGAGGGTGTAGTCCAGGAGGTCCATGGCCCAGAAGGTGGGCACGATCGACAGGGGCAGGGCGGTGGCGGTGACGAGGGTGGGTCGCCAGTCCCGCAGAAAGCAGGAGACCACCACCACCGTTAGCAGCGATCCCAGTAAAATTGAGTCGATCGTGGCCTGGTAGGACTCCCGCGAATCCGTGGCGCTGGTGAAGACTAAATCTAGGCTGATATCCTCGGGCAAGGTGGCTTGGAGGTCGGCCACCGCTGCCCGAACCCCCTCTTCCACCGTCACCACCGGGGTGCCCGTACTGCGGAAGACTGAGAAGCCCACGGCGGGGGGCGGCAGCCGATCGCGGTTTTCCTGGGTTTGGAAGCGAACCAGTTGTTCCAGTTCTTTTTGGCCATCCTGCACCGATCCCAAGTCCCCTAGGGGCACTGTGGATCCGTTGGGCAGTTGGATTGGCAATTGGGCGAGTTGGGCAATGCTGTCACTACTCCCCAGGGTGCGCAGGTTAAAGTCACGGCCCGCCACCTGGGTGGAGCCGCCTGGTACATCGGTGTTAAAGGCGCGAATTTGGTCATTGACCTGGGTGGCGGTGATGTCCAGGGCGATGAGTCGATCGGGGTTGAGGTCTACGCGCACTTCCCGATCGATGCCGCCTACCCGTTGCACCCGGGCCACTCCCGGCACGGACAGCAGGGTCCGGCTAAGGTCCCGATCCACCAGATTACTGAGCTCGGCAACCGATCGTTGGTCCGATCGAACCACATAGCTGACCACGGCTCCCCCGGCAAACTCGAGCCGCTGGACGATCGGGTCGTTGGCATCCTGGGGTAGGGTTTGGCGAATTTGGGCCAGGGCGTTGCGCACATCGTTGGTGGCCCGATCGGTGTCGGTGTCGAGCAAAAAGGCGATCGTTGTGCGTGATACGCCGTCTTGAACGGTGGAGCTAACCTCGTCCACATTGTCCAGGGGCGCGACGGCATCTTCCACTTTCTTGGTGATTTGGGTCTCCAGTTCCGTGGGGCCAGCGCCCGGTTGGGTTACGGTGACGTTGATGACGGGAATGTCGATGTTGGGGGTGTCATCGATCCCTAGTTGATTGAAGGCGAGGAAACCCCCAAAGAGAAGAACTAGAAAGCCCACGATAATGGGCACGGGGTTACGAACGGAAAATTCAGACAGGTGCATAGGAGTGCAAAGAACAGTCGGAGCGGGAGAAGACCTTTGGGGCTGGGAGGAGTGATGCAGTGATGCAGCCATACCCGCTAACGCTGGGGTGATGGATCGGGTGTTAGCGCAAGGATCGCGTTGGGTTGGACAGATCTGGGGGTTAGGGCCAGATCTGGGGGTTAGGGCCAGATCTGGGGGTAGGACACCTCGATTTATCCCAGTTTGGGCGAGATCTAGCGACGATCGCTTCGGTGAGGCTGGATGTACCCCGCCGCAGGCGGGGTACATCTTGCTCCCCATAGCTCATGTCATTGATGGCTGCTATTTTCTGTTGCCCTACCGTTTCTAGGCCCTACCGTGTCTCCGGTGAGGCCCTAGAGGTTTAAGTTGCACAGGTCGTTGTGAGGGGTGAAGCTGAGGCGACGGGGACGCAAAGAAGGCGGCTCCGGCACAGATGACCTATCTGTTATGTTACAACTTGTTTCGAGAGTCTAAGAAATTTTAATGCTACGTTCCTAGGGGGCACCTCGAAAGGTGCAAATTTCGACCGCAGTGCCCACGGCAGAATCAGGGTTGTGGCAGGCGGCGAAGCCGCCTGCCACAATTAATCGAGGTGCCCTAGGGGGGCACCTCGAAAAGTGCAAACTGTTGCCCTATGACCCCTGTAAGATTCAAGGCTGTGGAGGGCTTCGACTCCGCTCAGCCCGCTACAATTAGCCGACTACGCCAGCCCGCTACAATAAGCCGCCCACAATAAATCGAGGGATCCGGTAAGAACCCCGCAGGATTGAATGATTACGCTGTGCAGTTCAATGAGCTGTGCAGTCCAATGAATTGATCTGCATCCACTGGGAGGACGGTCCAAGGAACCCAACCTCACAGTCCCGAACCTCTGGTGGGGGTGTGGTTTTCGCGTCCAAGGCAGTACCTGATAGTCCCTGCGCCAATAGCATTCGCCCTAGTCGCACAAATCCGTCCGCCGCTAGGGTGTGTCATCACTTCACAGCCGGGCGCCTCGATCCCCCCTTATAGTCGATTTGCAGTCATTGAGGGGATCGCGCGCGGGTCAGCCCGTTGCCCGTCGGAGTGCTAAGCAGCCTTGGGACTTCTCAGGGATGGCTAGCGGGGGATTGCAGGGCGAGTTTGCAGGTTTGGACGTGGGTTTGCAAAAAGTGGTACCAGGCTTCCATTCCCAATCCCGATCGCGCCGAGACCTCCAACACCGTCGCCTGGGGTGCAACCCGTCGGATACAGTCCAGGGCTTGGCTGCGATCGAAGCCTACGGCATCCCCAATATCCACCTTCGTCAATAGCACCAAATCTGCCGACTTAAACGTACTGGGATACTTCAGGGGTTTGTCTTCGCCCTCGGTCACCGAAAGCAGCACCACCCGTATCTGTTCCCCCAGATCATAGGCGGCGGGACAGACCAAATTGCCCACGTTTTCCACCACCAGCAGGTCTAGGGTTTCGGGCTGCAGACTGTGGGCCGCCTCCAGGACCATTGCCGCTTCCAGGTGGCAGAGATTTCCGGTTGTAATTTGGACGATCGGTGCATCTGTTTTACGGAGTCGCTGGGCATCATTGTCTGTAGCTAAATCCCCCACTACAATGCCGATTCTAAGCTGATTCTCAAAGTATTCCAGGGTTTTTTCTAGGAGTGTTGTCTTGCCAGAACCGGGCGAGGACAGGATATTGAGGGCCAATACGCCCCAACGCTGGAACTGTTCGCGATTTTGGGCCGCAAGGCGATCGTTCTTGCCTAAAACGGCTTGTTCGATCGTGAGGACGCGCCCTGGGGCGGGTCGATCGTCGGGATGAATTTCCACCACGCCCCCGTGACTACAACCGCAGGTTTGACACATTCAGGACACCTCCAATGTTGTTAACTCAATTTCTCGGCCCGTAATGACTTGATAACTCAAGGTTTGACAGCGCGGACACTCATAAAACCAGTCTTGAGGCTCAAATTCCTGCTGACAGGTGCGACATAGGCAGGAAACGGGTACTGTTTCAATCTCTAGTTGGGCACCTTCGGCTAGGGTTCCGGGTGTGCTCACTTCAAAGGCAAACTGTAGCGCCTCCGGCACGACACCTGACTGACGGCCAATGCGCATTTTGAGGCGATGGATTTGGGTGGCGTTCTGGTGTTGGGCCTGTTGAAACGCCAATTCTAGGGTTTGGGCCATCAGGCTCACTTCATGCATGGATGACTGTTGCCCCGTCATACGACAGCCTGATCTTGCCATATTCTGTTTTGGGGCCGGATTTTCTTGAACCTTTTTGAACCTTCCTTTAATAAAGATTAAGAGGATGTTTGGAAACCTAAGAAAATCCCCCCTAACCCCCCTTGTAAAGGGGGGGAACAGCCTTTTCTTCCCCCTTCAAAAGGGGGACTGAGGGGGATTCTGCCAGGGCCTACGGCCCTTGGCCGAAGTTTCCAAACATCCTCTTAGGTTTGGGCACCTCGATTAATGAGAATTTCCGCCGGGTGATCCACGCAAGAATTAGGGTTATGGTGGACGGCTTCGCCGCCCACCATAATTAATCGAAGTACCCGTTTCCAAATATCCTCTTAGGGTACTGCGATTCATTCCAATTGCCGTTCTATCACCCATGCACGCATCGGGGGGGGCCGGCTGAGGGGGGCCGGCTGAGCGGAGTCGAAGTCCGCCCCCATTAATCGCAGTCCCCCTTAATCCAGGCTCACAGAAGACGTGGGAACCACCAAATTGACTAGATTCTGGACATAGGCAGCCCGATCGAGGGGTAAAATTGTCGCAGACTGCAACATTCGCTGGGTCATCACGTAATAAACTAGCGAACCCAGTAAAGTACTCGCCGTTAACGCTGGATCCGCGCAGTGGATTTGGGGATGGTTCGCCAAGAGATAGGTGAGCCGATCGATTACGGGCTTGTGGATCGAGCTGACTAGGTGCTGGGCCAAATTGGGAAAGCGGCCCGACTCTCCCAAGAGCAACCGGATGATCTTGTGGTGCTGATCTGTGTTGCTGAGCATTCGATCGAGCAAGCGATTCAGGACTAGGGTCAGCAACTGGTGTGGAGCTAAGCTTGGATCTGGTGCCAGGGGTAGTGAGGTGGCATCTTGGCTCAAAATCATCAGTTGCTGCTGCACCACTGCCTCAAAGAGGCTGGCTTTGTCATTGAAATAGCTATAGAGCGTCGGTTTTGAAACCTGGGCTGCCTTAGCAATCCGATCGAGACTGGTTCCCATATACCCCGTCTTCAAAAACTCCTGCAGAGCTGCCGCCAAAATCACCTCGGCCTTTGCGCCCAGTTTGGGTGTGACAGGGGACTGGGAAGAAGAGGTGGAACGAGAAGAGTTAGACATGGAAAACGGGGACGAAGAGTAGGTCAAAGGTGCGCGGGCAATCAGGTGTAGCGGCTCACGTTTAGGTGAGGGTCTTCCAGATCCGCTGTCGAACTGGCATGAGGACATCTCAAGGGATTATGGCGGGCTGAGCGGAGTCGGAGCCCACCATACCCTGGTTCTTGTGTGGGTCGCGGGATGAAATTTGGATTTTTCGAGGTGCCTATTTTTTGAGGTGCCTAATTGTCAAACCTTACTAAACAGTTTAGTATAAAATCTAAGCACTTTACTAAACCGTTTAGTTTAGTCTGATTGAGTCTGGCAGCAGGCTGGTTGTTTGAGACAGGCTGAGGGCAAGGATTCCGCCTCAGACCAATTCGCAGCAACGGGGCGGCTGCCATAGAACGATCCAATCCCTTCGGAAAGTCCCGTTTCCTGCCATGACCCCACCCTCTGCCCCCGTTCCCCATCCCACGTCCAGCAGCTCGCCCCCCAGCCCGTCCCAGGCTCTGCCTAACGTACCCAATACACAACCCAACCTCCGATCGATCGCACTGCTTGCCCTGGTTGGTCTGGGCCTTGGGGTTGCGATTTTGCGCCCCGATCGACTGCTCCAAGCCCAAGACAGTCCCACTCCCGCCCCGATCGCGCTCCAACCCACCACCGTTACTGCCCTTGGTGTCCTAGAACCCCAGGGTGAAACCCTGCAAATCTCCGTGCCCTCCAGTGCTCAGGGCGGTCGTGTGGAGCAACTAGAGGTTGGGGAAGGGGATCACGTGGAATCGGGTCAGATTCTCGCAGTTTTAGACACCTATCCCCTGCGTAAGGCAGCACTCCTCCAAGCAACCCAGGAGCTTGCGGTGGCCGAAGCCCAACTGACCCAGGTGGAGGCCGGGGCTAAGGCCGGGGAAATTGGGGCCCAGGAAGCGGAAATCCAGCGACTGGAGGCGGATCAGGAGGCCCGCATGAATGGCCAGGAGGCCCAGGTGATGCGCCTAGGGGCGGAGGCCCAAAAGGCCAGTCTGGATCTGGAACGTTACCAATCCCTCTACGAGGCAGGCGCAATCTCGGCACTGGAGCGGGACAGCTACCAACTCACTTGGGAAACAGCCCACCAAAGCTATCAACAGGCTCTGGCGGAACTCCAACGGCTTAAAACAACTCGATCGCCGGAATTCCTATCAGCCCAGGCAAAATTAGCCCAAATCTCCGAGGTGCGGCCTGTGGATGTGGCTGTGGCTCAAGCTGAGGTGAATCGGGCCCAGGCGGCGATCGTCCAAGCGGAAGTGGCTCTGGAGCAAACGCTGGTGCGGGCACCGCGATCGGGTTGGGTTCTGGAGATCCTAGTCCATGAAGGTGAGCAAGTAGCTGTAAACAGCCATATTCTGGAGCTAGGTGATGTGGATCAAATGAATGTGCGGGCAGAGGTTTATGAAAGTGATTTCCAGCGGATTGCGGTGGGACAGACCGTTACTATTCGCAGCGAAGCATTACCCCAGCCCCTCCAGGGCACTGTGGAACGTTTGGGTCAAAAAGTCCGCGCCCAGAGCATTATCAGCACCGATCCCAGCACCACGATCGATGCCCGAGTGGTGGAAGTGTGGATCAGCCTTGATCCGTCATCTCGCACCCTGACCCAGCGCTTTACGAATCTCCAGGTTATGACTCAAATTGCGATCGATTCTCCCTAAGGACACCTCGAAAAATCCAAGTTTTGATCCCATGACCCACTCAAGAATCAGGTTGGGGCAACGAAGCTCCCAAACCCATTAATCGAAGTGCTCTACGGCCCACTCCCACCCTTACCCTCCTCCTCCTATGCTGCTCGATCGACCCCCCGCTACCCCAGGCTCCTCTCCTCCGTCCCGTCCCTTCTCCCCCCTGGGATCGCTCCGGCATCGCACACCCTTGGGTTGGTTGCAACTGATTCGGGAGAAAAGCCGTCTCGCCACGGCGATCGCGGGCATTGCCTTTGCCGACATTTTGATTTTTATGCAACTGGGATTTAAGGGCGCACTCTACGACAGCAACACAGCACTCATTAAAAATCTGGATGCTGATCTGGTTCTAGTGTCTCCCAATGCTAAAAATAGCCAGAACTTCGCGGATTTTAGCCGTCGCCGCCTTTATCAAGCCCTTGATATCCCCGGAGTTGCCCAGAGCCAAGCACTCTACTCCCGCCCCATCACCTGGACTAACCCCCAAACCGGTCAGGATACTTTTGTGCAGATTCTGGCCTTTGATCCGCGCCACTCTGCCCTGACACTCCCCGGGGTCAATGCCCAGCAAGATAGGTTGAAAGAGCCGATGACTCTACTGTTCGACCGGGGCTCCCGAGGAGAGTATGACCAGGTTATTGCCCAGCTTGAGCAGGGAGAACCGATTACAACTGAGTCTGAAGGCAAAACCTTAAAAATTAGAGGTCTATTTCAGTTAGGGGCCTCCTTTGGCACGGATGGTTTTGTCGTGGCGAGTGATCAAACCTATGCCTTGCTCTTTCCCAAACGCAGTGCTAGCAGCGTCAGTCTGGGGCTACTGACCCTAGCACCCGGAGCCGATCCGATCGCAGTCCGAGATGCCCTTAACCAGCATCTGCCGGAGGATGTGGATGCGTTTACCAAGCCGGACTTTATTCAGAAGGAACGGGACTATTGGGGGCGGGAAAGCCCGGTGGGATTTGTGTTTGGCTTGGGGGCGGGTATGGCGTTTGTGGTGGGTGTGGTGATTGTGTATCAGGTGCTGTCTACGGATGTGAATGCCCACCTGCGGGAATATGCCACCTTTAAGGCTATGGGCTATAAACAGTTGTATTTACTGGGAATTGTGGCTGAGGAGTCATTGATTTTAGCGGTTCTAGGCTTCTTTCCCGGTCTAGGGGTTGCCACGGGCCTGTACCAGGTGGCGGCGGCAGCCACCACTTTGCCCATGGTGCTCCGTCTCGATCGCATCACCTTTGTGTTTATCCTTACCCTGGTGATGTGCTTACTGTCCGGTACGATCGCCACCCGTCAACTCCAATCTGCCGATCCCGCCGATCTTTTCTAAACAGGTCTCGTCCCATGGCTGAATCTACACCTCACTCTCACGCCAGTCTTGCCACCGCCCCCGATCCCAGCCCTACGCCCACGATCGCGATCGATCGCCTTAACTACAGCTTTGGCAAAGGAGACCTGCGGCGACAGATTTTGTTTGATATTACGTTGACCCTAGACCGGGGAGAAGTGGTGATTTTGCGAGGACCGTCGGGGTCGGGGAAGACAACCCTACTGACGCTTATTGGTGGATTACGGGCGATGCAGGAGGGTAGTCTGCGCTTTTTAGGGCAGGAACTCTTCCAGGCAAATCCGGGCCAACAACTTTGGGTGCGACGGCAAACTGGCTATGTGTTTCAGGCCCATAATCTGCACCATAATCTCACGGCCCGTCAAAATGTGATGATGGGGTTGGAAGTCCACGGTCGTTGGCGGCGATCGCAGATGATTGACCAGGCATTTACGGCCCTAGAACAGGTGGGCCTGGGCGATCGAGCAGATTTCTTCCCAAGCCAACTGTCCGGGGGACAAAAACAGCGGGTTGCGGTGGCTCGTGCGCTGGTCAGTGGCCCGCAACTGATCCTAGCGGATGAACCCACAGCAGCTCTAGATAGTGTATCGGGGCGTGAGGTGGTGATTTTAATGCAAAAGCTGGCGAAGGAGCAGGGTTGTACCGTGCTACTGGTCACCCATGACAATCGCATTCTGGATGTGGCCGATCGGATTCTGTCGATGGAAGATGGTCGCCTCTGTGACGATCGATCGTGAGGTATCGTAACGGTTTGTTCGGTCTATACTAAGTGCGCAGCGAGATTTGGCGATACCCTCCCCCATGCTCTATCTGAGAAATATTGGCTATCATCCCCCCGCCAGCCCAAAGCCGATTTTGGACGGTTTGAATTTAGTGTTGGAGTCCCAGCAGTTGGGGCTTGTGGTGGGGGTGAGTGGGGCTGGAAAAACCACGGTTCTGGAGATTTTGGCGGGTTTGGCGGAGGCCACCAGTGGTGAGGTGTTCTGGCGGGAGCAAAGCCTCAAGAGCGTCCATTTACAACAGTTGGGGGGGTTGGTGTTCCAATTTCCCGAGCGTCATTTTTGTGGCAGTACGATTTTGGAAGAACTGCGGCTTGGGCATCCGGAGCTGGGACGCGATCGCATCCTGGAAGTGCTCCAAGAGGTGGGCTTGGAACACCTCACCCTCGACACCTCACCCCACGAACTGAGTGGGGGCCAGCAACGTCGCCTTGCCCTGGCCGTGCAGTTAATTCGCCAACCCTATCTCTTGCTGCTGGATGAACCCACCGCCGGATTGGATTGGTCCATGCGCCAGCAGTTGGTGGCCCTGCTACAGCGCCTTAAGGAACATTGGACGTTACTGGTTGTCACCCATGATCCCAGCGACCTGCTGCCGATCGCCGATCGTTGCTGGCACCTCACCCAGGGCAAGCTGGAGGAACAGCCTTTGATCGCGCCTGCGTAGGGATCGAGGTGCCCTTTTAAACCTCAATCCTTAAGCGTCTCACTGCTGCGCCGTCCCAGCTCATACACGCCGCAGCTCATACAGGCCAACAGCCCCACACTCACTGCCCAACTGCGGCCCAAACCCAACTCCACACCGTAATTACACAGTGCTCCCACTATCAAAAACGGCACAATACTAAACACCGATGCAGAGAAGCTGTTCCACGAGTCCCGGGCCTCACGGGATTCCTCGTACTCTTGGTGGGAGAAATAGAGCGATCGTTCCGCAAAGTCAAACCAGCGATGGAGGCGTTCCATAATCCAGTCCCCCACCGGAGACAGCCCCAAATAGAGCGCCAGGGACCATAGGGCAACCCCCGCAAGGGTTGCGGACTCGATGGAGAGGGTAAAGGGCCAAAATTCGATTTCAATCTGCATCGGCAATCACGGTTAACGGTGAAGAACGTTGAGGCTAGTGTCTGGGGGACCCCTCGATCAATGATCCGAATCTGGAGCAGCAGTCCAAGCCGAGAATTTAGGCTGGATCAGGCGGTTGCGCTGCCCCACTGCAGTTCAGCAAGGTTGCCCACAGCATCTTGCAGATGCGTTGGGTGCTAGGGTCTGTCCCGCCGCAGGCGGGACAGCTCTTTCCTGCGTTGACTGCATTTATCGAGACTTCATCGAGACTTCAACGAGGTTTCCCTGGGGTATGTTAATAAAACTATGTTAATAAAAAGAAAGGTTTTTTGACGTATACGAGGGTACCAGCCCTCGATAACTTCTCTTTATGTAAAGTAGGGCACCTCAATTAATTGAGGCAGGCGGCGAAGCCGCCTGCCTCAACCCTGATGCTGCCGTGGGCACTGCGATCGAAATTTGAATGTTTCGAGGTGCTCTATATAAAGCAGGGCACTTCATAACGTAGGGCACTTCGATTAGTCCAAATATTTGGACGATGGCCCCCGCAAGAATCAGAGTTTGGGGTGTGCGGCTGCGCCGCACACCCCAATTAATAGCGGGATCTAGTCAAGGGTCCCTCGATTGCCCCCCACAAGTCCCACGATGTAAATCCCACGATGTAAATCCCACGATGCAAACCCTAACGCCCCCTCGCATGAGCCAAACCTGGACCTGGCAAGGTCACACGATCCACTATGTCCAGGCAGGAACTCCCCCCCCGATCGAGCCCCCTGGGGGACACTCTGGCGAGCGCCCCCCATTACTGCTGGTCCATGGGTTTGGTGCTTCGACAGACCACTGGAAGAAAAATATTGCTGACCTGCAACAGGACTTTGAGGTGTGGGCGATCGATCTGCTGGGATTTGGGCGATCGGCGAAGCCCTCGGCTGACTACGGCGGGACGCTGTGGCGAGAACAGCTCCATGACTTTATCAAAGCCAAAATTGGTCGTCCTACGGTCATTGCCGGGAACTCCCTGGGGGGCTATGCCTCCCTCTGTGTTGCGGCGGCCTATCCTGAGGATGTGGCCGGGGTGGTCCTGCTCAACAGCGCGGGGCCGTTTACCCCCCAAACACCGCCTCCAGAGCCGACACCGCTCCAGCGTCGATTCCGATCGATCCGGTCTTGGATTTTCCAGCATCCCTGGGTGGCCCGTCTTATTTTCCTCAATGTGCGGCGGCGAGCCACGGTGCGCAAAACCCTGCTCAAGGTCTATGTGGATGCCACGGCGGTGACGGAGGAGCTGATCGATGATATTATTCGGCCCGCCTATGATCCGGGGGCACTCCAGGTGTTTGCTTCGGTGTTCAAAGCCGGCGGGAAGGGAGCCAAGGTGGATGAACTGTTGCACCAGATGCGGTGCCCCCTGCTGACGATTTGGGGACAGGGAGATCCTTGGATGAATGTGGCGGAACGCAGCGGCAATTTTCGTGCTCACTATGGCGATCGACTGACGGAGCAGTTTTTGGCGGCGGGTCACTGTCCCCACGATGAGGTTCCCGAGCAGGTGGACAGCGCGATTCGGTCCTGGGTGACAACTGAATTTGGTCCACGGGCCTAGGGCGTGTTATCAATTCACGGTAGAAACCCTTAACGGGGCACCCCGCACAAGCGGGCACCTCGATTAATTGGGTTGGGCGGCGAAGCCGCCCAACCTAATGCATCCCAATCAGAGTGACAGGGGGAGCATCCCACTTTCGACGAAATAGCCAAATGGGAGGCACTGCATAGGCCAGTGGGAGAAAATAGCCAGATCATTGGTCTACTGAGGTATTCGCCGATCCACCACTGGCTTGATAGGCTTCA
>JAYKIB010000290.1:0-9469 GCA_035285005.1 Prochlorothrix sp.
AGTGCAGAATCAGGGTTGGGTTGCCCTTGGCAAAGTCACTCCCCCGTACCCGGTGCATCTGCCAGATACTATCGTCACATCGGGAGGGTCACGTTGAGATGGTCCCAGTGGCAGTGTAGGCTAGAGCCTATAAACCTAGGACGGGAACAGGATAGGAGCGTAACCATGCAGCTACTCGCCGGGGACGTGGGCGGCACCAAGACCATTTTGCATTTGGTCGATGTACCGGCAGAAACCAGTACGCCTTTGGGCCATGCTTTCCGATTTCGGACCCTATATCAAGCCACCTACACCAGCGCCCAGTACACCGATCTCACCCCGATCGTCACCCAGTTTCTGGGCGAAGCCGAGGCCACAGGATGGCGAGTTGCGCCCCAACGGGCCTGTTTTGCCATTGCCGGCCCCGTCGTCCACAACACCTGTAAGCTCACTAACCTCAGTTGGAGTCTCACGGGCAATCGCCTCGCCCAGGATTTACATCTAGAGTCGGTGCAGTTGATTAACGACTTTGCCGCTGTGGGCTATGGGGTGCTGGGCTTGGGAGACGGAGACCTCTGCGCCCTCCAGGCAGGCGATCGGGATCCCAAAGCACCGATCGCAGTGATTGGAGCCGGTACAGGCCTAGGGGAAGCCTTCCTAGTGCCCACCGGAGAGCAACACCAAGTCTTTGCCACGGAAGGGGGTCACAGCAGTTTTGCCCCCCGATCGCCCCTGGAAGTGGAGCTTTTGCAGTACCTGAAACACCACCATGGCATTTCGCGGGTGTCCGTGGAACGGGTCGTCTCGGGCCAGGGCATTGTGGCCATTTACCAGTTTTTGCGAGACCAGCAGAAGCGACCCGAAGACTCCCGCATTGCCGCTGGAGTCCGTCAATGGGAACAGGAGGCCACCAACGCCAAGACCGTGGATCCGGCGGCGATCATTGCCCAATCCGCCGATCGGGATCCCCTCTGCCAAGAAGCAATGGCCCTCTTTGTGTCGGCCTACGGCGCGGAGGCGGGGGATATGGCCCTGAAGTTACTGCCCTATGGTGGGTTGTATTTGGCGGGAGGTATCGCGGCCAAGAATCTGGCCCTGATGCGATCGGGATTGTTTATGGATGCGTTCCAAGCCAAGGGACGGGTCAGCCATATGCTCGATCGGGTTCCGGTTCAGATTGTCCTCAACCCAGAGGTGGGTCTGATCGGGGCCGCGCTCTATGCCGCTCGATCGATCCCCTAGATCCCCCTAGCCTCGGCCCCCCTGCTCCCGTTCTTGCCCCGCCCCATCCTCACCCTATCCCCCTTGCCCATGCCACCGGCCCTCTTTATCACCGATCTGGACAATACCTTTGTGGGCGACGATACCGCCCTAGCCCTGCTGCAACAGCAGCTGCAACAGTGGCAGCAGCAACACAAGACGCGGGTAGTCTATTCCACGGGTCGATCGCGGGTTTTGTACCAGGAGTTGCAGCAGGAGAAGGGACTGATGACTCCCGATGCCCTGGTCACCGCCGTGGGCACTGAGATTTATCTGAATCAGGACACTGAACCCGATCGCCATTGGACCCAAACCCTCGCCCAGGATTGGGACCGGGACACCGTCCACACCCTCGCTCAAAAAATTCCCAGCCTCCAACCCCAACCCGCCACAGAACAGCGTCCCCTCAAAGTCAGCTACTTCGTCACCGATCCCCACACGGCTCCCGCGCTGATCCAGCAACTGGACCAAGACTTGGCCCAAGCCGGGGTCAAGGCACAACTGATCTATAGTGACGATCGAGACTTGGATATTTTGCCCGCTGGAGCCAATAAGGGGGCAGCCATGGCATTTTTACAGGAAAGATGGGGGATTCAGCCGCCACAAACCGTTGCCTGTGGAGATTCAGGTAATGATCAGGCTCTGTTTGCGGACGATCGGGCCATGGGAATTATCGTCGGCAATGCCAAGCTGGAATTATTGAGCTGGCACCAAACGACACCATCCACCCAACGGTATTTGGCCCAAGCTCACTATGCCGCAGGAATCTTAGAAGGACTGCGCCACTTTGGCTTTCTCACACCGTAGGTGCCCATTCACCCCGACCCCCTAGGGGGCACCTGAAAAAATTCAAATTTCGACCGCAGTGCCCACAGCAGCATCAGGACTGTGGCAGGCGGCTTCGCCGCCTGCCACAATTAATCGAGGTGCCCTAGGGCGTGTCATCAATTAACGATCGAAACCTTGCACTATCAAAATTACACGCCCACCCCAGTTTTATGGGCTAGGGGCCGTGTCCCTGATTCTGAGGGCACTCTGGGATCAAAGGATGACAGACCCTTGCTGTGGGTGAATTCTAAAGCCTCTCCCGGAGTTGTGGCTCTGACAGGGGCTGTTTCAACTTTAAACGACGAATGACTTCCAGAATCACCTGGGTTTTAGTTTTCCCGCGTTCCGTGCAATAGGACTCCAGATGCAGTAAATCCGCTTCAGGCAAGCGAATGGTCAGGACTTTATTAGAGGCGGGCTTGGTTCTGGGCACGGGCTTAGGGGGTAATTTCTGTACGTTGTACTGACACTGTATAGATAAAGACTACCCGCATTATATCCCTAAGATTTTGATTCTGCACGTCTCAATCCAGCCAAATTTGCACCGAGAACAGCCACCAAGGTATCGATCGATCGCCGTAGGCCCTTGGGCACCCCAAAATCCAGGGGCAACGGAACCACTCACCTGTGCTCCGTGCCACCCACACCTAGCCCCACCACCCGAGTTCAATTCGCCTGCCGACAATCAGATCTCTCTCCCTCCGCATCCACCCCAAAATTAAGCTCGGGCACCTCAAAAAATTCCAATTTTTGCCCAGTGACTGACGTTAGAGCACCTCGATTAATTCAAATTTCGACCGCAGTGCCCACGGCAGAATCAGGGTTGTGGCAGGCGGCTTCGCCGCCTGCCACAATTAATCGAGGTGCCCACCCCAAACTAGGTTCCCAAGCAATCTCAACATTAGGCCCAACATTAGGCCCAAAATCAGGCCCAAAATCAAGCTTAAAACGCAGCCCCCAATCCAGATTCTCCCCCACACCTCGGTCAGCTCCCATAACTGTCACAGTCTCTCCAACTCTAATCTGTCCCCCGGGTTTTTCCACCTCCCGAGGACACCGCAAGACAGATCTGACGATCGATCCCAAAACTCTATATTTTCCTTAGGTTTCAGCATTTCTCTCCCCAGGAATATCCCAGTCCCCCTGTGCCACGATGCCCACCCACAGCGCATTTGAGTGAACACTCAGTGTCACACTTCATCCCCCCTTCAGACTCTATATTGTCTAGCCACTAGAAGTATGTTTAGAGTACTTTGTTAGTACAAAGTATAAAAACTGTCTTGACACCGTAGGGACGAGATGTTACTTTGAGTCCAGTTGTTTTTCTATTGACCGGTACACCCAACCCGCAAGCCCGTTGCGCAAGCGCCTTGGCACTGTACTGACAAAGTAATACAGACTCTCTCGCCTAGCGATGCCAGATGGGGCCAAGCACTAAGGACGTAATCACTTCCCCACCTGAACCACAGGTCCAGAGAGAGGAACCCATTATCACGAGAAAATTAAGGTGACTTTCATGCTGGATAGCAAGACCAACATTCGTACTTCATATCCAACGTTGCAAAGCGCTTCCCCCGCTCCCCGGGGCGTACAGCCCCCCAATCGGCAGTCCATCGCCTTGATTTCTGTCCACGGTGACCCCGCGATCGACATTGGTAAAGAAGAAGCAGGTGGCCAAAACGTTTATGTGCGCAAGGTGGGAGAAGCCCTCGCCAAGCTGGGGTGGCAAGTGGATATGTTTACCCGCAAAAGCAGCCCCGATGCGGCGGAAATCGTGCAACATTCCCCCCACTGCCGCACGATCCGACTCAAAGCAGGACCGGAGGAATTTATCCCTCGCGATCGGCTCTACGAATATTTACCCGAATTCGTGGAATCCTTCATTAAAATTGCCAGTAAACAGGGGTATCCTTTAGTTCACACCAACTACTGGCTCTCAGGTCGCGTCGGTCTCATGTTACAGCAGCAGTACAACCTCCAGTGGATTCACACTTACCACTCCCTGGGCGCTGTGAAGTACCAATCCATGGATCAGGTTCCTGCGGTGGCCCAGATCCGTCTAGCGGTTGAGAAGCAGATTTTGGAGACGGCTGACCGAATTGTAGCCACCAGCCCCCAGGAACAAGACCATATGCAAACCCTGGTCTCCCGGGAGGGCAATATTGACATTATTCCCTGTGGGACGGATATCAGTAACTTCCATGCCCTGTCCTCCGTCGAGGCCCGTGCCCAGCTCAAGCTCAACCCCGAGGAGAATATTGTCCTTTATGTGGGCCGCTTTGACCCCCGTAAGGGAATTGCAACCCTGGTCAAAGCCTGTGCCCAACTGAAAAAACGCAACACCGTTAGCAAACTGCGGCTCATTATTGTGGGCGGGAGTGATCCCAAACGGAGTGACGGGGCAGAACGCCAGCGAATTGAGCAAATTACGCAGCATTTGGGCCTATCAGACTGTACGACGTTTGCCGGACAGGTGGGTCACGATCAACTACCCCTGTACTACGCAGCAGCGGATGTGTGCGTGGTACCCAGTCACTATGAGCCCTTTGGTTTAGTGGCGATCGAGGCGATGGCCTGCGGTGCTCCCGTGGTCGCTTCGGATGTGGGCGGACTCAAATTTACGGTAGTACCAGAGGAAACTGGACTGTTAGCTCCTCCAAAGGATGAAACGGCCTTTAGCCATGCTATTGAGCGTATTCTTGCGGATAAGGCTTGGGCTGAGCAATTACGACGTAATGCAACCCAACGGGTCCAGGATCACTTCAGTTGGGATGGGGTCGCCGGTCAACTCAGCGATCTCTACCGCCATCTTTTGGCCAGCTCCCTGACCCAAGCCCCAAAGCTGACGCTGCCCCAGATCACCACGACCCCAGCACCCCGCCGCACCGATCGGGTTCTGGTTCACCGCTAAGTCGCCTCTGGGCCTGTCTGCACGCCCTCTGGGGCTCGCTGTTCTGAAGCGTTGCAAGGAATTGAAGCAGATTTGAAGCAGATTCAAGTTCTGCTCCCTGCTGCCCCCTTGCATCCCCTGCGGTCCTCCTTGATCACTCCTCCGGGTCCGGGGGCAATACCGCGATGGGAATTGCACCCCACAGGCGTGATCGACCCGGTGTAACCGCCCGCCATCCGGAATCAGTCCTCCGTGGCCATTGGAGAAGTGGCGAGCAAATATTGTAGTTGGGGAGGGAGGGCTGAAAGCCCTCCCTCCCGTAGCCTGAACCCCCCATGCTCCCGGGGATTGATATCCGTTGACCGTACCCCCGGATCCATGACATGCCCCCCGCCGTCCTTGATACTCCCCTATCTCAAGGTGCTTAAAAGCTACGTAGATCAGCTCAGAAACCAGTCTGAACCTCGGCAACCCACGCCCCCACCCCCCGGATCCATGGGAAGATAGGCAGTGGCCCCGTGAGAATACGGACCCAGGCCCCACTATCTCCCTCATCCCCTAGGAGAGAGTTTGGGTTGTGCGGCTTCGCCGCACAACCCAACCCTGATTCTTACCTGGGTCACTGGGCAAGAACTTTGATTGTTCGAGGTGTCCCCTAGATTGTTCGAGGTGCCCGATAGAAGTGCGAATTATTTGAGATATCCCTATGAAAAATATTATTCAGCGTGTTATCGACCATGGTGAGCAAACTGATTTACGTCAATTCCTAAGTGAGCTCAAGCAGCAGAATAAGCCCTATTTGCTGCGTAACGATCTCCTCACAGCCTTCAGTGATTACTGTCAACAATTCAATAAAGATTCAGACTTTCAGACACGATCGAACCTTAGCAAACTCATCGCCCAAACCCAAGAAATCATCGTCATTGACGGTAGCTTCTGTGTCATCATTCGACCGACCATTGCCGACGAGCAAATTTTCCATATTTTCCCTGATCTCACCGTCGAGGCCATGTCCGTCTCTGACTTGTTGGACCTGCGCGATCGGCTGGTCGATGCCTACTCTCCCTATGACGGTGATGTTCTAGAACTGGACTTTAAGCCTTTTTATGACTACACCCCTAAAATTCGGGATCCCAAAAATATCGGTAAAGGGGTTCAGTTTCTCAATCGTTATATGTCCAGTAAACTGTTCCAGGATCCCAAACAGTGGCTGGTCAGTTTATATGAATTTCTAAAGCTTCACCAGTACGATCGAACCCAACTCCTAATTAACGGACGTATCCAGAACGAACAGCAACTTTCGGATCAAGTTAAACAGGCCCTCGACGTCGTGGGTGCCCTTTCCCCCGAAGAGCCCTACGCCAACTTTTGCTATGACCTCCAGGATTTAGGCTTTGAACCGGGTTGGGGCAATACAGCGGGTCGTATTCAAGACACCCTGGAAGTTCTGGATGAGTTGATCGACTCCCCGGACGATAACCTGCTCCAGGAATTCATCTCCCGTGTGCCCATGGTCTTTAAGGTGGTCCTGGTCTCCGTCCATGGTTGGTTTGGCCAAGAGGGGGTCCTTGGTCGTCCAGACACGGGCGGACAGGTGGTGTATGTGCTGGACCAAGCCCGCAGCCTCGAACAGGAAATGCAGGAAGAGGCCCGACTAGCGGGACTGGGGGACTGGGTTCAGCCCAAAGTGATCATCCTCACGCGCCTGATTCCCAACGCAGACGGCACCCTCTGCAACCAACCCCTCGAGAAGGTCCATGGAACCCAGAATGCTTGGATTCTACGGGTACCCTTCCGTGAATTTAACCCAGAACTAACCAAACGCTGGATTTCTCGCTTTGAGATCTGGCCTTACTTAGAGACCTTCACCGTTGATGCGGAGCGGGAAATTCGGGCCGAGTTTCAGGGGCTACCGGACCTGATTATTGGTAATTACAGCGACGGTAATCTGGTTGCCTCGCTACTATCGCGGCGAATGGGAGTGACCCAGTGTAATATTGCCCATGCTCTCGAAAAGTCTAAGTATTTATTTAGTAACCTCTACTGGCAAGATTTAGAGGACCGCTATCATTTCTCACTCCAATTCACGGCGGATCTCATCGCCATGAACTCGGCTAACTTCATTGTCAGTAGTACCTATCAAGAAATTGTGGGACGACCCGACAGTGTGGGGCAGTATGAGTCCTATAAATCCTTTACAATGCCGAACCTATACCATGTAGTCAACGGAATCGAGCTATTTAGTCCTAAATTCAATGTCGTACCGCCGGGAGTTAATGAAAACGCATATTTTCCCTTTAGTCGGCTAGAAAACCGAGATCAGTCCCTACGCGATCGACTCGAAACTCTCCTGTTTACGGAAACGGATCCCAGCCAGATTGTTGGTCACCTCGATGACCCTAACAAACGCCCGCTGTTTTCCATGGCCCGTCTCGATCGGATCAAAAACCTCACGGGCCTTGCGGAATGTTTTGGCCAAAGTCCTCAGCTCCAGGAGTCCTGTAATCTGATTATGATTGCTGGGAAGATTCACACGCAGGAGTCCGGAGATCACGAAGAGATTGCAGAAATCGAGAAGCTTTACCGAATTATTGACCAATATCAGCTCCAGGGCAAAATTCGCTGGCTTGGAGTTCGGTTACCGAAGGAAGATTCCGGCGAAGTTTACCGCATCATTGCCGATCGCCAGGGCATTTTTATCCAGCCCGCTCTGTTTGAGGCGTTTGGTCTCACCATTTTGGAGGCGATGATTTCCGGTCTCCCCACCTTTGCAACAAGGTTTGGGGGTCCCCTAGAGATTATTAAAGACCAAGTCAATGGATTTTATATCAATCCAACCCATTTAGAAGAGACCGCTGCAAAAATCACGGCCTTTGTCGAGAAATGTGACCAGGATCCCCAACACTGGGAGACCATCTCCCAGAACGCGATCGATCGGGTTTATAGCACCTACACCTGGAAGATCCACTGTGCCCGCCTCGTCTCCCTCGCCAAAATCTATGGGTTTTGGAACTATAACTCCAAGGAGAACCGGGAAGATCTGCTTCGCTACATTGAGATGATGTTTTACCTGCTCTACAAGCCCCGGGCTCAGAAACTGCTCCAACAGCATTTAGATCTAGCCGCCTAGAAACCTGGTGGCCGCCTAGACAGCCCTGGTGGGTTGACTAACAGCCTAGTCCTGAATGACAGACGACGGGGGAGGACATCTTGCTCCCCCTACCCCATGCAACGCATACCCGCCCATCGCCCAGCCAACGCTTTAGATCAAGCGCTCAGATTCATCGCGATGCCCAGATGTAACAGAAGTTTGAGTAATTGTTGCGTTATATCTAGAAGCCTTTGCCCCCTTAGCGCAACTCGATACTCTGGAAGTAGGCACTCATGCATGTATTACGTTTTTCACGTTCTATCCCAGTGACATGGGTATTGCCTCAGAGATTTGCCCTGGACTGATCCCCACCCCGTCTTCATCCGTTTCGTTTATATATTTCTGGGCGATCGGCCCCTGGAACCCCAGCTTCACCCGGTGGTGAATCCTGGACTTAACCTCCAACGGCCCTTCAGCAAAAGGATTGAGAAAATGACGACCCTAACCCGGTTTCAACCCAAAGCGATCGACTGGCTCCAAGCCGTCTCCCTGACCCTGGCTCTTTGGCTGGGGGCAACGCTCCTCCTCGATCTCGTGGTGATGCCCTGCCTTTACAGTGCTGGGATGCTGAGCGAACCCAATTTTGCTAGCGCAGGTCAAAATATTTTTGGCATTTTTAACCGTATGGAAGTGCTCTGCGGTGCCGTGGTCCTCAGCGGCTTTTTAGGGGTAGAAGGCATCAACCATCGCCCGATTCTGTATCCTCGCTTGGCGATGCTGGTGGCCCTGCTTTTAGTGGCTATTCCCCTGGCCTATCTCTATCTCCTCAGCCCCACCATGATGGCCCTGGAAATGCCCCTGGATCAGTTCGCAGTGGCGGAAGTCCCCCCGGCGATGAACCTGATGCATGTCTCCTATTGGATGCTGGAAGTGCTTAAGATTGCGGGAATCGGCTTCCTCCTCAGTGTGTCGAATCGCACCGACGCCTAGGGATAACCCATTACTTCAATTCACGGGGGTGGACGGCTAAGCCGTCCACCCCAATTTTTATTTTGGGGTGGACTATCTCCCGGGCACCTCGATTCATTGGGTTGCGCGGCTTCGCCACGCAACCCAACCCTAACGCTGCCGTGGGTGCTGCGGTGAAACTCCATATTAATCGAGGTGTCCTCCCCAAAATGGTGAGCAAGGCTTCGAGGCTATTAATAAACCGAAGAGAATCCCCCCTCCCCCCTAACCCCCCGTCACACGGAACGGCCTCTTCTCCTAAAAAGAGGAGCCGAGGGGGATTCTACGGGTGTATCCCACTTTCGCAGATTCACCCTCATCCCCCAGCCCCTTCTCCCAAGCCGGGAGAAGGGGAGTGAGACTTCTTAAAGTCCCTCTCCCGTTCTGGGAGAGGGATTTAGGGTGAGGGCCAT
>JAYKIB010000291.1:0-25131 GCA_035285005.1 Prochlorothrix sp.
CACAGGACACACAAATGTGATTTTGCTTACCCTGCTTTTTCCCATTCTTACGGATATGGGTGCCACCGCATTCAGGACACTGCATCGCTGTACCTCTTTACTTCATACTCCAATTATGCAACGCCGATCCGTGGATCTTATTTACCCGTTACTTTGCTTGGTTTGGAGCATGGCGACCGCGATCGCGAGGCTCTCCTCGTACAGCACTTCCCGACCCCAGCTCTGTAACTGTTGTCCTAGAAGGAGTTCAGCCTTCTCATCCGAGGGAGGAGCCACCTGCTCCGTGCGGCAAGACTGGGCACTGCCGCCGGACTCCATACGCATACAGCCCGTCGTCTCCGAACAGAGAATTGTGCAGCAGTTAGCATTGGGGTTTGTGGACATCAATCGCAATCCAATCAAATCCCCCGGAATTTCACCCCAATCCGCCGTGGGAACTCCACCCAATTCCACCTCAATTTTGCGATCCTTCACTCCCTTAAAGACAAACCGCCGCAAATGATAATCGCCCCCCTCCTCGGTGTAACTGACCGGTTTCCAGCCCAGCCGACTGGCGAGCCAACCCAGGAATAGGAGAGCTTGGGCCGGGTTTCCCTTTTCGTAGTCGATCGTGATTCGATCGATCTCTCCCAAAGATTCGCGCCGATCGGGCGGATCAAACGCCGCTGCCGTTAGCTCCTGCCATGCCGAGAGCCGGTGCCAATTCAGATCCGCCACATAGGTTTCCTGCTCAATCAAATTTTGAAGACGTAGGAACTCCGCCTCCGGGTCACTAAAATAGCAGGAATCAAAGATCATGCAGGTACAGGCTGCTGAAAGATGCTGAAATAGCGGCTGTTCCGGATTTGGTGTTGCTTTCCACCACACAAACTGGGGCAGGTCCGGGATCATTAACGAAGTGACTAACTCCCCCGTGTCCTGCAACGCCGACTTTGAGCCGCGCAGGGTGATGTATTCGCAGCACATCAGCGAACTCTCAAATCCCTTCTGTACCGGACAGTAGGCCGACACCTGGGCCGATACACCCTCCGCATCCCCCAGCACCGGACTGAGGGTGATAATGCGACAGGGGTGTTGGGCGGCGATCGCGTCACTGATGCTAAACCCACGCATGTTGCTGGCCGTGCTGGGTGGGGTCACGTTGGGATTAGCCTGAAAAGCGGTACGGAGTCGTTGGAGTGTGTCCGGATCGACCCGTCCCGTGCGGCGGAGACCATAGGATTTTTGGGCTTTCATCACCGCATCCTTCGTCGCGGGGCCATGGATGCCATCGATCGGCCCGTCGTAGAACCCCAGCGCCGATAGCAGTTGTTGAAATTCTTCGGGTTCATACACGACCATGCTAAAGGTGGCCGCACGGGAAACCAGGCCGGTCCCATCCTGCTGACTGCGCCAGATGTCACTCAGTTCGGCTTCAATTTGGTCTACGGAGATCGTTTTGGGCTTTTGGAGGGCAACAACGGGCGTGTTCATGATTCAGCACTCGATAGGATGAACGGGATAAAAATTAGGCAATAAATTAGGCAATATTAAAGGCCAGGGCACCTCGATTAATCGAAATTTTTAGGAGACAGCCCACGTAAGAATCAGGGTTTGGGTTGGGCGGCTTCGCCGCCCAACCCAATTAATCGAGGTGCCCGCCATTCATAACAGGGCACCTCGATTAATCCAAGTTTGCGTCCAGTGGCCCCGTAAAAATCAGGTTTGTGGCCAGCGGCGTAGCCGCCTGCCGCAAGTACCGGTCCATTGCCATAGGGGAGCAATGCGATCACCCCCCCCAATTCATCGAGGTACTCTATTGTTGATCGAGGTTTAGGAAAAGGGGGGGAATACCTTATTGTTTTGCAAGATTTGAGGCTGATCTATTAACGTCTCTTGACTTTCCCCCTTGCGGGTACCCCGATTAATCCCAGGTTTTGGGCAATAGTCCACGGGCACCTCGATTCATTGTGGCAGGCGGCGAAGCCGCCTGCCACAGCCCTCCTGCTGTTGTGGGTACTGCCATGGAAATTTGAATTTTTCGAGGTGCCCCCACGCAAGCATAGGGGTCTGGATTGGGCGGCTTCGCCGTCTAATCCAATTCATCAAGGTGCCCTTTCCTGGATCTTGGGATTCAGATCACCAGGGGGGCGCCCCGGCATCCCGATCGTCCCCAAAGTCACCAGCCCCCGAATCCACCGCCGCTGCCTCCACCGTCTTTCCCGTCCAGGCCCCCGACCCTGGAGCGGCTCCCACCTCTGGTCCCCATTCTCCCTCCGTCGCCACCTCCAGATAAATGCGGCGGCCATCCTGAATCTCGCCCAAATCCAACTGCACCCGATCGCCCATTAACGGCCCAAGCGCTGTCAGCAACGATCGTAAATGGGGTGTACTGGCCCCACTCTCCACAAAGAGCCGATCGCTCAAACTCCCCAATCGTTTCCAACTACTGTGAAACTTCGCGATCGCCTGCTCCACCTGGGCTGCCTGGGCCAAAGCATCCGCTGCCAAATTCAAACAATCCAGCCGCAATGCCTCCTCCAATGCCTGTTCCACATCCACATCGCTGTCGTGGAGCGTCCGTAGCTGGGTTGCGGCCTCCAAATACCGCGCTAAGTAGCGGGCCTCCGTGGTCACATGCTTTAGGGTGTCCAAATTGGGGTTTTCCGCCACCTCTGCCTGAATTGTGGCCTGGTGAATCTCCGGGAGTTTCGCCATCTCCCGCACCAGGGGGGCTAGATGCTTGGGTGGGAGTTCGTGGTGGGCCGCCTTTTCCCGCACCACCTCTGGCAGCAAGTCCGACGTGATTGCGGTCCACTCATCCGCCAATTGCTTCACCTGCTGGCGGTTAATGCGTTTTCCCTCTCGCGCTGCTTCCTTAGCCGCATCCCCAATCAGTTGCTGCACCTCCGGCGCGGACTGGGAAGCTTCCACAAAAGCCCGCTTACTGAATTGGTTAATGGTGGTGGGGTCGAGGTGACCCTCGTCTAGGAGTCGATCGGCGCTGTTTGCTAACTCAATTAACGAATAGGCCCGACTTTTGGTAATTTCCCGGTCCTTGAGCCAGTTTCCGAAGCCCAGGCCTCGACTGTCGCCCCCCACCTTTTCCCGATCGCGTACTGCCCGCAGAATCCGCCCCCGCCAAATTTCTGTCTGCAAATCAAAGCGATCGCACACCTGCCACACCTGGTCAATGTGGTGGTGAAAATCATGTTCCGACAGATCCCCATCCTCGGGATCCGGCAGGGTAAAGTCTAGATGTAAGTCTTGGAGGTGGGGTGGCAAAGCGGGCAGTGGGGGAGTTGCCATGGGCGAGTTATCTATGACAGGAACGGCAACCTAGTATAAACTGACCGGGCTGTGTTGCAGGGCACCTCGGTGAATCGGATTGGGTAACTGCGCCGCCCAATCCAATCCCTGATTCCATTGGGGCGATCGCCCCAATGGAATACACCTAACCACTAGGTAGCTCATTGGGCCCCTCGATTAGGCCCCTTGATTAATTGCGGCGTGCAGCTTCGCCGCACGCCGCAACCCTTGTTCTGGTCTGGGTCACAGGATCAAAACCAGGATCAAAACTTGGATGCATCGAGCTGCCCTACCCCTGACTGATCCACTCCTTGCAGTTCCCCTGATCCTCATAGGTAACCCAATATTGGTACACCCCCATTCCCTCCGGTGGTTTGGGGTGGTCCAGGCGACGGAGATAAAACCGAGCATGATCATCCAACGCCGCATAACCGGTTTCCATGACCACCTCCGCCTCCAGAGCTTGCCCCGATCGATCGACCTGCACCGCAACCCAAGCTGCCCCCGCATCACGGGGACAAATATTGTCAGGAAACGCCAGGGTGAGATCTGATTTGCCGTAGAAAGGAGCCTCACTTTTGCTCGCCATCCATTGGGAAAGGGCCGCTAACGCAGCGCCCTGCTCCACAGCACCCACGGAATAGCGTTGGTAACGTTCCCGCTCCGCTGCGGAAATTTGGGGAGGGGCGGGTGTGGCGGGAGCGGGTGTGACTGGAGGAGGGGCATCCGTGGGATCAACGGGATTAGCGCCCAGGAGGTCAGCGGCGCTGGTGGATAAGGGGGGCGAAGAGGTGGCAGGTGTGGGCGTGGCACTGGGAGGGCTGGGGTTAGCACGGGGACTGGGGTCAGAACTCGTGTTGGGTTGGGGTAAGGGGGCAAGGGGTGTGGTGGGGATGGGATTGTTTTGGATGGGGGGAAGGGGTGCGGGAGGGGGTAGGGTTTGGGGTGCAGGGGGCAGCCAGGTTGACCAATTGTATTGTTGGGGCATGGGCGGAAGCGGGGGGGGCGCTTCTGCGATCGCGTTGGCCCCTAGCTCAGCCAGCGCATCTAGGTCTCTAGCCAAGTTCGATAGGGAATTGAGGGGGGGGAGCGGCTCCATGCTAGTTGCAAAGGGATCTGCCGTGGGAGGATTAGGCTGGGCAAAGTCCGGTAACCGCTGTAGCTCATCCGGGGACAGTTCCACCACCTCGATATTTTGCAGCTCCTCCTCCCGGCGCTCGTCAAAGGTCCCCGGCGTTTGCTGACTCAAAATCACAAACACAAGGCCATGCAACCCCACGGAAATGAGGCTAGCGATAAATGTGGGTTGTTTCCACAGGATGGAATGGGTGCGAAAGGCGAGGGTAGGAGAGGTCATAGCGCAGGTGAGAGGGGAATGCAATTGGAGTTCCTTAGTTTTCTTCTTTGGACACCTCGATTAATTGGGTTGCGCGGCGAAGGCGCGCAACCCAACCCTTATTCTTGCGTGGATTACAGGATGAAAATTTGGATTAATCGAGGTGCCCTTTTGGGAGAGGGATTGAGGGTGAGGGCTTCCCAAACGGGATGTACCCATGGGATCAGTGCCTTGGGTTTGATCCTACTGGGTTCTTTCCGATCTCCGGGAGCAAACTGTGACAGATTCTGATCTTGATGAAGTGGGGTATGGCAGGGGTTGGGAGACATGACGACGAATCGATCGAGTTTTGGCCGTGACACTCACGGGGCTGGTGCCCCGGCTAGTGCCACTGGTGGCACTGACCCCAGACTGTACACCGGGTCTGATCCCGGACCGAGGGCGATCGTGGGATCTAGCCCTGGTTCTAGTTCCAGTCCTGGCTCTAGCGCTAGTTCCAGTCCTGAGTGGCTGCATGGGAGCGCATCGAAATCTGATGTTGGACAAAACCCTAGATTTACCCAGGGTTTACAGCCCTATGCCCTCCAGACCTGGATTTTGGAGAATCTTGCCCAGGGCCTATGGCTCTGCTTCGGCGATCGATCCTTACCCTTGTTGACCCCCCCAGCCCTCGCAAAAGTTTCCCTGCGTCGATCGTCCTCTCCGTCCTCACCCGCCCCACCGTCCCTGTGGCAGTACCATTGCGCCTTTCCCCACCATCTTGCAGCGGTGACCCGTTCCTCCCAGTGGGATCTCCCTCCCCTCTCCCCGGCGCAGATTGCCCCGCAAGTCTTGCCCCATTTCCCCCCCGATCGCGGCTGGCAGATTACCACCGACGATCGCCACCACTGGCGCTGGACCGCAACCTCGATCACCCTAGCCCACTGGCTGGATCTCTGGTTCACAGCTCCACCGGTGCTGTTCCATACTCCCCCTGGAGGGCATTGCGTTGGTGAACCGGCCTCGCCCTATTCCTGGACAGGGGATGAACAGTTGCGGTGGTTAGCCCAGTATGGCCATGGCCGCTGTTGCCAACGGTTGGCACAGGTTGCTTCGGAATTTAGGCCACTCCCGCCCCCTCCTCGGACCTGGCTGCGTACCGTAATAACCGAGACTGACCTCTCGCCCCGTCAGGCTGCACTGTTAGACAGTGCGCTCCGGTTGGTGGATGCCCTGGTGTGGAAACCGGCCCGATCGACGGCGTTATTGCAGCAGTTTTTAGCGGCCCTCGATCGTTTCCAAGCAGATCACCCCTTCCCTGGCTTTCTCCACGGGACACCAGGGTTTTCTCCGCTTCTGCCTGCTGTCGGCTGTGCGGCCCATGCCTCCCCCTTCGATCGATCTGGGCCTGATGAGGCTGAACCCGATCGGCCCCTAGCCTTGATGCGCTATCGGGTTTTGCTGGAACTGAGTCGATCGCTACTCCGTGTTGTTTTAGAAGATCTGTGGGGGACGATCGCGCCAACGGATCTGTAGGACACTGCGGGGCACCTCGATCGGATGTTGCTGTTTTGGGGCTTGGTGTTTTGGGGCTTGGTGTTTTTGGATTGCCGTCTGGGATTGCCGTTGGATCAGTAGTCCCAAATCCGAGGATGCGTTACGCTAGCGCTAATCTAATTTTCCGTTGTGCAACATCGCAACAGTGCCGCACAAGGCGGGGCAACTTCCCGCACCCGATGCATCTAGATGCATCGACAAGATGCTACAGACCGAACGACCCGCCTGGGATCGACCCTACTCGCCTTCATTCAACAGTGCCATGTTTGGGATTTATCAACAAAGCTGCCTTCGCATTGAACTATCCGCCTCAGTCCAGCAGGTGCGGGACAGCCTTCTCTCTCCGGAGCAGTTCCAAGACTGGCTCTTCCCCCAGCAGTTTTTGCCCCCCCTACCCGATCGCCTGGAACCGGAGCTCACCTTTACCAGCTACCTCGGTCCGGTGGCGATCGATCACCAAGTCACGATCGTTGAAGATGATCGCTTACAACTGCTGCTGAGTCGAGGGGTGGATGGGTTCCATGAATGGACCTGGGGTGAGGGATGGGTTCAGGCCCGTTTGGAAGGAATCTCCGTGTTACCCCTCAACTTGGGGCAAACCTATAGTCTGATGCGCCTGCGTCAACACCTGGCGATGGTGTAACTGGCGACGGTGTAATCGATCGCGATCGTCCAGGGTTAAGGGTACTTCGATTAACCGGCTTGGACAGCGTTGCTGTCCAAGCCAAACCTTGATTCAGGGGTGGGCTATCTACCCAAAACAGGGATCCAGCGAGGTGCCCTCAGAGGACTGCCCACATAAAATGCTATGGCTGGGTTTAAACAAAAAAAGTTCACCCCCGAAGAGGTGAACCGAAGCTTCCTAGATGTTTCTCCGGACTTTAGAGTAACACGGTAGGACTGGTTTTTAGATCCGTACTTATACTGAAAACCGACAGTCATTTCAGTGATTACCAGGATAGGGCCGATCGGAGACTGGACTAGGGCGGCCAAACCATCCCCCTCCTTCCCTCAAGCGGCCCTGGGGGATAGCACCAGGACTTGGACCAGTCTCGGTGTCCCACCGTGATATCCGGGATATCACCCCACCGTAGCCGGTGTTTTCTCGGATTGGTTTTGGGCTTGGTCCTGGGCCAGGAACTTCTCCAACTCCGTCAGCGCATCCGCATCCACCTTGGTCTGCATGGGGCAGAACTTAGGTCCGCACATGGAGCAGAATTCGGCAGTCTTGTAGATGTCCGCAGGCAAGGTCTCATCGTGATATTCCCGCGCCCGATCGGGATCCAAGGACAGCTCAAACTGCTTGTTCCAGTCGAAGTTGTACCGGGCAGCCGACAGCTCATCATCCCGATCGCGGGCACCCTGGCGATGGCGAGCAATATCCGCCGCATGGGCCGCAATTTTGTACGCAATCAAGCCATTGCGCACGTCTGCCGCATCGGGCAAGCCCAGGTGCTCCTTGGGCGTGACATAGCAGAGCATCGCCGTGCCGTACCAACCAGCCATGGCCGCACCGATCGCCGAGGTGATGTGGTCATAACCGGGCGCAATATCCGTCACCAACGGTCCCAACACATAGAAGGGCGCTTCCGAGCACTCTTCCATCTGCTTGCGCACATTAAACTCAATTTGGTCCATGGGAACGTGACCCGGACCTTCCACCATCACCTGCACATCACGTTCCCAGGCGCGGCGGGTGAGTTGGCCCAGGGTCTTCAGTTCCGCCAACTGAGCTTCATCCGAGGCATCGTGGGTACAGCCGGGACGCAGGGAGTCGCCCAGGCTAAAGGAGACATCGTAGCGCTTGAAGATTTCGATGATGTCGTCGAAGTGGGTGTAGAGGGGGTTCTGTTTGTGGTGGTGGAGCATCCAGCGAGCAATGATGCCGCCGCCACGGGAAACGATACCGGTGATGCGGCTGCGCACCAGGGGCAGATACTCAATCAGGATCCCGGCATGGATGGTCATGTAGTCCACCCCCTGCTGGGCATGCTTCTCGATGATGTGGAGGAAATCATCGGGGGTGAGGTTCTCAATTTTGCCGTGGACGCTTTCCAGGGCTTGGTAAATGGGTACGGTCCCGATCGGCACGGACGAGGCATTGATAATTGCAGTCCGAATCTCGTCCAGGTTGCCCCCCCCGGTGGACAGATCCATCACCGTGTCGGCTCCATACTTCACCGCCAAGTGCAGCTTATCCACTTCCTGCTGCAAGTCAGAGGTGTTGGGGGAAGCGCCAATGTTGGCGTTGACCTTACATTTGGAGGCGATGCCGATCGCCATCGGTTCCAGGTTGGGGTGATTAATATTGGCGGGGATAATCATGCGACCTCGGGCCACCTCTTCCCGAATCAACTCCGCCGGTAAATTCTCCCGCTGGGCTACGTAGTGCATTTCTTCGGTGATGATGCCCTGGCGAGCGTAGTGCATCTGGGACACATTTGCCTGTCCCTTGCGCTTGGCAATCCATTCTGCACGCATATTGATTGAACTCCTAAAGCAAAGCCGGATGGGCTGGGGGCATTACCCCGTCGATCGCCCTGACCGACTCCCTGCAAACAGATCGATCGCCGCGTGGAGAATAAGATTCCCCACCACAACGCCGTCTCTGGTTGGCGAAATAGGCAAACTGGGCGAAATGGGCAAACTGGGCGAAATGCTAACGCTTCCCTCCGCTGGTATGACCCAGACTCAGGTTCTAAGGGTGTAATCTCAGCCCAATGATGTGATGGGCACCCCCAGCCAATGTTGTGTATGTTGGGGCCGATCGTAGCACTGAACTTCCCCCCTGGTTGGATCCGTCGGAAAAATTTGAGCTGCGGAGTGAGGGCACCGGAACAGTTTGGGGAGACATTGTGGGGCCAAGATCTCCGCCCTGGGCCGGAAATTCCTATTCCGTGCGGATCTGAAGCCACTGGGCCCCTGCCCTGACTTTATGAAGTTTTGAAACGCAGATATTGTTTTAACGCTGGGCCGATCAAAACCTGCTAGCAAACCGGGTATTACACCAGCATTAAAGGGTAGCAACCCCGATAAATAGGCAATCCACCAATAGCGTGCCGATCAGCGTACCACTTACAATCCAGGCACCTAAATGGGACGATCGACCCGAGACCCAAGCCAAGGTCAACAACACCAGCGCGAGTCCGAGGGCAACGCCAATGCCCCAGGGAGTCTCTACCCGAGCAACTGCCTCCTGAAAAATGAGAGGCACTTGGGCGATCGGGGCGGCCATAATCCGTCGCCAGTGGGGAATCACATCAATGAGATAGCAGTAGGCATCGGTAATAGCGGTGCCGAGGAGGGAGCCGAGATAGAAGCAGTGCCCCACTGGGGCGATCGGGGAGGGATGGGCACTCAGGGGAGTCGGGGAGTCGGGGACCGAGAAGGGACGATCGGGATGGGCGTTGATGCTAAAGCTGGAGAGCTGGTAGAGTCCCCAGAGAGCAAAGGGCAGACCGATCGACTCGATCGGCAGGTGGAGGAGGGGTTCCCAGCGGAACCAGCCCCAGTACAGGGATCCGGCTAGCCAGCTCCAGCTAAATCCAATCAGTAATTCGCCCCAAAAGCTAAAGATGGGGTGGTGGCGCAAACGGTAACCGGCCCAAAACCAAAGGCCTGTGAGGAGGAAACTGAGCCAGGGTAGGGCTCGCACGAGGGGGGCTTCAAAGAAGACGGGGACTGAGACGAAAAAAATACTAATGGCGATCGCCATCCAGGGCGATCGGGGCTGGAGTATTTCGCGGGCGAGGCGGTGTCGCCAGCAGGGCACCACGGTGTCTTTGGTGGCAGATGAGAATAGATAGAAGTTCAAGGGTTAATTTTTAATACTTGTTACTTTTGTTTACAATACCATGACCCTTAGAAGCGGAGTGTCATGGGAGAGGGAGCTTGGAATCTGGAAAGCGGGGACGGCTGCGCCGTCCACTCTGTAGCTAAACCCTGACCCTTAGAACCAGGGCGTCATGGGCGGGAGCATGATGGGAGGCTAGACGGCTGTGCCGTCCGCTCCCTAGCCAAACCTTGACCCTTAGAATTGAGCGTTATCAGAGAGGGAGCTTGGAATCTAGAAGGCTGAACGGCTGCGCCGTCCAATCTGTCCCCTGGCTTATGCCCTGGCAACCAGGAGTGAAACGCGATCGGGCAGCTTGTGAAAATTTAAAGCGCATTGGCAGCAAACTTACCTAGAATAGTTACACTCAATGAGTAGAAATACAGGTCTCAGTCGTCTCCAGGATGCGCGAATGACGGGGCAAAACGTTTTAACCTCACCACCTATGACTCAGAGCCATTCTTCCTCCACCAGTGCTCATAGCACCGATTCCAGTGCCAATCCCCAGGGTTACAGTATGCTCTCCGAGCGAGAGTTGGAGATTGTCGAGTTAGTTGCAGTGGGCCTGACTAACGAGAAGATTGCTGACCAGTTAGAGATCAGTAAGCGAACCGTTGACAATCACATCAGTAATATCCTTAACAAAACCTCAACCCACAACCGGGTCGAACTGGTGCGCTGGGCCTTGCAGTGGGGTAAGGTTTGCTTAGACCAGATTAACTGTTGCATTTTGCCGCAGCCCCCGGCGGTGCCGGAGATGGTCCTGCCGGAAGAGCCGACCTCAGCAAGCTGAAGGAGGGCGTGCGTTGAGGAACCGGTGCAGTGCGTGAAAGCACGGACACATGAACTTTTGGCCCGAGTTGCACCGAACGAATCGTGCCCAACTCACAACATCATCAAACTCACAGTACAAGGGTGCACTGCAAAACCGGCACCCAGCCAGACACCTCGAACACGCTAAACACCTCGAACACGCTAAGTTGTGGAGTAGTCTCAGTCTTGGGGCAGTGGCCCCCAGTAAGCCTTGGGGTTGAGGGGGACAGCATCGCCGCCCAGTCCAAGGAGTTGAGGTGTCTAGACCACAATCTTTCATAAACCCTACATAAACCCTCAGAGCATAATCGTGAAGCATGAAGTTGAGTTTTTGAATATGCCCCTGGCAGTCTACCGGGAGGTAGCGGCCCATTTGCGTCAGGTGGAAGGGGTTAGCGTTGAGCTGCGACCCCAGACAGCCAAAGCATTTGACTATACCCAGAGTCAGGTTGGGGGGTTGTGCCTGGAGGTTGCATCCCCATCCCCCCCACAGGGAAAACGTCTTGGTGAGATTCTAACCTACTATGGCGATCGCTATCCACTCCATCCTGAGGATGTAATCGCCCGTCTCCAGGCACCGGCTAATGCTTAGCAAACCCTGATCGCAGTGATCAGCTGTATGGGGCATAGGAATTTAAGATGCACCCCACTGGAAGGGCTACATTCAGCCCTAGCTCGGCGTTAGCCGCCATAACAAACACCTAGGGAACACTGAGCCAACCCTTAACAGTTGGCCCTCTGTGGGGTATCCTGCCCGATCGGGACGGATCTGATTCAGTGGGGGGAACGTGCCAACTTGGGGGATATCTCCCGAGCAATGGCGAACCTGACACTTTTGAATTTCTTAAGATTTAGCTTGAGATACAGAATCCGGGAACCCCACAGGATCCGCATTCCGTGCGATCGACTGCGTTTAGGGCACCTCGAAAAATTCAAATTTTGACCGCAGCGCCCACGGCAGGATCAGGATTGTGGCAGGCGGCGAAGCCGCCTGCCACAATTAATCGAGGAAATAGAGTTTAGGCAAGCGGGCACCTCGAACAATCCAAATTTGCATCCTCATAGCGACGCAGCAAGGGGAGCTGGGCTGGGCGGCAAAGCTACCCAACCCAACTCGATAGCATTAATCGAGGTGCCCAAAAGTAGGACACTGATTTTAGAAAACCATGGCCCAGATTCAAGCCCCCAAGGGCACGAAAGATATTTTGCCCGATCGTGTGAGTTGCTGGCAGCAGGTGGAGTCCACAGCTCGGGACTTGTTCAATCGTGCGGCCTTCCGGGAAATTCGCACCCCTATTTTTGAACAAACCCAGTTGTTCGAGCGCGGCATTGGCGAAGCCACGGATGTGGTGGGTAAGGAAATGTACACCTTTCTGGATAAAGGCGATCGATCCATGACCCTGCGCCCCGAGGGGACCGCTGGCGTGGTGCGGGCTTTTTTGGAAAATGGTCTCCATGCCCAGGGGATTCAGCGCCTCTGGTATACCGGTCCCATGTTTCGCTACGAAAATCCCCAGAAGGGCCGCCAGCGCCAGTTTCACCAAATTGGGGTTGAAGCGCTGGGCACGAAGGATCCCCGCTCCGATGCGGAGGTGATTGCCCTGGCCTGGGATTTGCTCCAGGCAGTGGGGTTGCAGGATCTGCGTATGGATCTGAACTCCGTGGGCGATGGGGCCGATCGCCAGCGCTACCGGGATGCCCTTGTGACCTATCTCACGCCCTACAAAGCTGACTTGGATCCCGACTCCCAGGATCGGCTCGATCGCAATCCTCTACGTATCCTGGACAGCAAAAACGCCAAAACCCAAGAAATTTTGCAGAATGCCCCCAGTATTCTCGATCACCTGGGGCCGGAGTCCCAACAGTTTTTCGATCGGGTACAGCAATCCCTCACGGACTTGGACATTCCCTATCGCCTCAATCCCTGTTTGGTGCGGGGTTTGGACTACTACACCCACACCGCCTTCGAGATTCAGTCCGATGATTTGGGGGCGCAGGCGACGGTGTGCGGGGGAGGCCGCTACGATGGCTTGGTGGCGGAGTTGGGCGGTGCCGTGACCCCGGCGGTGGGCTGGGCCTTGGGCATGGAGCGGCTGGTGCTCCTGTTGCAACAATTGCAGTCCCCCCCCCAACCGGCCTTGGATTTTTACCTGGTTTCGCGGGGGGAAAAGGCGGAACTCCAGTCCTTACAGCTGGCCCAACGCCTGCGGAAATTGGGATTCTCGGTGGAGTTAGATGTGAGTGGGAGCGCCTTTGGCAAACAGTTTAAGCGGGCCGATCGCAGTGGGGCGATCGCATGCTTGGTGCTGGGAGATGGGGAAGTGGAAGCGGGGACGGTCAACTTAAAGTGGCTGCACTCCGGAACCCAGGAAACGGTGAGCCAACGTGATCTCGTTGCGGAAGGCCCCACCCTGCGCCTTCGTCTCCAAACGGAGCAGGCCAAATAATGGCGCTCGGGTAAAAGCCCTACGGGGTCATTGCCCAGCGGATCCGGTGCCTTGACCGAGATAGAACCGATCGAACAGTGTCACCTCGCTCTGGGGCTGGCGTGTGTCAAAGGCATAACTACTGACCGACCCATCCCCCGTGTCCAAAATGCTAAACACCGTGATTTCATTACTGGCGATGTAGGGCAACGCATTACCGCGATCGTCAGTGATTGGGGCGATCGTGGGCAGAATTGGCTCTAATCCCCAGGGATCACCGTGGGATGTGTAGATTTCCCGGTGCGACTCGGGCACAGGACGGGGGAGAGTGGCGGCGATCGTATCGGTTCCAGCCCAAAAGGCACCGTAACTATTCCCCACATTCGAGGTTTCGAGGAAATGCAAACCCTTGGGGCTGGTGAAGCGGTTCCAGAGGTGGGAGTGGCCATTCAGGACTAAATCGACTCCGGCAGCCTCTAGGAGGGGAGCCAGATCTCGGTTGAGGTAGTCCCGATCGAGGGGATATTCATAGCGCACTGCAGTGAGGATACCATCTGAATCCCTCACCAGAACTTGAACTGGGTCGGTATAGGCCGGAACAATGTTATCCCCCAGGGTATGAACCGGATGGTGAAACATCACGACTTTATAGGCGGCAGTTTGGAACTCGGGACTGGCTAGCTCCTGTTGGAGCCACTGGTATTGGGCGCTGTCCAGATCGATCGGCTCAAAAATATGTTGCCCATAGCCCCAACGCTCGGGATGGTCCAAGTCTTCGGTTCTCTCCCGATAGCGACCCCGCACCTGATCCCCCAAGCCCCAGGGTCGCCAAATCGTGGTGGCATACAGAACCACAAGGCGCAGATTCCCCAGGGTGACGGCATAGTAACCGGGATGGGGAGAGGATTGGGGTGGGGAGAGGCTGGATTGCGCTGGGTTCGGTTGTGGCTGGGGAGTATTTGACTGGGATACGTGAGCCTGGGCTAAAGTTTGCCGTGTGATGTCGGGATTTACGGCTTGGTTCTCGGGCCAGGTGAAAATTTCGCGGACGGTTTGCCAGTTAAAGGATCGATCGGCCAGCCAGGATTCAGCGTCGGGCTGATGGGGCTCGGGGACCGGTTCGCCCGCTGCCCGAGCTAGTTCTAGGGCCACCGATCGGGGCACCGCATCACTAAACTGCCCATTCAGAGACGGGGGACCAGACAGCGGTGCGGTGGAAGGCTCGGGCGTTGGCTCAGTGGCGTTCACCCGTCGCCCCATGACCTCATGGTTGCCCAGGGCCGGGAATAGGGGAGCGGACTGAATGAGGGGTGCGCCGGTATACATGCGCCCGTTCAGCTTAACCCTTGCATGACCCTGTAAAGCAGGGAAAAATGCTCCTCCCCGACTATCATCGAACCATTCCGAGGCCCGATCGGGTACGTTGACCAAATCGCCCGCAAATAAAATGCCATCCAGTTGGCCTACGGTGGCTGCAACTTGCTCCAGGTTGGCGGCGACCATGGGTTTGAGTTGGTGGTCGGAGGTGAGGAGGAGTTTCAGGGGCTGATCCGGGGGCGGCAGGGGGGTAAGGCTGAAGCGATCGCTGGTGAGGGTGTGGCCTTGGTGGTGGCTCACGACTTGGTAGGGCACCCGATCGCCGGGGGTGAGTCCCGTAATGATGGCTTCATGGCGCCAGATCGATCGGGGTTGGGGTTCGGCATAGAGCTGACCGTCGCCCGCCTGGGAGCCCACCCAGGATCGCGCATCCTCCTGGCTGCGGCTGAGGAGACGACTGGTGGCGAGGATTTCCTGCTCAAGCTGGGGACCGTAGCGGACGGTGTGACGATCGCCCGCGAATTCGGTGAACCAGACGACGGAAACGGACTGGGGCTGGGGATTTTGGAGGAAGGGATCGGTGAGCAGTTGGGGCGGCGGCAGGTCGATGGGAGGCATGGCGTTGGGAGGGAAGATTCATGGGAGAATAGGGGCGCAAAACAGGAACGCACAAGGATATATTCAATGGCAGACACGCAAAAGGGGGTTACCCTCTGGTTCACCGGGCTGAGCGGTGCCGGTAAGACCACCATTAGCGATGCGGTGGAAGAAAAGCTCAAGGCGGCGGGCGTGAAGTTTGAGCGCCTGGATGGGGATATTGTCCGGGAAAACCTGACGAAAGGTCTAGGTTTCAGCAAGGAAGATCGGGATACGAATATTCGCCGGATTGGTTTTGTGGCGAATCTACTCACTCGTAATGGTGTGATTGTGCTAGTCTCTGCGATTTCTCCCTATCGGGCGATTCGGGATGAGGTGCGCGAACAAATTGGCGATTTTGTTGAGGTATATGTCAATGCGCCGCTTCAGGTCTGTGAGGATCGGGATGTGAAGGGTCTCTATAAGCGGGCCAGAGCGGGGGAGATCAAGCAGTTTACGGGAATCGATGATCCCTATGAGGCTCCGCTGAATCCTGAGATTGAGTGCCGCACGGATCTAGAGACCTTGGAGGAAAGTACTCAGAAGGTGATGGATAAGCTCAAGGCGTTGGGTTGTTTGGGTTAATTGAAAGGGTTGTGGCGCGCGGCGAAGCCGCACGCCACAATTAATTAAATTATCCCCCCCGGAAGACAGTTATGCTCAGGTTTCACTGATGCCTAATTTAAGTGTCTGTCGTGAGGGAGAAATTATAGGGTGGGCAGTGCCCACCCTACGGAAGAGTTTGGAGGAATTTAGAGGAGATTAGGATTCAGCTTGCATGGCCAGAACCCGATCGGCCAACTTATCCGGCACCTCCTGAAGATGGTCATAACGCCAGGAGAACGAACCCACCCCCAACGTCAAAGACCGCAACTCCCCAATCAAATCCTGCATCTCCGCCTGGGGCAAATACGCCGACACCTCATCCCAATTTGTCCAACCCGATCGGGCATCGTAACCGAGAATTTGACCCCGGCGACCGCTCAACAACCGCAACACATTCGACGTGAACTCCTGGGGCACCGCGATCGACACCAACAGCACCGGCTCCAACAGCACCGGCTCACAGTCCTGCAACCCCTCCTGCATCGCAATCCGGGCCGCCTGCTTAAACGCCTGCTCCGAACTATCCACCGAATGGTACGAGCCATCCGTCAGCGTCACCGCCAGATCCACCACCGGGAAACCCAACGGTCCCTTACCCAGGAACTCACGCACCCCCGTTTCCACACCGGGAATGTACTGGCGAGGCACCACGCCACCGACAATCTTCTCGGTGAAATTAAAGCCTTCTCCACGCGGTAGGGGCTGAATATCCAAGTAAACATCACCAAACTGACCATGGCCTCCGGTTTGGTGCTTATAACGACCATGGACCTTCGCCTGGGCCTTACGGATCGTTTCCTTGTAGGGCACATGGGGCGTGTGGGTGGTCATGGGCAAGTTGTACTTGTGCCGCAGTCGATCGAAATTAATCTGCAAGTGAATTTCCCCTTGGCCCCACAGGATCACCTCATGGGTATCGCCGTGTTGCTCCCAGCGCAGGGCCGGATCTTCCTCCAACAATTTATTCAGCGCCGTACTGAGTTTGACCTCATCTTTACGATTTTCCGGGGCGATCGCCAGCGCATACACCGCATCGATCGGCTCCACCCGAGGCATGGGTTCCGTAGACCCCAGGGCCACCGACAGGGTCTCACCTGTGACCACCCCGTCCAACCGGCTCAGGGCCACAATATCCCCCGCACAAGCCCGCTGAATCGGCTGGGTTTGGGCTCCCATGAGGTGATAAAGCCCCCCAGGACGCAACCCATTGAGTAGGAGATTATCCGTCAGTTCCCCTTGCCAAATCCGCACCAGGGACAGCTTCCCGGCCTGGGGCAAGACATAGGTTTTCAGTACCTGGCCAATCACCGGCGCATCCGCCCCAGGGGCACTCTCTAGCCCGCGCCGTTCCGCCGTCGCCGCTGGCTCCGGAGCCTCCCGCAGCAGTGCATCCAACAGGGGCCGCACCCCATAGTCCTGGTCCGCCATACCCAGCACCACAGGCACAATCAAATCCGCCTTCAGCTCCCACTTCAAATCCGCCTGGATTTCCGCTTGGGAGGGTTCAATATCTTCAAGTAGTTCTTCCAACAGATGGTCGTCAAAGTCGGCCAATGCCTCCAGCAGCTCCACCCGTGCCGCCTGTTCCTGTTCCCGCAGCTCTTCCGGTAGGGGCATGGGGTCGGCGGGGGCACCGGCATGGTAGTGGTAGGCTTGCTCCGTGATCAGGTCGATATACCCCACAATCGCATCCCCCTCGCGCACGGGGAACTGCTGCGGCACGAGGGGCCGACTGGATACCGTTTTCAGGGCATGGAGCACATCCATGAGGCGGGTGTGGTTGGCCCGATCCATCTTGTTGATGAATACAACGTGGGGAATTTCCCAGTCGTCCAGGAATTTGAAAAGTGGGGCAAGGGTCAGGACGCGCTCCAGGTCTGGTTCACAGACGATTACGGCAGCATCTACCCCCACCAGGGCATTCCAGGTTTCCTGGACCAGTTCGATCGATCCGGGACAGTCTAAAAAGTTAAAGCGCAGCCCCCCATATTCGGTACTGGCTGCGCTGACTTCGACGCTCATTTGGCGATCGCGGGCTTCTTGGCTCGCATCCCCCACGGTGTTGTTGTCTTGGACTCGGCCTTTGCGGGTCAGAACCCCGGTCACCGAGAGCAGACTTTCCAGGAGGGTGGTTTTGCCACTGGCATAGGGGCCAACGATCGCCACATTTCTGATGCCGGATACACCGGCCACAATCTCGGCAGAGATAGCATGGGACATAACTTAAACTCCCCGTAATCCTTAATGAGTAACCCACAGGTTCGATCGCATTCTGCAGGGGAATACTGCAAGCAGATTCTGCAAAAATTGACCGTAAACCAATAGGAGAGAGGTTTGGGGGGTAGTCGGAAACGACAGGGCCAGGAATTTTGCCCAGTAATGTCCCAAAGCAGCGAGAAGCCTAGGATTTAGACAGTCTCGGGGTGTCGGGGTGGGACGGCAACCGGGCGGGGGTCGATCCAAGGGATTGGGTGCGGGGTCGATCGAGGGAGAACCGATACGATTCCGAGAAGGGTGCGGAAATCCGCTGGGGGATCGGTTCTGAAGCCGGATTTGAAACGGAGGGTGAAACCGGTGCTAAAACCGGTGTCGAGACAAAAGAGATACGGCTTCCGGTTCAATCGACGGGCTGGATCTAGGCCCAATACATAGCCACCTGAGGAAGTTCTGGCTACCTCCTAAAAGAGATCCTCAGCTTTAGCCAGTATTTTGCGGGGAATCTCCCCAACCTGGCGATCGCTGAAGTTTATTCAGGTCACGACACTTGAGCAAATCAAGCCATCGCGTCAAGTCATCGCGAATTCCTGAATTTATAGCAAGGGTCAAGGTGCCTTGGGGCTGTTGGGGTCGTGAACACTCCGCGCAGCGGGGGATTCCTACGGCCTCACGATGTCCGAAGCACTCTGTTCGTTGCTACATGCTTGACGGTATCGTGTTCTGAAGGCATAGATACGCCCTCGCAATGATTTTTAAGGCTTCACATCAAGGATCGTTAAGGAAAATAACGCTTATTCACGTTTTGCGCTGTTTTGAGTCCAATCCACCGTGCCGTCACCCTACTCACGGGGCGGGGTTCGCTTGGGAGCACGTACAATCCAGTAACTAATCGACAGGGCTAGAATCGCGATCGCCAGTCCAATCAGATCCGCCCCAGCCGTATCCTTATTGATGTCGAAAATTATGATTTTGCGAGCCACTGCCGTCAGAGAAGTGGCCACCACGAGCTCTAGCTGCACCACATGCCGCCGCAGATAAGCTGTGATATTTTCCAAGACTTCCAGCGCTATCAAAATGCTGAGAAATACCCCAAACACATCCACTAGGGTAGTTTTGAAAAAACCGGCGGCAGTGGCCTCCGATGGCAAATCGTTGAGCAACACCACGATTAAATCCCACACGGACACAACAATCACCGTCACCATCGCGAGGGAGAGCACCTTGGCCACGATCGTCTCAAATTGTTCCATCAGGCGTAGAAATGCCTGATCGCTCGTGAGCAGTTGGAGTGTTTTCCGCAGTGGGGGAGGTAGAGCCATGGGGCGAGTGGGATATAACGAAGGGATAGGGCAATGGGTCTCAAAAATGGGCCTATATTAAGCGCCCCTTCATATTTTTTCACATTCTTGAAGCTTTCTGATCCTGAAGTGGGGACACAGGGTAGGCTAAACAGAATTGGACACCTCGATTAATTGAGGCCGGCGGCGAAGCCGCCGGCCTCAACTCTGATTCTGCCGTGGGCACTGCGGTCGAAATTTGAATTTTTCGAGGTGCCCAATTAAGGCTTTTCTTTGGGGCCCCCGCAATGACCGGTCTGTGGGGACATTGTGGGGCCGGAAGTCCCCCGCTGCGCGGGGTTTCTCGCTTCTACAGGCCCGACGTAACGGAGGATTGCTATCCGCCCTGGCCTGGTTGCCCCGCTACCCAGAACCCTTGTCGTTTGTTCATTCCCTCCTACGATTGCGCGACCATGTCCTACCCCCAGGACTCGACTTCTGCCACCATTCAGGATCCCCAATCCCTCGCAGACTACCAACTCGCCCTCCAGCACCACCCCGAAAGTCCCGATCTCTGGTTCGGTCAGGGCTTGGTGTTGAGTCAGTTGGGCCGTCCGGAGGAGGCCCTGAGCAGCTATAACTGTGGTCTTGCCATTGACCCCCAGCGGGGCCAGGGTTGGGGCGATCGAGCCCATGTGCTGAATCTGTTGCACCGCTATGACGAAGCGCTGGAAAGCTGCGATCGGGCCTTGACGTTGGATGAGGCCCAGGCCACGACCTGGAATTTGCGGGGCATGATTTTGCGCCAGTTGGGACAGCTACCCGAGGCCCTGCGCAGCTATGAACGGGCGCTGGCCCTGCAGCCTGGGTTTTACCAAGCTCTGAACAATCGCGGCTATGTGTTGGAGCAGTTGGGCTGCTGGCAGGAAGCTCTCGTCAGTTTTGACCAGGCGATCGCCCTAGAGCCAGATTGTTACCAGGCCTGGCATAATCGGGGCGATTTATTGGTGAATTTAGATGATAATCAATCGGCTTTGGACTGTTATGACCAGGTGCTTGCCCTGAAGCCCAATGCTGCCCGCACATGGCACCATCGCGGCCATGTGTTGTATAACCTAGAACGCTTTGATGAGGCTGTCCAAAACTACGATCGGGCCTTGGCGCTGCGACCGGAGCACTGGGAAATTTGGCACCATCGCGGCCATGCCCTGGGACAGTTGGGCCGCTATGGAGACGCGATTAATAGTTACGATCGAGCGTTGGAACTGCACCCCCACGATCAATACACGGCCTATTTCCGGGGGATTGCGTTGGTGCATTTGGGCTATTACCAATCCGCGATCGAATGCTACGACTACGCGATCGCCTTGGACCAAAACAACCCTGATTTTTGGTATAACCGGGCCACCTGCTTTGCGCGGCTGAACAATGATGAGCGGGCTCTGTCGTCTCTCAAGGTGGCCGTTGCCCTCGATCCCCAACACTATCTCACGCTGGCCCAGGATGATGAGGATTTTGAGCCGCTGCGGCAGGACTGGCGGTTTTTACAGTTGTTGGGCCAAACCTTGCCCTAGGGCACCTCAATTCATCCAAGTTTGCGGGATGGAGCCCACACAAAGATCCTTCGATGTATCGGGCACCTCGATTAATTGGGTTGGGCGGCGAAGCCGCCCAACCCAACCCTGACTTTTGCGTGGATCACAGGACAAAATTTTGGATTAATCGAGGTGCCCTATCCCGTCAGCGGGGGGAAATACTTAACCGGGCAGAGCATTCAGCAACGTCGTCAACAGCCCCAGCCCCAAGGACAGGACGATCGCCCCACCTCCCAACAAACTCAGAGGCCGCAACACCCCGATCGATCGCTGGAGCCGAATCTCCAACTGCTCTTCGTAGAACTCCCCCATCCGCGCCAACATCACATCCAACTCCCCCGAAGCCTCTCCGGTACGCACATACTGCACCGCCGACGGCGGGAGCCGCCCCTCAAACACCTCCGTTAGGGTTTTGCCCCGATCGACCCCAACAATGCAGGCCTGGAGCATTCGATGCAGGGTGGGATCGGGAATGTGGGGCAAGATTAGCTCAAGGGACTTACCGATCGGCACCCCACAGGCCAAGGGTAAGGACAGTTGACCCAAGTAGGCGAGGGCACGGGTTTGAAGAATCCCCTTGAGCATAGGTGTTTTGAGGCGGAGAGCATGGCAACCGGGCAGCATCATCAGAGCCAAGGTTCCCCCCACCAAGGTCAGAACCCAAAGCCCCGTCACCGTCAAGTTCCAACGCCCCAGGGTTGCCACGAGGGTGGCTAGCCCCCCGACACACAGCAGTAAGGCTTGGATAGCCGATCGCTGGATCGCATCCCGGCGCTTTTGGACTTCCAGCACCGTCACCAGTCGCCGCGTCAGGACATCGAGGGCACCGCTGTACTCTGCCGTGCGGAGCAGCGCCATAATCCAGGCCGAAAAGGGAGCCGGATGCTCCTGGGCCAAGGCTTCCCCCAAGGATTGTCCCTGGCTGACTCGCTGGTTCAGGCGTTGGGTCAGTTGAGTTAGGGGCGATCGGGGTTTGCCATCGCTCGCGAAGGGGAGGCTTTGGCTGAGGGATAACCCCGACCCCAGCCCCGTGCTGAGGCGGCTGAAGAAGTTGATTTGTTGCCCTAGGGAAAGGCCATAAGGTTGAAAAACGGGCTGAAAAAATAGATTTGCCATGGTTTCGGCCAGAACCGCTATGGAGCACCTTGCAAGACCCAGAGTTTGGGTTGGGTGGCTTGGCTGCCCAACCCAGGGAATCGAGAACCCGGATGCAGGATAAGGGCAGGATAAGGGGACGATCGCCGGGGTTTATATGAACTTTTGTGGCACAAGTCTTGTTTCTTCACAAAAACTAGCCCGGTTTTGACGGAACCCTCGGCACACTGGTGGAGGGAATGGGAGAGGCCGACCCCTAGGGCGTGTCATCAATAATAACGCTAGAAACCTTGCAGAATCCGAGTTATACGCCCGTTCTCATTGTAAGAGCTAGGGGCTGTATTCCTGATTCTGAGGGCAGTCTAGGGTTAAAGGAGGACAGCCCCTAGATACATCGCTGTTCTCATTCCCGCTCCCTCGATCGGCTTCTAGACGCGCTTCTAGATTTGGCCGCCTCCCTTTTGTGCCACTGACAATACCCATGGTGTATTCCCCTCTCGCCCCGTCGATCGCGCCTTCCGTCGATCGTTGTGAGGATCCGATCGACCTATCCCGCCCAGACCCTTGCTTGGATTCTCACCCTGCCCAAAGTCGTGCGCCCGATGGGTGTCCGTCTGATAATTTCCAGGCTAATAATCTCCAGGCTAATAATCTCCAGACCAATCATCTCCAGGTCTCGGCGGATGCTCCGACTCCCATGGCCCATCCGGCCAACTGCATGATCCCGATTCTCAACACCCCAGCGGCGTACCATGCCTATCGCATCAGCCCCGAGGATAAGAACCGGATTGTCATCCTCTTTGATCCTTCCCATGCCGATATTTCCCTCGCCGTTTGCGTGGAAATCTTTGATCCCGGTGGCCACACCCCCCGCCACCGTCATCCCCAGGCCGCAGAAATGTTTTTTGTCCTCCATGGGGAAGGATTAGCGTTCTGTGACGGCAAAGCCGTTGCCTTGAAGACCGGGGATAGTATTTTAGTGCCCCCCACTGGCAATCATGCAATCCAGAATAGTAGCGATCGGCGGCTCTATCTCCTGAGCATCATGGTTCCCAACGAAGACTTCATCGAGCTGATTCGTACCGGTACGCCCGTTACCCTCGATGCAGAGGATCTCTCAGTCCTCCAGGGTTTGCGATGAGATTATCGAGTCCATCGTCGCTTCAAGTAGAATTGCTTCGGGTAGAATAGGCATCTTGCCCCGACAAAACGAGGCGAAATTAGGACTTTGCTGAAATTTACAGCACTGTTCGCAACCGTATCGTACGAGTGGGGAATTGCCCTGCCGAAGGCGAACTGCTTGTACCAAAGGGTACCTCGATGAATCGGGGGGCGGCGCAGCTGCTTCAACCCAACCCTAGGGATGCGGTACCTTAGGGTCTAGCCTTTTTGCCCTCCTTCTTTTGACCTATGAGCCTACAACGCGCCAGTGGAGTCCTGCTCCACCCCACTAGTTTGCCCAGTCGCCACGGGATTGGTGATTTGGGAAAGTCGGCCTATGAATTTTTGGACTTCCTCCAGAGCAGTGGCCAGAAGTATTGGCAAATTTTACCCCTGGGGCCAACGGGCTACGAGCACTCCCCCTACATCATGAATTTCAGCACCTTTGCGGGGAATCCCTTGCTCATTAGCCTCGAAAAGCTAGCGGAGCAGGACTTACTGGACCCCGAGGACTTGGCTCCCCTCATGCCCACTGCCACCACCCAACCCCATGTGGTGGAGTACGATCGGGCCATTGCCCACAAAACCCCTCCCCTCGAAAAGGCCGCCACCCGCTTCTTTGACAAATTTCCACCGGGCGTTCACCACGACTACGAGCAGTTTTGCCGCACCCAGCCCTGGTTGGAAGACTTTGCCCTTTTTATGGCGCTGGTGGAAGAAAATCCGGATAAAACCTGGAACCAGTGGGATGCGCCCCTCGCCCGCCGCAACCGTCCCGCCATGGCGACTAAACGCCAGGAATTGCAACATCGGGTCAATTATCACAAATTTACCCAGTTTGTCTTTTTTGACCAGTGGCGACAGTTACGCCAGTATGCCAACGATCGCGGCATTCGCATTATTGGTGACATTTCCATCTATGTCTGCTTTAACAGCGCCGATGTGTGGGCCAACCCCGAACTCTTCCAACTTGATCCCGAAACCCTCGACCCCGCCTACATTGCTGGGGTGCCACCGGACTACTTCAGCGCCACGGGCCAACTTTGGGGCAACCCGGTCTATAACTGGGAAAAACTAGAGCAAACGGGCTTTAACTGGTGGTTCGATCGCTTCCGGGCCACCTTGAACTATGCCGACTTAGTGCGCATTGATCACTTCCGAGGGTTTGAAGCCTACTGGCGGGTTCCCGCTGGCGAGGAAACCGCCATCAATGGTGAATGGGTCAAGGCTCCGGGCCATGTCTTTTTTGAGAAGCTGGGCGAGAGTTTGGGCCATCTACCGGTGCTGGCCGAAGATTTGGGCCTGATTACGCCAGAAGTTGAGGAACTGCGCGATCGGTTCAACTTCCCCGGTATGAAAATCCTCCAATTTGCCTTTGGCGACGATCTTACCCACAATCCCCACCTACCCCACAACTATCCCCAAAACTCCGTCGTCTATCCCGGCACCCACGACAACGATACGGCTGTGGGCTGGTGGCAGAGTCTCGACGAAGCGGGCAAACTGCGGGTGACCCATTACTTGGGCTACGATCGCCCCGATCAGGTCTCTACGGTCCATTGGGACCTAATTCGGGTCGCTTTAGCGTCGATCGCGGATCTGGCGATCCTGCCCCTCCAAGACCTCCTGGGCCTTGATAATAGCTGTCGGATGAATGACCCCAGCATCAATGCAGGGAACTGGCGCTGGCGCTATCCCTCTAGCCACTTGCTCGCGGAAGACATTAGCCAAAAACTGCGACACCTGACGGAAATCTACCGTCGTTGAGAGAAGCGTTGACAAGTTCGGCTAGGGATCGTGTTCGGCTAAGGATCGTGGACCCTTGCAGAATCCCTCGGTCCCCCTTTTGCAGGGGGGAAAAGAGGCTACCCCGGGAGCATCCCACTTTCGACGAAATAGCCAAATGGGAGGCACTGCATAGGCCAGTGGGAGAAAATAGCCAGATCATTGGTCTACTGAGGTATTCGCCGATCCACCACTGGCTTGATAGGCTTCA
>JAYKIB010000292.1:0-7073 GCA_035285005.1 Prochlorothrix sp.
TTGCAGTGGCAACTAGCGGGCATGACAACACCACCCTTTGATCCTCACTCTCGTTGATATATGAGCAATCCTTTCATGACTCGCCGTCAAACCTTGCGTCAGTCACTCCAGCAACCTAAAATTCTGTCTGCTCCAGCTATTTATGACTGTATTGGCGCGAAGCTAGCCGAAAATGCTGGGTTTGAAGCAATTTTTACCAGTGGCTTTGGGACCTCCGCCGCCCTGTTGGGATTACCGGACATGGGCTTTTTGACGGCAACGGAAATGTTGGAAATGGCGGGTAATATCGCCCGATCGGTGCAAATTCCGGTGATTGCCGACTTGGATACGGGTTATGGTAACGAGCTGAATGTCAAGCGGACGATCGCCATGGCGGTGGAGCGGGGGATTAGTGGTGTCATCCTCGAGGATCAGGAGTGGCCCAAACGGTGCGGGCACTTTGAGGGTAAACGGGTCATCCCCGCAGAGGAGCAGGTCCAGAAGCTCAAGGCTGCCGCAGAAGCACGGGGAGACAGTGGTTTAGTGATTGTGGCGCGGACCGATGCCCGAGCAGTGGAAGGGTTGGAGGCGGCGATCGCCCGCGCTCACAAATATCACCTTGCCGGAGCGGATGTCATTTTTGTGGAAGCCCCCCAATCTCGGGAAGAACTGGACGCAGTTGCTCGGGCATTTCCTGAGGTTCCCCTGATGGCCAATGTGATTGAGGGAGGCAAAACGCCGTGTTTGTCGGCCCAGGAACTGGAGACCCTCGGCTATTCGTTGGTAGCCTATGCCCTATCGGGCTTGTTTGCGTCGGTGGGCGCTGTGCGTGCTTATTTTCAGCAACTGCAGGCCACTGGTCAGGTAACGACGACCGAAGATTTGGTTCAATTTGAGGAGTTTAAGCGGCTGATTAATCTCGATCGATACGCCTAATCCTAGGGCACCTCGATTAATACAGATTTTCACCGCCATACCCACGGCAGAATTAGGGTTGGGTTGCGCGGCGAAGCCGCGCAACCCAATTAATCGAGGTGCCCCCTGGGGAGTCCCTCGCCTCTGTACCGGACAAAACTTTGGAAACGCCTACCATACAAGGGTTTCAGACGATCAGACTCAAATGCCTACCCTGTAAGGGTTTAGGGCCATTCTGATCACTTTTTTGTCCGGTACTGAGGTCCCTCGCTACTCCTAATTCTAAGGAACCCCTCGATTCCTTGGTTTAGATGGCGAAGCCATCTAAACCAACCCGGGTCTTTTTAAACTGCTGCCATGCCGGTATTCCGCAGTCTCAGGTATGGAAGGACGAAGTGCCGCTTCCCCTAACATATTCCTTGTCCCAATTTCTTAGGTATCCCTGCAAGTCCCATGACTCCTGTTGCCCCCACTGATCCGGTCACCCTTGATCCAACCCTCACCCAGAAATATCAACACCTCCAGGCGATCTTCCAAGAGATGGGCTGTGCTTTGGTTGCCTACTCCGGTGGTATCGACAGCACCCTTGTGGCGAAACTTGCTGTCGATAGTCTGGGCGATCGGGCGATCGCCATCACCGCAGTCTCTCCCTCCTTACTCCCGGAAGACCTGGAAGATGCCCGCCTCCAAGCTGCTACCCTCGGCATTACCCACGAAGAAGTCTCCACCCAGGAGCTGGACAACCCGGATTATGCCAGTAACCCGGTGAATCGCTGCTACTTCTGCAAAAGCGAACTCCATGATACCCTCAAGCCCTTGGCCCTCGAACGGGGTTACCCCTATGTAATTGACGGGGTCAATGGCGATGACCTGCGGGACTATCGACCGGGGATCCAGGCCGCCAAAGAACGCGGAGCCCGATCGCCCCTGGCGGAAGCGAGCTTAACCAAGGCCGAAGTGCGGCAACTGTCTCAGTTCCTGGGACTGCCCTGGTGGGACAAACCCGCCCAACCCTGTCTTTCTTCCCGGTTTCCCTACGGTGAGGCGATTACCGCCGAAAAACTCCAGCGTGTGGGTCGCGCAGAGCGCTATCTGCGGCAATTGGGCTGGCGTCATATTCGGGTTCGATCAGCAGGGGACACCGCCCGCATTGAACTTCCCCTTGAGCAAATCCAAGAATTTGTCACGACCACCGATCTGCCCCAGTTGGTCACCGCCTTTCAAGACTATGGTTTTTTGTTTGTGACCCTCGATCTAGAAGGCTTCCAAAGCGGCAAGCTTAACCGTGTTTTAGGCATAACTTGAGACTGCTAAGCAACGTGATGCTCTTAGTCCCAATTGCTGGGATCCACCATGATTGCTGTATCCCTTCCCCGATCCTCTGCCCTGCTACCATAGGTTCCGATTCCCAAAACTCTAACCCCCCACCTGCTAGCCAACGAAAGTGCAGCAACAGATGGGGGGTTAGGTGGGCAGAACCATTGATCTGCATCAAGCCCCTCTCCCGAGGAAGAGGGGAGGAGGGCAAATCCTACACGTCGTAGTACAGCGCCAACTCGTAGGGGTGGGGACGCAGACGCATGGGGTTCACCTCATTGTCGAGCTTGTACTCGATCCAGTTGGTGATGAAGTCTTCCGTAAAGACACCGCCCGCCGTCAGGAAGTCATGATCCGCTTCCAGTGCCTTCAGGGCATCCAGCAGAGAGCCGGGAGTCGAAGGAATCTTGGCCAGCTCCTCAGGGCTGAGGTCATAAATGTCCACATCCAGAGGAGAACCGGGATCGATTTGGTTCTTAATCCCGTCGATCCCAGCGCAGAGCATCACGGCAAAGGCCAGGTAGGGGTTTGCGGTAGCATCGGGGCAACGGAACTCCAGACGCTTCGCCTTGGGATTGGCACCGGTCAGAGGAATCCGCACCGATGCAGACCGGTTCCCTTGGGAGTAGGCCAGGTTCACCGGAGCCTCAAAACCGGGTACCAATCGCTTATAGGAGTTGGTGCTGGGGTTGCTGAAGGCCAGGATAGCGGGGGCATGCTTGAGGATGCCGCCGATGTACCAGAGGGCGGTCTGACTCAGGTTGGCATAGCCGTCACCAAAGAAGGTGGGCTCGCCATTATTCCAGATCGACTGGTGAGTGTGCATCCCAGAGCCATTGTCGTTAAACAGGGGCTTGGGCATGAAGGTGACCGTCTTGCCGTAGCGCTTAGCCACATTCTTAATGCAGTACTTGTAGATCATGAGCCAGTCAGCGGCTTCGATCAACTCACCGAAGCGGATCCCCAGCTCACACTGGCCGCCCGTGGCTACTTCATGGTGGTGCTTCTCAATGGGCACCCCCAGTTGACCCATGGTCAGCAGCATTTCGCTCCGCATGTCCTGGGATGTATCCGTGGGCGCAACGGGGAAATAGCCTTCCTTATAACGGGGCTTATAGGCCAGGTTGCCACCCTCTTCTTCCCGACCTGTATTCCAACGACCTTCCACGCTATCGACGTAGTAGTAAGCGGAGTGCTCATTCTGGTCGAAGCGCACATCATCAAAGATGAAGAACTCAGCTTCTGGGCCAAAGAAGGCCGTGTCACCGATGCCCGTAGTCTTGAGGTAGTCGACCGCTTTCTGGGCAATGGCACGGGGGCAGCGATCGTACAGGGCACCGGTGCGAGGCTCCTTAATCGTACAGATCATGCTGAGGGTCGGTTCCTTCATGAAGGGATCGATCCACGCCGTGTTGGGATCCGGAACCATGCACATATCGGACTCGTTGATTGCCTTCCAGCCCCGGATACTGGATCCATCAAAGGCAACCCCTGCGTCGAAGCTATCTAAGTCGATTTGCGACTTATGAAGGGTGAGGTGCTGCCAGATTCCTGGCATATCAATAAATTTCAGATCAATGAGTTCAATATTCTCATTTTCGATCCATTGCAGAATGTCTTGGGGCGTTTTAGACATTAACTACTCCTTGAGACTGACTAACGAGACGCGCGATGGGGTTGGCTTCAGGGGATTGTGTGACCAGGGAAGCTTGAAGCATGAGCAAATCGGGTGCCCCGTTGAAGCTTGGCTTGTGAGCCGGTTATGTTAGGCCATAACTGGTCCAGAAACTTGGTTCTCACAACGACGCTTCCAGCAGAGTTCGAGGTATCTGCCGCTGGTGATCCCACTGAGGGTTGCACTGTAAATATGAATGAAACAATCCTAACCAGCTGAGTTGTGAACCCCCACGGATTTTTAGGAATCAGTGGGATGCAACGGCTCAAGAACCGGGTTAGATCATTTTCATTCCATAACTGAATTATCCTAGGGGACGCGATCCGGGGCTTTTGTATTCAGATATACAAAATATCTCCCTGAGGGTTAAGTCTTTCCGTTATTTCTCCCTAGTTTGGGTGACACGGTTAAGCATTGCTGAGTTTTATAGCAATAGATTTAGCAACGGACTGCTTTGCGAGTGAATTGCGAGGCCGGTATGGCTCCGCGCAGCCGGGAACACTATTGTCGTCAGACGTGCCCTACGCAACTTGAGTGATTATGCGATGGGACTTGGAGTTTGATGAATCTGGGTATCTGCTAAAGATCCCAGTCAAAGGCTAAGGGATGTCTTGATCAATATGGGTTGCGCAGCGAAGTTGCCCAACCCCACTCTGATCTTGGCGTCGTCACCCATGGCGACCATCATTTGCGTTGTCATCCATGGCGACCACCAGCTGGGCACCTCGATATAGATTTTTACCCCAGTACCCACGACAGAATTAGGGTTGTGGCGCGCGGCGAAGCCGCGCACCCCAATTAATTGGGGTGCCCAGCTTATAAAGAGTCAAAAGCTTACTCCTATATCGATCGCAACCGACCTTGTTGTGAGGGATGGAGGTGGAGGGTAGTCCCCCGAGCAGGGAGGAGCTGCTCCTATGGCCATGAGTCTCAGGCCAAATATTCCTCAGGTCAAACGACTTCCTCGATCAGCCCCGGTGTACTTCCGAGGCAAAGGTCTGATCCTTGATGAATTTTAATGCCCCCATCTCCGATCCCCAGATTTGCTCACGGCTTTGGAGATCAAAGCCCCGATCGCGGCTCGTCCAACTCTGTTCGGTCAAAATGGCTTCACTGACTAGATAGGTTTCCTGTCCTTGCCAGGGCACGAGACAGCGGCCTGGATTTCGTAACCTCCCCACAAAACAGGTCTCCGTTTCTCCCCTCTCCAGGGCAAACACCATGGAGCAGTCTTTTTTGAAGATTAATGTGGACAGGTCCAAATCGCGTAAACGCTCAGGATCGAATCCGGCCCCGACATACCTCTGGGGATTGGGCAATCGATAATTTTCCACCTCAATTCCTAGCCCGTCTTGCCACACGAGCCGGTGTACGACCTGCCGATAGGGCCGATCTAGCGCATAGCCATAGGCTTGTTCCCCATAGAGGCCGATGCAGTCACCAAAGCCCTGGGGAAGGGGCCGAAACACCAGTTCAATCTGGCCATAGCGGCCTGGATTCTCTGTCACCTGTTGGGCATTGCTAAAGGTTCCAGCGAGCCATTGGGCAAACTGCACTAATCTTGGAGGCTGGTTGTGGGGATAGGGGGTCTCTGAATCTGGGTTCACAGTCTTGTCTCCCGAACATCCTGGCAACGCTGAGTGGATGTGCTAGCGCTAGCGTAACCGATCGCTGCACCTCAGTTGCCCTCTCCCCCTACCGTAATGGATCGGCCTGTGGGGAACCTATCCAGTCCTTAGTCATCTACTGAGCTTTCACGCTCATGCTCAAGTCCAACCACGTCGATCGTGTCACTGGGCCACTACTCGAGATATAGTCCACCCCCGTTAAAGCAATCTTACGGATCGTCTCCACCGACACATTTCCCGAAGCTTCGATCTGAACGCGAGTATTTTTCGCCTCCCCTCGAATCCACCGCACTGCCTCTGCCATCGCTGCTAGCGACATATTATCCAGCATCACAATATCTGCCCCCGCTGTCACAGCCTCTTGAACCTGTGCCAGGGACTCCGTTTCCACCTCGATCGATAGTGGGTAGGGGATCCGGTGCCGCACCCGATCGATCGCCGCCGTAATTCCCCCCGCTGCTGCAATATGGTTGTCCTTCAACATCACGCCATCATCTAGTCCCATGCGGTGGTTCAGCGCCCCTCCCACCCGTGTCGCGTACTTTTCCAATTGTCGCAACCCTGGCGTTGTCTTTCGCGTATCCACAAATTGAGTTGGCAAGCCTTCAAGTTCCGCGACAAATCGTCGCGTCATCGTTGCTACTCCGCTGAGCCGCATCGCCAGATTCAGGGCAACTCGCTCCCCCGTCAGCAACGCCCCCAGTTTTCCTCGCATCTGTACACAGGTTGCACCTCGATCGCAGGCTTGACCCTCTGCAATGCCCACCTCCCACTCAAGGGTCGGATCTAAAATTTGAAACACGCGCTGGGCGATCGGTAACCCCGCCACAATGCCCGCTTCCTTAGCAATCCACACCGCCTCCCCGATGCGATCTGATGCCCCCAGCCCCTGGGTAGACCAGTCCCCCCGTCCCAAATCTTCCTGTAACCACTCCCGCAGTTTCGGCACCAGCCACAGATCGATCGCCCCTAGCCCAACATCGTGTCCTAAGTCATATCCCACATCGATCGCCATAACCCCTCCTGATATCAACGTCACATTTACAACTGGGCACTTTGATTGATAGTGGTGTACGGCGAAGCCGCACACCACACCCCTGACTCTTGCGTGGATCATAGGACAAAAATTTGGATTAATCGAGGTGCTCAAATTGCTCAGTCTCTCTGATGAGCATCTCGAACAATCCTCGTTCTCGTTCCGGTGACCCAAGACTCAAGATTGTGGTGGATGGTGAAGCCACCCACCCACCACTCTTCTAGATTCTAGATATCCAGTCTAGATATCAGTCTAGATATCTAGTCTATTTAGTATGCCAGTACTACAATTTTGACCTGCATGTTCGTCTGAACCTTTTGTCGGAGGCCGTCGGAAAAATTTTTTTAAGCCACGAAAGCCTCTCTGTGATTTGCTTTGGGCTGATTCTAGAGTATGAAACCCGGGAAAAGTTCAGGTAGGGGTGTTGACAATTGAGTGGGGGGGTTGTTAGATTAGTAAAGCGCCTGAGGGAAGCGAAGCGGAGACGCGGGTTTTCTTGAGGGTGTTAAAGAGGACCTAGACA
>JAYKIB010000293.1:0-14376 GCA_035285005.1 Prochlorothrix sp.
TCTTATTGATGCTCATTTTGGTGGTGGTGCGCGGGGCCGAAGCCTATTTTGGAGATGCCGGTGTCTATGTTGTAGCGGCTATTTCGGGTCTTGCAGATGTGGATGCGGTCAGTATCTCGCTATCTAAGAGGATGTTTGGAAACCTAAGAGAATCCCCCCTACCCCCCCTTTATAAGGGGGGGACGACCTCTTCTTCCCCCTTATAAAGGGGGACTGAGGGGGATTCGGCAAGGGCCTACGGCCCTTGGCCGAAGTTTCCAAACATCCTCTAAGGGGCACCTCGATTAATTGGGTTGCGCGTAATTGGGTTGCGCGGCTTCGCCGCGCAACCCAACCTTGATTCTGCCGTGGGTACTGCAGTGAGAATCTGTATGAATCGAGGTGCCCTAATGCAACACCCCCCAAATCGTCACCGATAACACTAAAGTACCGATCGCAAACCATAAAAACCGATTCGCTTCAGGGGCCACCTCCTCCAGCTTCAGCGGCTCAGCGTCACTGGGACGCTCCGGCGGCTTAGCCTGCGATCGGCTGCGACTGCCACTGCCCGCCGCCCGTTGATACTCCCCATCACTGCCCTCCACTTCAGATAAATCGGGAATTTCCACCCGCCACTCAGGTTTGGGATTCAGCTTCGGCGCTTCTAGAATGTACAAAATCCGGGAACTTTGCTTCCGTGTTTCCGAATCGGGATGCTTTTCCAGCTTTCGGCACAAATCCCGCGCCTCCTGAAGATTTCCCCCCGCCTCATAGGCCATTACCAGCGCCAGTTGCACCTCCGCACCCAACAACGTATTGGGGTTCAGTTGGGCGATCGCCGCTTCGTAGGCATCAATCGCGCTCCGGTAGCGACCCCGATCGAAGGCAGCTTTGCCGGTGTCGTAGTACTGCTTGGCCTTAGCCTTAGCCAGATCCTGGGCCGCGTGGCCCGCAGGTTGGGGTTGACTCATAGCACCATGGAACTGTGGATTAAGACAAAGTAATGGGCACCTGGATCCATCTACTCGATGCAGCTCAATTTTGGGGAGGTGACCCACGCAAAACTCAGGGTTGGGCACGGGCTGCGACTCTGCTCAGCCCCCTGAGGAATCGAGGTAACTACACCCCGTCATTCGGAGCATCCGCCTGCCGGTTCAAGGGGCGAAGGTTCAGGGGTTGCCGCGAGCGGCGGGGGGGCGCTTCGGGAATTTGGACCGGGGGCCGATCGAAGGCGGGATCGTCCGGTGTCAGGGGCGGATCGCCACTCACATCCCACACCTCGCCGCCGCTGCTTTGGTGGGCCGAGTAGCCCTGGGGACCAGCTCCCCAGCCGCTATCCCAGCGCCCTGCCGTATTTTCTCGATCGTTGCCGTAACCCCAGCGATTTTGGTCCCAATCCTCCGCCCTAGGGGCACCATACCCCGCATCCGACCCGCCAGAGTTAGACGCTGGATCCGTGGGAGCTGGGTTCATGGGGGCTGAGCCACGCCAGGATTGGGGACGGGAGTTTGCATAGGGCTGGGATCGATCCCACTGTGATGCACGCTGGGATTGGCCGCGCTGAGATTGGCCGCGCTGGGGCCGATCGGGAGAGCCAGCATAGGTTTGGTTGGGCCTGCGGGGGCCAAAATCCCGATCGCCATACCCCTGACCGTGATCCGTTTGGGTACTATACCCTTGGGAGCTGTAATCCTGGGAGCCGTAATCCTGGGGACCGTAATCCTGGGGATCGTAATCCTGGGGACCGTAGCGATAAGCATCGATAGGGCGGTTCCGGGGCGATTGAGCTGAGGACTGACGACGATCGCTAGAGTCGCCATAACCCCGATCGTCATAACCTCGATCGTCATAACCTCGATCGTTATCGCCCCAATCATCGTCGGCGGGTTCACCATAGCGGCGATCGGCGTTGGCGGGTGCGCCATAGCCTGCGCTGCCATAGCCTGCACCACCGTATTCCCGAGCCGATTGCGATCGATCGCCCGAGCGGGGACGGCGGCGATTGGGGGGAGTCGCCACATAACCATAGCGATCGGGCTGCACAGGCCGACTCATCCAGGCCCCCTCATCCGGTGGATCCACTTCCGCCATGACACGACGACTGACCTCTAAAAACGTATCCCGCCGCAGGTAGGGATAGTCACTAATCCATAAATCCCGATTGGGTAGGTAAGCATCGCTAATTTTGCTAATCCGGCTTAAATTCTTTTCCTGGGAGAGCAGTAAGAGCTGCACCGGCATCCCCGGATAGATGGTTTTATGTTCCCGCAGAAACGGCGCTTGGACGAGGGTCCGAAAACCGCTGTCGTCCCCTACCTCCAGGTTAATGCGCCGCTCCCGATCCTCCACCAGTACTAGCTCCCCCTTCCGGTTGACGGTCTCTTCTGTCCCCACCAACTCCTCCGTGACAAAGGCATCCAGCACCTCCCCCTGCCACAAACCACCGTAGGGATAGCGACGATAGGTGCGATTCTGGAGACTCGCACCGTAAATTGGGTACCAGAACCAGTACAGACCCGTAGCAATACCGAAAATAAAGCGACAGAAGCCAGAAATATCGTTATCGCGGGTCGCGGCCCCAATCACAAGCACCACAATCAGGGCCGTGACGGAAATCAGCAGGCGTTTGAGCAGATCCTGGGGTTTGCCCCAGTAGTGCTTGTACTGGTCTCCGGTGGCAACGGCGGGGATCAGGGCCTCGACGGTTTTACGAGTTAGGGGAATCAGCATGGGGGTGGGGGAGGTCAGGGTTGATCCAGCTGAACCGAGCTTAAACTAAAACCGGAGTTAATGCAGTTCCCGACAAACTGAAGGCCCGGACCTCGGTGATTTTGACTTGAATCAGTTGCCCCCGGAGTTCGCTAATATCCCCCTCGCAGAAGGTGAGGCGATTCGTGCGGGTGCGCCCCATAACCTGGTGAGGATTCTTGGGATTCACCGCTTCCACCAAGATTTCCTCCACCCGATCGGCATAGCGTTGGGATCGCTCCGCTGCCTTGGTGGCTACCAAATGATTGAGGCGCTGGAGTCGATCGGCCTTGACCTCCTCCGACAGCTGGTTCTCCCAAGTGGCCGCTGGGGTATTGGGTCGGGGGGAGTAGGCTGCCGTATTGAGCTGATCGAAGCCGATATCCTCCACTAACCGCAGGGTATCCTCAAACTGGGCCTCGGTTTCACCGGGAAAGCCCACGATCGCGTCGGCACTGATGGCTGCATCGGGCAAGTACTGGCGCACCTGATCGATAATGCGGCGATAGCGTTCCTGGGTGTAGCCCCGGCCCATGGCCTTGAGGATCTCGTTGTTGCCGGACTGGAAGGGAATGTGAAAATGTTCGCAAACCTTGGGTAACTCGGCGCAGGCTTTGATGAGACGCTCGGTGAAGTAGCGGGGATGGCTCGTGGCGAAGCGAATGCGATCGATCCCCGGCACATCATGAACAAAGTAGAGTAGGTCCGTCAGGGTATGCAAATGGCGACCTTCCGGGGTGCTACCCGGTAAATCCCGCCCATAGGCATCAATATTCTGGCCCAGCAGTGTCACCTCCCGGTAGCCCTGGCGACCCAGTTCTTCCATTTCGGCCCGAATGGCCTCCGGGGTGCGCGACTGCTCTAGCCCCCGCACTCCCGGCACCACACAGTAGGTACAGCGCTCGTTACAGCCATAAATCACATTCACCCAGGCCGTAATCTCGCTATCGCGCCGGGGCTGGGTGATGTCCTCCATAATGTGGACGGGTTCCGTGGCCACAAGTTGGCTGCCGTTGAAGACCTGTTCTAGCAAGTCCTGGAGGCGATTGGCATGCTGGGGCCCCATGACCAAATCCAGTTCCGGAACCCGACGCAGTAACTGCTCGCCCTCCTGCTGGGCCACACACCCGGCCACAATCAAGGTCAGGTTAGGATCCTGCTGTTTACGTTTGGCCTGTCGTCCCAGGTAGGAGTACACCTTTTGCTCGGCATTATCCCGAATTGTGCAGGTGTTGTAGAGCACAAGGTTGGCTTCAAGGGGGTCTTCAGTCCACTCAAAGCCCATCGTTTCCAAAATTCCGGCCATCCGTTCGGAGTCGGCTTTGTTCATCTGGCAGCCGAAGGTGGTGATGTGGTAGCAGCGGGGGGTGGGAAGGACCATGGGGGTAGGGGGCTGGGGCAAGGCGAGGTGGACAGGAAAAAATGGCACAAAGCCAGCTTCTATGCTAACAAAGAGCCTCACCAACTGCGCGGTTGGAAGTTGGCCCCGTTACTTATTAGGTACTCCGGGGCACCTCGATTAATTGTGACAGGCGGCTTCGCCGCCTGTCACAACCCTGATTCTGCCGTGGGCACTACGGTCGAAATTTGAATTAATCGAGGTGCCCTCCGGTGAAAATTTACATTAATCGAGGCGCCCTTGAGTCTATCGGGCACCTCCAGGAGGGTACTGCCCAGAGAGTACTGCCCAGAGAGTACCTCCAAGGGGGCACCTTGACTCATGTCGCTAGAAAAGCGCAGGCCATTGGCTACCAGGGCAAAATTTCACCGTTAGCATGCCAGAACGTTCCAGAATTATCCAAATTAAGGGCATCAATGCGGGCGAGAAGACCCGTAACCGATTCCTGGGGTGTGATGCCACTGGGGATGAAATGGGTCATGGGAGTGCTGACGAAACCGGGGTGAAGAATAGCGACGGCAATTCCCCGAGGCTTGAGGTCGTGGGAGAGGGATTTCCCGGCCATGGAAAGGGCCACCTTAGACATGCGGTAGCCGTAGGAACTACCGGAGGTGTTGTCATCGATCGATCCCATGCGGCTCGTCATCAGAACCACTTTGCTACCCGATCGGAGGTTACCCAGTAACCGATGGGTGACGCGCAAAGCGCCGAGGGCATTGACCTCAAATTGGCGACGAATACTGTCAAAATCGAGGTCTTCCAGGGTGACGCGCTCTAATAGTCCGGCGTTATTAATCAGGACATCGATCGGTTCGCCCCGGAGCCGATCGACCAGTCCGGCGACGGCAGTATCATCGGTGATATCGACACCGGTTTCAATGCGAATTCCCAGGCGATCGAGGTCGGGGGAGGTCCGACGACAGGCGGCGATGACCGTATCGCCCCGTTGCTGGAGTTGGCGGCAGTATTCAAGGCCAATGCCGCTGCTGGTGCCGGTGATGAGGTAGGTTGCCATGGGTGCTGAGGAGTGATGTCGCTGGGATTGGGAAGTGATGTCACGGGTTTTGCGTTGCCAAGGTGCTGCGGATCAGTCTAGGGCAGAAATCTAGGGCAGAAATTCCCGCAGGGCAGGTGCTTCACGCTCTCCCCCTGTCCCGACAAACCTGGCCGTTGCTCTCCAATTTTACTGGACCGGTGGGACTCCCAGGTGGGGCGGCTGGGACTGACTAGCCCACAGGAAACCGCTGCCCTGGCTAGCCCAAAGCTGCCTGGGGATCGGGATCGTCCAGGGCAATGCCCACCACCTGGGTGTGGGCACCCCGCGCCTGGGTGACTCCGATCGTCCGCTGCGCCGCCTCAATCATCGGGCGACGGTGACTGACCACAATAAACTGAGCCTGGTGACACTGCTGCCGGATCACCTGGGCCAGTCGCTCCACATTCGCCCCGTCCAAAAAACTATCCACCTCATCAAAAGCATAGAAGGGCGATGGTCGGTAGCGCTGCAGCGCAAAAATAAAACTCAGGGCCGTCAGCGACTTTTCCCCCCCAGACATGGAGGCTAGCCGTCGCACGGGCTTCCCCTTGGGGTGGGCCACCAGATTTAAGCCCCCACTCAGGGGATCCTCGGGGCTATCCAGTTGTAAGTAACCATCGCCATCGGAAAGTTGGGCAAAAATCTCCCGGAAATTCTGGTTTACTGCCTCAAACGACTCCATAAAGGCCCGGGTGCGGAGGGTCGTGAAGGTCTCAATCCGCAACAGAATCTCGGTTCGCTCCGACTCCAGGGTTTGCAACTTGTCGGTCAAATCATCCAAGCGGGCCTGGGTGCGATCGTACTCCTCCAGGGCCAACATATTGACCGGCTCCATGGCCTGAATTCGCTTGGCCAGGTTGCGCAGTTCATGCTGGAGGGCTGCCAGTCCTGCAGTTTGGGTTTCCTCAGGAATGTCCGGTGGGGGATCGGGTAATTCCTGCTGTTGTTGGACCAAACTCTCCCGCAGTTGGGCCAACTGTTCCCGCCGCTGTTGCTGGGTTTCCTGGAGCTTTTGCCCCTGCCACTCCAGGTCTTGGGCCTGCTGGCGTTGTTGGCGCTGCTCCCGCTCCACCCGATCGCGCTCCTGCTTCTGGCTACCCAGCCGTTCCTCCAGTTGGGCCATCTGCTGTCGTAATTGCCCGAGTTGCGTCTCCAGACCCTGTCGCTGAACCCCCAGGGCCGAATGCTCATTAATTTGCTCCCCCTGAAGCTGTCGTAGCCGCTGAATTTGGCCCTGACGCTGGGTGACCTGTTCCTGGCTCCGGTCCTGTTCCCGGATCAAACCCTGGAGTTGCTGTTCCGCGCTGCGAAGGGCTAAGGCATGGGTTTGTAGGTTCTGTTCCTGTTCTTGAACTTGGTGCTGACGCTCCTGCCACTCCCCATGGATTGGAGACTGTTCTAATTCAGCTAGTTCCTGGCGTAGGATTGCTAATTCAGCGTCCTGGGTCGGGATCAAGGTTTCGAGCACCTGAAGCCGCGCCGTTGCCTCCGTCAGGGCTGTTCCCTGGCTCTGTTCCCGATCCAGCAGTTGCTGCTGCTGTTGCTGGAGCCGCTGTACCGTTTGACGCAGTTGGTTCACCTCTAACTGCACCTCACGGTGACTTTGGCGCTTTTCCGTCAGGTCTTGACTGGTTTGGCGTAGCTTTTGACTCAGGCTAGCAATCTTACTATCACAGCGCCCAAGAATGACCTCAATCTGCTCCAGCCGTTCCTGGAGTTCCCGTATATCGCTGGACTCATCACTCCCCGATCGCCCAAACCCGATCGCCCCGCGCTGCCGCCGCAAACTTCCCCCCGTCATCGCCCCACTTGACTCCAGCAGATCCCCCTCCAGGGTCACCATCCGATACTGCCCCAACTGCCGCCGCGCCGCATCCAGGGACTCAAACACCACCGTACCCCCAAACACATAGCTAAAGATATCCCGATAGCGATCGTCACACTGGACCAGGTTCACCGCATGGTCCACAAACCCTTCAGGGGTTTGCCACTTGGGAATATCCGCCAGACGAGAGCCTCGAATCTTATTCAGGGGCAAAAATGTGGCTCGACCTCCCTTGTGCTGCTTCAACAGGCGGATCCCTTCTGCAGCTACCCGATCGTCCTCCACCACCAAATAGGTTAGCCGTCCCCCCGCCGCAATCTCCAGCGCCGTGCGGTAGCGAGCCTCCACATCCCCCAATTGCGCCACTGCCCCATGCACCCCCGCCAGTCCCAACTGCTCCAGTAACCGGGTCGCTTGGGTTCCCTGAGTTTCCTGCATTGCCTGGGCCATACTTTCCAATTTATCCAGTTGGCGCTGCTTTTCCCGCTGTTCCTTGAGTAGACGGCTTTGGGTATCCTGTTGTACCTGGAGTTCCTGCTCGGTTTGGGCCACCGTTTGAGCTAGGTTAGCCACCTCCTGCTCTAACTGCTTCTGGAGCGGCGTACTCTCCAGAAGCTGGTCCTCTGCTTCGGCTAGATCCTGACGAATTTGGGCGATCGCGCTACTCTGTCCCTGTTGCTGCTGTTGATACTGCTGCGATCGCTCCTGGAGTTGGGCTTGCTCCCGCCGCAGGGGTTCCAGTTGGGCCACCAAACTATCTACCCGTTGCCGCAGTTGGGTTTGCTGGGTAACCCACGCCTGGGACCGGGTGGCGATGGCATTGGCCGCCTCCCGACTCGCCGCCAGTGCCGCCTGGGCCTGATCCCGTAGCCCCGTCAAGCGGACCAACTCCTGCCCTTCCAAGTGGCTTCGTTCTGCCTGGATGCGCTGGAGGTTCTTTTGGTGCTCCAGGACCTGAGCCTGATTCTCCTGCAACTGCTCCAGGGTTTTCTGGCCTGCGGCTTCTAACTCCTGCTGTTGGCGCAGGATCTGTCGCAGTTCTGCCTCCTGGGTCGCCAGTTGGGACTGCAATTGCAACAACTCCTCTTCCCCCAGCGCCCGCACCTGCTGATTGAGGGCTTCCAGCACCTTCTCGGTAATGGCGATCGTTTCCTGCACACCGGCCAACTGCTCCTGAATCTGGACCTGCTCCTGCTCTCCCTTGGCGATCGTCTGGACTAACTTTTGTTCTTCCTTTTGGCGCTGTTGCCACACTAGCACCTTTTCCCACTGCTGCTTTTCCTCCAGTTCCCGCCGCAGGCGTTGATATTTCTCCGCCTTCTGCCGATCCTTGCTCAGTCGCTCCAATTGCTCCTGTAACTCTCGCTCAATAATGTGACAGCGCTCCTCCCGCTCCTTGACCTCATCCAGTTTGCCCTTGGCTTGGTTAATTTTGCGATCGAACTGGGCGACCCCGGCCAACTCATCAATAATCTCCCGCCGTTCCCGACCATTCATGGAGATAATCCCCGTCACGTCCCCCTGGAGAACAATATTGTAGCCTTCGGGGTAAATTCTGAGGCGGTTGAGCTGCTCATGGAGCTGGGTGAGGGTACACACCTCACCATTGATGGCGTAGGTGGAGGTGTAGGTGCCCTGGGGAGTGACCCGTAGACGACGGGTAACGCTCCACTCTTTTAGATGGGTGCCGATCGCGATCGGGGACTCCGCATCCGCCTCATCATCAAGATCCACCAAGGCTTGCTCCCCGACTCCAGGGCGTTGAGGATTCGCTGCACCGGTGGCCCCGGTCGTGCCCAGGGTATCCACGGTACCCGCATCCACGGTACCCGCATCCACGGCACCCGCTTGGACCTCACCTTGGCCATCGCTCAGATTGCCGTCAGTTGGGGGCTCGTCCGTTGTCTTTGTTTCGCTCGGGTTTCCGTCAACAGGAGGCGAATCCGCCTCCCCAGGCTTCTCTCCCTCCAGGTCCGGAACCGTAGGTTGGGGCGGTGGCGCAAGACTGGTGGGAGACCAGCCCTCCAGGTCGAACGTTGCCGTCACACTTGCCTCAACGGTAGACCGACTCCGGGCCACATTTTGGTTCACCAAATCCGGCAGGCGATCGGCCCGCATTCCCTTGGACGTGGACAACCCGAGGGCAAACAGCAATCCGTCCAGAATATTTGACTTTCCCGAACCATTTGGCCCTGAAACCACCGTAAAACCGGGCAACAACGGAATATCCGCCGTGCCACCGAAGGATTTGAAGTGGGTCAGCTCAACGCGCTTGATATAAACCACAATAGATTCGGTATAGCGGCTAACACTTCGGTGAGGCTGGATGGACCTCGCCTCTAGCGGTACATTTTGATCCCTGTACCTGGTGCAACTGACAACCGCTCTAAACCGGTCACAATCGCCTCACACTCGCCTCAATGAAACTCAGGGTACCTCGATTCACCAGGGTACTTTCTCGTACATTAGGGCACCTCGATTAATTGGGTTGGGCGGCGAAGCCGCCCAACCCAACCCTCATTCTCACGGCCACCTCGATTAATTGTGGCCGCCGGCCACAACTCTGATTGTGCCGTGGATACCGGGGTAGAAATTTGAATTTTTCGAGGTGCCCTGACGGGAATCACGGGATGAAAATTTGAATTTTTCGAGGTGCCCATTGATTTTTAGTACATTGATACTAAGAGGCAGTTTATTATAACCGATTCCCAGGGGGTTTGGAAATGGAAACAACGGTAGGGTCTGTGCAGACCGCTCTAATGTTAAAATCTCTTCACGAATCCCTCGCAATATCGCAGGAACCGTCCTCGGGAGTGGCCTTCCCCACTAGGAATCACGTTCAAAGCCAGTTGCCCATTGCTGAGCGGGACCTTGGGGACAATCCGGTGACTCCACCCATGGTTGACGGATGCTCCCAGACGGACCTTTGAGAGGGAACCTTGATGCAGGTGAGGGGTCGCTACGCTGCTCCCCACCATTTCTGAGTCTGTTGTGGGCACCACGATGAACGTGAGAACTTGTCGAGGTGTCCAAGAAACAATACAAAAAACACTTTTTTTTGGAGGTTATGGGGATGTCCACTTTAATGGAAAACCTAAAAAAGCTCTTTAACGTCAGCGCCAATCCCGATATTATCTCGCAAACGCCCCCCCCTGCTCCTGCTGCTCCGGCAACTCCAGCTTCTAGCCCCGCCCCGGCTGCCGCCGCTCCCGCCGCTGCGAAGGCAACGATTCCCGCCGCGTCTAATCCAGGCACCGATTTTGCCAACACCCAGTATGTGGCGGTGAACTTCCAATATGGTGAAGAGGACAAAACCTGGGCCAAGAAAATTGGGATTTATAAAAAAGGTGTGGGAACCCGCTGGTATCAGTTGGTTGAGGTTGAATAGGATACCTCGAAAAATCCAGATTTTTGTCCAGTGACCCACGCAGAAATCAAAAGGATGGCGGGTAGCTTGGCTACCCGCCATCCTTACACGAACACCCATCTAACTCCGATGGGCACCTCGATGAATACAGATTTTCACCACAATACCCACGGCAGAATCAGGGTTGTGGCGGGCGGCGAAGCCGCATGCCACAATTAATCGAGGTGCCCGGATCAACTTCGGCCATGGGTGTGGTAACCAATGCCCGTGCTACAGCGTCACCGGAGAATCCACATAGGTCGTCGGCTCCTTCAAGTCAAACTCTAAATGCTGTTGGCGCAGATTTTCCGCGATCGTCCGATTCATATATTCTAAGGTTTGCTTCCGCAACCCCAAAGCATCCTCGCTGGACCCCATGATAAAGAAGCTGACTCGAATGCGAGTTCCGGCGCCATCTGGATTCTGGTTCACATCAATAATGGTACTACCTGGATCAATCCCAAACGTTTTGTTCGTTGCCTCTTGCACAACCTGTTCCACCAAGGCTTGCTCCCCTTCAATCAGTTGCCGAAAGAAGTCCAAATAAAACAGCACCATCACCTTGGTCCCCCGTGACACATTCTCAATGTCTTTAGAGGCCATCAAAGAGTTGGGCGCAATCACCAAGGTGTTTTTAGCAACCACACGAATTTTAGTCGATCGGAGACCGATCGATTCAATCCGTCCGTACACATCTTCCGCCTGAATGTTGAAGTTAACCCGAATATATTCTCCGGGGCGATAGGGACGATCGAGATAGATTACGATCGTTCCGATGAGTTGCCCGAGGGTTTCCTGAGCCGCAAAGGCAATGGCAACACCACCAATGCCTACCCCCGTTAATAGGGCAAATAGATTAAGGTTTTGGCTTTGGGCAAAGCTAACAACAGCAAAGAAACCAATTAGGAAGTTAGTAAAGGTCTCAAAGACCAGCACTAAATCATTCACTTCCTGGCCTAAATTTTCAGTAATTTTAACCAGATAGGTACGAATAAACTGACGGGTGAGGCGTGAGAAAAACCAGGCCAGCGTGATGGCCACGGTGAGATAAGCAATGAATTGGAGAAACTGATGCAGCGCTGGATAGTCATCTGCGATCGTATTTAAGCTAAAGGCTGCCAGAATCGCTGTGGCGGCGGCTGACATAGACCCCCGCACCGGCTGGATAAATTTGAGATAGGCTTGGGCATTGCGTTTGGCCAACAGGCGTACCACAACACTACGCACTAAAAATGGGGTGAAACGACCGGTCACAAAGGAAGCCAAAATTAAGGCGAGTAAAAGACCGATACGGAGCAAGTGTTGAACAAGGGGAGCATCAAGGGACTCTGCTGTCCCCAGCATATTCCAGATATCTATAATCTGATTCATCGGTTAAAAATTCTCTAAAGGGTACCTCGATTCAGCACACGCTGTTCTAAACATGTTGTTGGACACCTCGATTAATCCGAATTTTTGGGAGACAGCCCACGTAAGAAGTAGGGTTTGGGTTGGGCGGCGAAGCCGCCCAACCCAATTAATCGAGGTGCCCTGTTCTAAACACTCATGGGGGATTGAATATTAGTCACCTGTGGTTCGATCGCGAAGGCAATTCCATATTCTCGCAACTGCTGAGCGATTTTCTTTTGGGCTGTCTCTAGTAACTGTTGACGTAAGTCTTCCGTAGCTTCCCCTGATCCCAAGATAAAGAAGGTAATTTGGGCTTGGGCTGCGAGGGTATCAGTGTGATGGGAAATTTTACGAAATTCCACCGTTGTTAAGGGATGATCAATCCCAAAAATATCCTCTGTACTCATTAGGATTACACGCCGGATTAAAGCCTGTTCATGCTCTGGTATCGATCGATAGAAATTGAGATTTAGAATTGAGATTTGCTTTTGAATCCGGGATAGGTTCTCCACGGAATTCTTACAGAGTAAGCTATTGGGAACTACAATGAGAGAGCCTTTACCAGAAATTCGGATTCGGGTCGATCGCCAACCAATCCGTTCCACCCGGCCAAAGGTGCCATCTTGGAGGTGAATATAGTCATCAATGTCAAAGGGTTTATCCAAAAATAGGACAATACCCCACAGTCCCTGCTCCAGGATCTTTTGGGAGGCAAAGGCGATCGCCACCCCCCCAACTCCCACACTTGCAATCAGACCCACCACGTTAATTTGGTGAAGTTGGGCAAAAATGAAAGCAATAATGACAACGATCGACACATTGGAGAGGAAGCGCGAAACCACCAGAAACTCACTATTAATTTTGCGCTGGTTCCCTAGTGCTCTTTCTAGGAGATAAACATCAAAGAATTGTCTAAAGATCCTGAAGGCAACAACATAGGAGAATACGGAAATACCCAGGGCAAAGGCAACTTCACCATAGTGTGCCCACGGGGATGTGGGTAAGGTAATGAACAATAAATCAAGGGCTGAAAGAAAGAGTAGAATTCCCAACAGATCCTGATGGGGGGAGACAACACTATCGTAAAGAAGTTGAGTAGAACTTGGGGCGATCCCATGAACTAAAGCAGCAACGGCACGAGGCAGCCCTAAGAGAGCGAAGAGAGCCAGACCCACGCCGATCGCAACCAGAAATTGGGTATCGATGCGAATGGAGGATGGAATATTGATATTGGATAGAGAAATACTATCCATAGTGAAAAGTGGATGAATATAATCCATAAAACGAAAGATTATAATGTTTTACCAACCCTTGGACACCTCGAAAAATTCAAGTTCTTCTCCCAGGGATCACGTAGGGATGGGGATTAGGTTGGGCGGCTTTGCCGCCCAACCTAATTAATCGAGGTACCCTCAGGATTAGCCGCGATCAGAAGGCTAGGATGAAAAAGTGATCATCCTAGAATTCCGATCGACTAAACCTCGCTTCGAGGATGTTTGGAAACTGCGGCCAAGGGCCGTAGGCCCTTGCCGAATCCCTCTTGGTCCCCCTTTTGACGAGGGAAGAAGAGGCCGTCCCCCCTCTTGTAAAGGGGGGTTAGGGGGGATTTTTTTAGGTTTCCAAACATCCTCTTAGAACGCTACGGAAGACAGCTTGGGGCGATCGGGGAAGAAACCTGCGGCATCACCGCACCGTCCCCCACAAGTTTTCACAGCGCAATCATCCTGTAGGGCACCTCGATTAATTGTGGCAGGCGGCGAAGCCGCCTGCCACAACCCCGATTCTGCCGTGGGCACTACGGTCGAAATTTGAATAAATCGAGGTGCCCGGTACAGTGAGGCTCACACGGCTTAACCGTGTTTAATCACTAAAGTTGCCCGTTCATCCCCCGAGCTTGCCTGTTATTTTGAATTCCCCCTGTGGGACGGGATATGGGATACGCTTTCCCATACCTTAAACGTGCGGGTACAGCGAACTGCTTGTAGCACGTAAGGAGACCACCAGTTTTATGGTCGCACCGAAGACTCAAGATTTACCGAAAAAAGCAAAGTCCCTGCTGAACAAACCCAATGTTAGTGATGGAAGTGAGCTGGTTCCAGCTGAGGTCCAAGCCAGTAGCGATCGTGAAGGATATACCAATGTGGGTCAGTTTCCGCCATCAACGCCGACGGAAAATTTAGACCAAGCTGCGGAGGAGTCTGGAACAACCCAGGGTTATACCATTGACCAAGAAGGTCTTATTAACAACTATGCCGTTACGCCGGATATAGAGGTGCAAACCCAATCTCCCTTTGGTTGGACGGAAAAAGCGGAACGCCTGAATGGTCGTTTTGCCATGGTTGGTTTTGCATTGCTGGTGCTGAATGAGGTTTTGGCTGGAGATAGTCTAGTCTCGATTCTGTCGGGTTCTGCGATCCCACAATAATCACCCCGATCGCCTCTAAGAGGATGTTTGGAAACCTAAGAGAATCCCCCCTAACCCCCCTTTACAAGAGGGGGGACGGCCTCTTCTTCCCTCGTCAAAAGGGGGACCAAGAGGGATTCGGCAAGGGGAGCATCCCACTTTCGACGAAATAGCCAAATGGGAGGCACTG
>JAYKIB010000294.1:0-9358 GCA_035285005.1 Prochlorothrix sp.
AAGAATCAGGGTTAAGTTGGGCGGCTTCGCCGCCCAACCCAATGAATCGAGGTGTCCTTAACAACCGGCTCCGTTTCACAACCGGTCCGTTTCAACGCGCTTGGATAACCTGAAACTAGCCTATCTAGTCCGAGCCCCTGGGATTCTCCTCAACCGATCGACTCGTTGCCCTGCTCTGCCGCCGTTGCCTGGAGCGAATCTTGAATTTGGCTCACAAAGGCATGCTGGTCTACAACGGGCTTGGAAATATAACCCTCCGCCCCACTTTGGCTCAGGAAGTTTTCCCGATCGCCTCGCATGGCATGGGCCGTGACCAGAATGACGGGAATTGAGGCCGTGGCCTCGTTATCCTTTAACATCCGGGTAATTGCAATGCCATCCACGGGCTTGCCTTCGTAGGAAGAGTGGGCCAGGGACACATCCATTAAAATCAAGTCAATTTGACCTGATTCGGCAAGCTGTAAGACTTCTACCGCGTCTTCGGTATGCAAAACATCTAGACTTGCTCGCTTTGTGAGAATTTTGCTAAAAACCAGAATATTAGCCGGGTCATCTTCCACGATTAAAACCGTTGCCATGGGGTTTGCCTTCAATATACCGATCGTTAGAATTTAGGAAAACAGACGGGACACCTTGCAAAGTTCAACTTTTTATCCGGTTGTGATAACGGGTAGGACAAGGCGACCCGAATTACGCCAACCCAACCCTGATTCTTACGTAGGTCACTGGGCAAGAACTTTAACTTTTCGAGGTGCCCAGGTTGAACTTAGAGGATGTTTGGAAACCTAAGAGAATCCCCCCCTAACCCCCCTTGTAAAGGGGGGACAGCCTTTTCTTCCCCCTTCAAAAGGGGGAATGAGGGGGATTCTGCCAGGGCCTACGGCCCTTGGCCGAAGTTTTCAAATATCCTCTCAGGAACCTCCTTACGTACAACCCTAAGAGGGTCCCTCGATTAATCCAAATTTTTGGGAGACAGCCCACGCAAGAATCACGGTTTGGGTTGGGCGGCTTCGCCGCCCAACCCAATTCATCGAGGTACCCTATCCTCTCGGGCACCTCGAAAAATGCAGATTTTGACTGCAGTGCCCACGGCAGAATCAGGGTTGTGGGGGGCGGCGAAGCCGCCCCCACAATTAATCGAGGTGCCCTCTCAGAACAATTGTATGGGGCACCTCGAAAAATTCAAATTTTTACCGCCGTACCCATAGTTCCTAGTCGAGTGCGGCTTATGTCCCGTCTCGTTTTTGCACGTGGGATCGCACTACATCGCACCACAAAGTGGTGCGATCCCTACACAAGAGTGGTGGCTATACTTAGGCCGCAGAGTACTAGCTCTCTGCACCCGTCTCCATCCCGATCGACCAAAACGATCGCCCCCCTCGTGCTGGGGACCAGCCGCCTGATATAAGAAGAGAGTAGACCCGCACCGGAACTTTTGTGACCCAAGCCATGACTGTAACGCCCTCAGCTCCCTCCTTTGAATCAGCAATCAGCCAAGCCCGGACTTTTCTCGATCGGCTCCAGGCGGGCAGCCTCCCCGAAACGGACATCACCGAGATTGTGGCTGCTTTGGTCGGCACCGTGGCCGGAGCGCGGGGTTTCTTTGTGGTCTATCTCACCGACGAGCGCTCTCTTTTGGATCAGCCCCAAGCAGCGGTGATGAAAGGGCTACGGCAACATCCCGAGGTGGTGGGGGACTTACTGGTTAAAAACTTGGCCATGTCCTCGGCCATGGCCCTCCACCATCAGCGCAACAACGATGGGGTCATTGCCCTTAAATCCCAACGGGCTAGCCGTCGCGCTGCCACGCTGATCCAAACCCTGGAGTTGGATAACACGGGCTCTCGGCTGGAACAGCTTCAAGCTACGATCGCCGCTGGTCGTGGGCAGTACACGGATTTTTTGAACCGCTGGGGTTACGACGCAGAGCAGCAGCAGGCGATCGCTGAAGCGATCGCCCCGCTCTTGACCGATCGCCCCGATATGGGTGGGGGCGGTGGGCAGTAGCCCTGTGGCATGTAAGCTCCGGGTTTGTTGAGGCCGGGTTAGGTGTGAATCCCTCGCTGTGTGGGGGCACTCTCCAGTCTTGGGGTGTGGCGGTGGGCGACTGCCAGAGGCCCTGAGAGTCACCCTGGGCACATCTCGGGGAATGCTTGGTTGCCAGGCGAAGGATGCGCTACCCTAGCGCTAATATCGAATCGCTAATATCGATGGCTGTTTTCTTGCTAGGCACCTCGAAAAGTCCAACATTTTGGGACAAAATTTTGTCTATGCCTCCTCATCCCCCAGCCTTCTCTCCCAAAATGGGCGAGGGGAAGTAACGATAGAATGTGGGTCTCAGCCCCTCTCCCTGGGGGAGAGGGGTTGGGGTGAGGGTCTCCCAGAGTATCCGTCGAACTCACGTTATTGATTGGGTTAGGCGGCGAAGCCGCCCAACCCAATTAATCGAGGTGCCCTATCCCCGGTTCCCTATTCCCGGTTCCCCTATTCCCGGTTCCCCTATTCCCCCTGCTGCCGTGACCACTGCCACTACCTTTCCCCCCGACTTCCCAACCCCCGAAGCCCCCACGGAAACCGTGGGCACCGCCGATCCCCAACGGCCTCGCATCTGCGTTCTAGGGGGTGGCTTTGGGGGGCTTTACACTGCCCTGCGTTTGGATCAGCTTGCCCTGAACGCGGAAACCAAGCCCGATATCGTGCTGATCGATCAGCACGATCGGTTTGTCTTTTTACCCCTGCTCTACGAACTTGTGACCGAGGAGCTAGAAACCTGGGAAATTGCGCCGCCTTTTGCTGAATTATTGCAAAATACGGGGATTCGCTTCTGTCAAGGCAAGGTCAGTACCATTGACCTTGAGCAACAGCGTGTTGTCCTTGCCGGTGGTCAGGAGTTTCGCTGGGATCGGTTGGTGTTGGCTCTAGGCAGCGAAACTCCCCTGTCCGGGGTGCCAGGGGTTGCAGAGCATGGTATTGCCTTCCGCACCGTGCAGGATGTGTATGCCCTCAAGGAGCGGCTGCGGGTTTTGGAACAGAGCGATCGCAATAAAATTCGTGTGGCGATCGTCGGGGCAGGGTACAGTGGCATTGAACTGGCCTGTAAGGTGGCCGATCGACTGGGCGATCGGGGGCGGGTCCGTCTGATTGAGCAGGACTACCAGATTTTGCGCCATTCTCCTGAATTTAACCGGGAATCGGCCCGTCAGTCCCTGCAGGAACGGGGCGTGTGGCTCGATTTGGAAACCTCCGTCAAGTCCGTGGCGGCGGATGCCATTGCCCTGGAATACCGCGATGAGGTGGAGTCGATTCCGGTGGACTTGGTGCTATGGACCGTGGGCAATAAGGTGGTACCCCTGGTGCAGTCCCTTCCCCTGCCGCGTAACGATCGGGGACAGTTGCAGATTGAACCCACGCTTCAGGTTCAGGATCACCCCCACATTTTTGCCCTGGGTGACCTTGCCGTCGGGGTCGATGGGAATGGCCAGACAATTCCACCCACGGCCCAAGCTGCGTTCCAAGCGGCGGACTATGCGGGCTGGAATCTTTGGGCTTCTTTGAGCGATCGACCCCTGTTGCCGTTTCGATATCAGCATTTGGGCGAAATGATGGCCCTAGGTGTGGAGTCAGCAACAGTATCGGGTTTAGGGCTATCCCTCAATGGCCCCCTTGCCCATGTGATGCGTCGCGTTGCCTATCTTTACCGGATGCCTACTTTGGAGCATCAGTTACGGGTTGGGTTTAACTGGATTACCCGCCCTTTTCAAGAATTTCTGCGCTAACGATCGGCCATCGGGTCTCTTGATAAATTGGGTGTGGACGGCCAAGCCGTCCACACGATTCCCTAGGGCACCTCGATTCATTGGGTTGGGCAGCTTCGCTGCCCAACCCAAACCCTGATTCTTGCGTGGGCTGTCTCCCAAGAATTTGGATTGATCGAGGTGCCCCCTAGTATTTGTGTGAATGAGGGCGGTGGCGTGTGGCGAAGCCGCACGCCTCAACTCATTGGGGTGCCCCGGTCTCAATTAAGCGATCCGTTGTCTTCGGCCCAGGATCGGGACTGGAACCCCTCGGGGACATCCAGGGCAAACACCTCATCTTCGATCCGCGCCACATAAAGACCGTTGGCTAAAAACCGCTCCCGCACTGCTGCTGACCAGTCCACTGCCGCGAGAATCCCATAGAGTGCCTTATCGCGATGTTCTGGGAAGAACTCGGAAAATCGCTCTAAAAGTCGCTGCATTTGCTCGATCGAGTCTTCGCGGGGATGACTTTTGACTTCGACCACGTACACTGCCTGTCGATCGCTGTTGGCATAGGCGAGCACATCAATTTCGATTTCTTGGCCATTGCGCCGCCGCCGTACCCTGGGTCCCACGCATTCCATGCCAAACTGCTCTTGCAAAATTCTTGACATGGAAGGATAGGCCATGCCCTCGGTAAAGCTACCAAATTTCGCGCCTAGGCCTCCGATTTGTTTGCCTAGCTCTTTGGTTTGCTTTCCCAGTTCTTTGATTTGTTGACTTAACTGATCCAGTTGTCGATCGATTTTGCGGCTACGTTGGGCAGCAGCCTCTGAGAACTCTCGAAGTTTTCGATCGGTTTCTTCGCCCGACTCCTTGAGCCGTCGATCGATTTCTTGGCTACGTTGGGCAGCAGCCTCTGAGAACTCTCGAAGTTTTCGATCGGTTTCTTCGCCTGACTCCTTGAGCCGTCGATCGATTTCTTGGCTACGTTGGGCAGCAGCCTCTGAGAACTCTCGAAGTTTTCGATCGGTTTCCCTTTGGGATTGGACTAATTCTCCCAAGAGTTGCCATACTTCTTCTGGAGTGGTTGCCATCTGTCAGCTTCTTAATCTTGGTCTGGGATCGATAGGCGGGATTGCCTCTATTTTACAGTGTTGTTCGCAACAGGGCCGTACAAGGGGGGAGGGATTTCCCAGGAGCGGGCAGAAGTGCGACTTGTAGCGACTTGTAAAGTGTCCCCCCGGCATTCCTTAAAGAAAGATGGCATCTCGATCGGAATGCGCGGGTTCTATGGCAGTATGATCACTACTCTAAATCTTCTAACTGTCTGTAACATCTGACACAGGAATAGCCCATGGTTCTACAACTCGGTGACACCGTTCCCAACTTTACCCAGTCTTCCTCGGAAGGGGAGATTGACTTTTACTCCTGGATGGGCGATAGCTGGGCTGTATTGTTTTCCCACCCCGCCGACTACACTCCCGTTTGCACCACAGAACTGGGGGAAGTGGCCAAACTGAAGCCAGAATTCGAGAAGCGAAACGTTAAGGTGATCGCCCTCAGTGTGGATGGTGTTGACTCCCACAAGGGTTGGATCGGGGATGTGAACGAGACCCAAAACACCACCGTCAACTATCCAATTTTGGCGGATGAGGATAAGAAGGTGTCCGACCTCTACGGCATGATTCACCCCAAGGCCAATGCCAAGGTGACCGTGCGCACCGTGTTTGTGATTGATGCCAACAAAAAGCTGCGCCTCACCATTACCTACCCCCCCAGCACGGGCCGTAACTTCGAGGAGATTCTGCGGGTTATCGACTCCCTGCAACTGACTGATAAGTATAGCGTTGCCACTCCGGTGAACTGGAAAGAGGGGGATGATGTGGTTGTTGCGCCCACCATTCCCACTGAGGAAGCCAAGCAGAAGTTCCCCAAAGGGGTCACGGAAATCAAGCCCTATCTGCGTATGACTCCCCAGCCTGACAAGTAAAGCTGGATCGACTGGGGCATGCTCCCTCAGCGTCTGTCACGATTGTCCAGGTTAAGGGGGACGTCCCAGAGGAGTCATCCCCAGGGGACCTCGATTCATTGTGACGTGCGGCTTCGCCGCACGTCACAACCCTGATTCTTACCCGCAATCCCGTCTGTTAAGCCCCACTCTTCCTGTTGCCGACGCGATCGTAAATCATGGCTGCCGCTTCTACTTTTCCCGATCGACCCAACTTCGATCCCAGCACTTCCCCAAAAGCTGTCGTCCTCCTCTCCGGTGGTCTCGATTCTGCCACCGCTGCAGCCCAAGCGATCGCTGATGGTTACATCCCAATCGCCCTGTCCCTCGACTACGGCCAGCGCCACAACCGGGAGTTGGAGGCCGCCCGCACCGTTGCCCACCACCTCGGTATCACCCAGCACCACATCCTCACCGTTAACCTGGCCCAGTGGGGGGGGTCTTCCCTCACCGATCTCCGGCAGGATCTGCCCGCCGATGGCCCCCAACCCGACCTAATCCCCTCCACCTACGTTCCTGGTCGAAATACCGTCTTTATCGCCTTGGCCCTCTCCCTCGCCGAAGCCCAAGGTGCCACCGCCATCTACCTTGGTATCAATGCCGTAGACTATTCCGGCTATCCCGACTGCCGCCCCCTCTATCTGGAAGCCTTCCAACGCCTTGCTCAGGTTTCCTCAAAAGTTGGTCTCGAAGGCAACGCCCCTCGCCTCATCGCCCCCCTCGTTACCGACACCAAAGTAGATATTGTTCGCCGTGCCCTAGCCCTTGGGGTACCGATCGCTGAAACCTGGTCCTGCTATGCCGGAGGCCCCGAACCCTGTGGGGTATGTGACTCCTGCCAAATTCGCGATCGCGCGCTGCAAGAGGCCGGCCAAGCCCACCTTGCCAGTCCTTTGAGTCAATCCGCCTAGGGCCGCCCCCCAACCCAATCGCCACCCAAGCCAAGATTCCTAATCCCACCCCCCACCTGCGCTTTCCCGTCGCTCTGTTACAATAAAATGAAAAATGGGCACCTCAATTAATTATGGCCGGCGGTGCAGCCGCCGGCCATAAGCAGGAGGGCACCTCGATTAATTGGGTTGCGCGGCGAAGCCGCACGCCACAACCCTGACCCTCGCGTGGCTCACAGGACAAAAATTTGGATTAATCGAGGTGCCCAGGATTGTGCTATGGATACCGTGGTAGCAATTTGAATTTTTCGAGGTGCCCGAATGGTAGTAATAAGTACTTTTATTTCTTAAGGGCACTTCGATGAATTGTGTCGGGCGGCGAAGCCCCCCGACACAATCCTGATTCTTAGGTGGGTCAGAGGCCGAAAACTTGGATTCATCTAGGTACCCTAAGGGCACCTAGATGAATTGTGACAGGCGGTGAAGCCGCCTGTCACAATCCTGATTCTGCTGTGGGCACTGCGGTCGAAATTTGAATTGTTCGAGGTGCCTCTAAGGATTTGGGTGTTTTGAGGATTTCGGTTGAATATTGCCTGGATTGTTTAACTTTTGGGTCATGCGTTATTGATTCATAGTGATATGCATCTTCCCTCTGGTTTGAATCCGTCTTCACTCTACGTGGACTCAGCCACACCCGCCGAGCCTGGTGGATCGCCGTTGAAACCGTCACCATCAATATTGGGCATGAACCTTCACGCTCTGGCAGCGGAACTCCACATATTACAGCAGGAAGTTGTGCAATTACGGCAGCAAAACGCGGAATTAATACATCTGCGCCAAGAGGTCGCCCATCTGCGCCAAGAGAACCAGGACTTGCACCTGACCCTAGAGGCCATCACCGAACACGGTGACACGATCGAGAAAGAACTGCGTTCTGTCAATCAACAATTGCAAATGGTGGCGGAAGTGGATGGCCTCACCCAACTGGCCAATCGCCATAAGTTTGATCAATATCTTGCTCTACAGTGGCGTACCCTCGGTCATCTGGGCCACCCTTTAGGTTTGATTCTCTGTGATATCGACTATTTTAAGCAGTTTAACGATTTTTACGGCCATATTGAGGGGGATGCCTGTTTGCAACAAGTGGCGCAGGTCTTGAAGCATAACATTAAACGATCGGATGATTTAGTGGCCCGTTATGGGGGCGAAGAGTTTGTGATTGTTCTCCCCAACACTGGTTTGCCCCAAACGAAGGTTGTGGCCGATCGGCTCCGCCAAGCTGTTGCAGATCTCCATGTACCCCACCGCAAGTCTCAAATTTGTGATCATGTCACCCTGAGTCTTGGGATTGCCAGTTGGGTGCCCAATGTGACTACTTCCCCCCAACAGCTTATTACCCAGGCCGATCAATGCCTTTACCGCGCCAAGGCCCAGGGGCGCAACCAAGTGATCAGCGCTGAATCGGTTTGCGCGGGGTGAGGGGGGGACTATACTGTGTCTGGTTGATTCTTGTACTTCGTGCAACTGATAACTGCTGTAACAAAGGGGCTGCTGTTGTCGGTGTTGTGATTGCCTAAGGAGTTTGGTGTGTTATGACTGCAATTCGCATTGGTAATGGCTACGATATCCATCGCCTCGGACCCGATCGAGATTTGATCCTGGGGGGGGTGAAGATTCCTCACCGTTTGGGACTGGAGGGCCACAGTGATGCGGATGTTTTAACCCATGCGATCATGGATGCATTGCTGGGGGCTTTGAGTCTTGGGGATATTGGCCATTACTTCCCGCCGACTGATCCCCAATGGGCTGGTGCTGACAGCCTTAAGTTGCTTGAACAGGTGAATCAGTTAATCCAATCGCGGGGTTGGCAAGTTAGCAATATCGATTCTGTTGTGGTAGCGGAACAACCTAAGCTCAAGCCCCATATTGAAACGATGCGCGATCGTCTGGCGACAACTCTCGGTCTTGCTCCGGATCAGGTGGGGGTTAAGGCTACTACAAATGAAAAACTGGGGCCTACGGGTCGCGAAGAGGGGATTGCAGCCTATGCTGTCGCGCTACTGACCCAAGGGTCTTAGTTTTGTGGTTTTTTTCTGCTTTGGTACAGGACTCGGGCTGTTCTGACTGGTTCTAAGTGATTGCTTTTAATTGGTATATGAACCAGAAGCCTCAATTCCTAAGAGGGAATTTGGGGGATTTTCGGCTAATCTCCTTATTGGAGGGTGACCACCAATAGCCGGTTTCAATCCCTAAGAGGGAATTTGGGGGATTTTTGGCAGAGGTACGTTATGCGATCCATTGTTTATGAATTCGTTTCAGAGGATGTTTGGAAACTTCGGCCAAGGACCATAGGCCCTGGCAGAATCCCCCTCAGTCCCGCTTTACAAGGGGGAAGAAGAGACCGTCCCCCCCTTATAAAGGGGGGTTAGGGGGAATTTTCTTAGGTTTCCAAACATCCTCTTAGAGGCGAAAACTTTGTTGGCTGGGGGAGTACTGAGGGCTGGCTCCGTGCTGGGTGGCTGCCGTTAAGTGGTTTCCCTGTGCCTTATGTACCTATGAATAACACTGACAAAATCCGTATTTCTACGGGCATAACTGAACTTCATCTAATCTTTAAATTAGAACCTCTGTAATATTACGGCACTGCGCCTTCAAAGCCTTATGTGGCAAAGCTTTCAGACTGATTGGAGCTTCTGTGTACTGGCCTTGACCATTGTTCG
>JAYKIB010000295.1:0-36285 GCA_035285005.1 Prochlorothrix sp.
ATCTCGGCGATCTCAGCAGTGCAAGCTTTCAGTCTGGCTTGGTCTTCGGGGGTCATGGCTCTCTCCTCAGGGCGACCCTTCTATTCTTACCCCTTAACCTATTTTAACGAAAGTGGGATGCTCCCGCTTTACTGCCTGCCTCAATTGATTGAGGTGCCCTAGACTGATAACTCGCTAAATGAGTAAGTGCATACTCTAAAGAGACCTCGACTGATCCAAACGTTTGTCCCGTAATTTACGTAAGACTAAGGGTCACCTCGATTAATTGGGTGGGGCGGCTTCGCCGCCTCACCTAAGAGGATGTTTGAAAACTGCGGGCCAGGGCCGTAGGCCCTGGCCGAATCCCCCTCAGTCCCCCTTTTGAAGGGGGAAGAAAAGGCTGTCCCCCCCTTTACAAGGGGGGTTAGGGGAGATTTTCTTAGAGGATGTTTGAAAACTGCGGCCAAGGGCCCGAGGCCCTTGCCGGATCTCCCTCAGTCCCCCTTTGGCAGGGGAAAGAAGCGATCGTCCCCCCCTTTACAAGGGGATGTAAGGGAATTCTCTTAGGCTTCTAAATACTTTCTAAGGAATTATACGCATTTTAGGATTGTTTACTGTAAAGATGCGCCAAGGTACCGTTGAATTGTACCCGATCCTAATCGGATCGATAGGCATCTTGGTGAATTTTAATTTAATCGGGCACCTCGAAAAATTCAGATTCCGATCGCAGTGCCCACGGCAGAATGGGGGGCGCATCGCATCTAGGATATGAACGCCCCTCACCCCCAGCCCCTCTCTCCTAGCCCCTCTCCCCACGGGAGAGGGGAAGCAAGAGAGTTCGTTTTTCCCTGAGGATGGCTATGGGACATCTCGAAAAATCAAAGTTTTTGCCCAGTGACCCACGACAGAACAAAGGTTGTGGCATGCGGCGAAGCCGCACGCCACTATTAATCGAGATGCCCTGGGGAAGTTTAAGATTTTTAAAGCATTGTCGGAAACCCAGCCATCTTTTCGTTATCACAGGAGAGATGTGATCGTCCCCCCCTATGGCCCACTTTCCTGTTCCCGCTCCCCTTCGTCGAGTGCTGCGTCGCCTGTCGCGCCAGTGTCGATCGATGTGGTTCCCCGGTACAACTCCCCAAAAATTCTTTAAAGGCGTTAGCTTTCAGCTTCTATTCGCCTTAGGTCTTGGTTTATCGCTTTTATTTAGTGCTTGCCAGGGAGGAGATTCTGGCTCCCAGGGCAAGAACCCCCTCACTCCCGCTGCGATTAGTCAAGAGCTGCTTCCCTTTGTGGACGCACTTCCGGACCCCTTTGTACCGGACTGGATTGCTGGGATCTCACCCCAGGGGCAGGTTGAATCCTTAGCTCAGGTGCGGATTCGCTTCCAGGACCCGATCGTCCCGCTGGAGCAGTTGGACAGCGAGAACCAACAGGAAATTCTCAGCCATTTCCGACTTGATCCACCATTACCAGGTCAGTTTCGCCTCTTAACGCCGCGTATGGTGGGATTCCAAGGTGAACGGGCCTTGCCCCAGGCCACACGGCTCCAGGTTACCCTCACCGCAGGACTGGAGGACTTAAGTGGACACCGCCTCGATCAGGACTTGGCCTGGACCTTTGAAACGGCACCGATCGACATGCTCAGTCTCCCCACCACGGATGTGGAGGATGACTGGCAGGAACCCGAATATTTAGACCAGGAACCGCGCCTCAGTCTTACGGCAAATGCCCCCGTGACGCTCAAGTCCCTCCAAGAAAAGACGCGATTTGAGGATGATCAGGGCCAATCCGTGGCGGTTCAGGTTGTTCTCGATGAAGAAACCGTAGAACAGAGTCAGAACTGGGCCAGTGCCCAATATGATCCGAGTCAGGTCACCTGGCGCTACTGGATTACACCCGATCAGCCCTTGGCCCTGGGTACTCGCTACCGGTTGGCCATTGCACCGGGATTGGAACCAGCGGGGGGGAATTTGGTCAGTACCGAAACCTTTAGCAGTGGAGTGGAGACCTACGGACCCCTAACCTTTCTGGGAATGGGGAGTTTCGGTGAACCCGATGGATTTTGGGCCGCAGGACGCTTTAGCGAGGGGGGACCGGAACTACGCTTTAATAATGGCCTTGATCGGGACTCGATCGCCGAAAACGTGACGATCGATCCCGCTCCCGTCGATGATCGGCTCCTGATTCAAGCCTATGAGGGAGATTCCAGATTCCGTCTCAATCCCTGGGCCCTGGAGCCCCAGCAGCGCTATCGCATCACCCTCGGGGCCGGACTGGCGGATCAGTATGGCCAAACCCTAGGGAAAGCCGTCAATCTCACCTATCAAGCCGGGGATGCGGTCCCCGATCTGTGGGCACCGAGAGGTCTGACGATTTTTCCAGCCGATCGCGAAATTGGCCTGGAGATCGACAGTATTAATCTGCCTGATGGTTACCAGTCTGTTTTTCGGACGCTTTCGCCCCAGGACGTGATTAATCTCGATCCAGACTATCCCAGTGATAAGGCCACGGACCTCTTTCCGCCGCAGGCAGAATGGCCCCGTGTTACACCGGATGCAGCCCCTAATGAGACCACTAAGACTGTGATTAACCTCCAGGAGCGTCTTGGAGGAACCTCAGGGGCATTGGCCTATGGGGTCCGAGGCAAAACCTACCAATATACCGAAGATAATGGCCTCCAGTGGCAAGAACCGGAATTCTACGGCGTGGTGCAATTGACTAATCTGGGGGTCTTTGCCCAGTGGTTCCCCCAATCGGGACGGGTGCGGGTGCATCGCTTGGATACGGGGCAACCCGTGGGTGATGTTGAGGTTGGCGTGTATGTGGCCGATCGATCGGCTCCCCTCGATCAGGTGCCCACTGCCTGTGCTACGGCTCGTACGGATGCTAGGGGTAGCGTTGACTTTAGCCAGGATCAGATTCAAGGGTGTTACCAGGCTGCAGCCCTGCTCAATGACTACGAATGGGAAGGACCGTCTCTGGTGGTCATTGCCCAGCAGGGGGATGACTGGGCCTTTACCCACACCTTTCCCTACAGTGGATCCTATGGCTTCGGTGCCTACACCCGTTGGGATGGGGGGCAAATTTTGCCCCTTGGTGTGATTTTTAGCGATCGGGAGCTGTATCAGCCCGGAGAAACGGCTTGGTTTACGGTTACGACTCAAAAACTAGAGCAGGGACATTTAGGCATTGATTCCCAGCCCTACCGCATCACGGTGACCCAGCCCGATGGTGAAACCTTCGATCTGGGCACGCGCAGTGCGAATGCCTACGGCACCTTGAGCCTCTCATGGGATCTACCGCCGGATCAGCCCTTGGGCTTCTACCAAATTCAGGCCGAGCCAGCCCGTAACCCAAATCAGCGAATTCCTGCCCTTTATAGTGAATTTCAAGTGGCAGAGTTCCGCCCGCCCAATTTTGCGGTGGATCTCAACCTCGATCGAACCCTAGCTCAAGCTGGAGAGACCCTGACCGCCTCGGTGGATGGGCGCTATTTATTTGGCTCACCCCTCCAAGGGGGACAAGTGAACTACTGGGTGACCCGCCGCTCCCTGGAGGACTTTACACCGGCTGGTTGGGACGGGTTTAAATTTGGTCGTCGCTGGTTTTGGCCCGAGGATCCGCCTCTGATCAGTAGTGAAGTTCTCCAGACTGAGGCTAGCTTAGACGATCGGGGTCAAGGTCGCCAAAGCATTCCTATTGCTGAGGACTTGCCCTTTGCCATGACCTACCGGGTTGATGCGGAGGTGCAGGATGTCTCCAATTTGGGGGTCTCCGCGAGCCAGACCTTCACGGCGCTGCCCAGCGATCGCCTCATTGGTCTCAAACATCAGTTCGTTGGCACGGCCCAGCAGGACTTTGAGGTTGAGGTCATCGTCACCGATGGGGCAGGCGCGGTTCAGACCGGGGAAGCGGTGACCGTGACCCTGGAGCAGATGGACTATAGCTTTGCACGACGCTTGCTGGCGGGGAGTATCAGCGATCGGAATCAGGTCAGTTATACCCCCGTCGCCGAGGCGGAGGTGCGATCGGCCTCAACCCCCCAAACCGTCACCTTACAGGCTCCAGAGCCGGGATCCTATCGGATTCGGGCGAACTTTAGCCGTAACCTGGGAAAAACCGAGGCAACGGTTAGTGACAGTCAGGTATGGATGACCGGATCCGGATCGGTTTTTTGGGGAAATCGAGATAACCAGCAGCTCCAAATCACCCTCGATCGGGACTCCTATGCCGTGGGCGACACAGCGACGGCCCTGATCCAGTCCCCCTATGAAGCGGGGGAATTGTATGTGTCCGTGGTGCGCGATCGTCCCCTGTGGCAGCAGGTCATCCCGGTGCAAGGGAGTGCGCCCCAGATTCAATTTGAAGTCACCCCCGAGATGCTTCCCAATGCGGCTCTGGAAGCGGTGATCGTGCGTCAGGGTCAGGGTTTACAGGGTTCGGACGCGGATCAACTGGAAAATTTAGTCAGGATTGGCCTGGAGCCGTTTGAGGTCGATCGTAGTGATCAATATCTCCAGGTTGCCGTGACTCCCCGTCAGGACATCCTGCAACCGGGCAGTCAACAAACCTTGGATATTGCGTTGACAGATGGCCAGGGTCAGCCCCAAGCCGGTCAGGTAACTCTGATGGTGGTGAACGAGGCCGTGTTGCAACTCACGGGCTATCGTCCGCCGGATTTGGTGGAAACCGTCTATGGGGACCAGCCGATCGCCACGCGCTTCAATGACAACCGCTTCGATGTGGTCCTGGAAGCTCCCGCTTCACCCCTGGAGAAGGGTTGGGGCTTTGGAGGTGGTCTTGTGGAGGGTAGTGGGGATACCCGGCCCCGCACGGAATTTAAGCCCTTGGCCTACTTTAATCCGGGCTTGGAAACCGATGCGGAGGGGAAAGCTAGCGTGAGCTTTGATCTGCCGGATGATCTCACCACCTGGCGCGTCTTAGCGGTGGCCGTGGCTCCCGAATCCGAGGATACTCCCACGGCTGCCATGGCTCCCTGGCGCTTTGGCAATGGGGAGGCGACTTTTATCGCCCAGCTTCCGGTGATGGTGAACCCCCTCTTGCCCCAGTTTGTTCGATCGGGGGATGAACTGGCCCTAGGGGTAGCGGTGACCAACACCACAGAACAACGAGGCCGGGCCCAGATTGAGGCGGATCTTCAGGATTTTCTGGCTTTCGATCGCTTCCGCAATCGGCAACGCCAGCAAAGCCGCGAAAGCCTGGAGCCAGGAACCACAGCCTTTCGCTGGCCGGTTCAGGTGAGTGCCAGTGGCAGTCAGCGTGAGGCCACGGCGGAAACTGAGGTGAGTTTCAGGGTTCGCCTCGGTCAGAACCAAGATGCCCTCACCCTGGCCCTGCCCCTCCGGAACCACTGGGTGCTAGAGCAGGTGGTGGAAACGGGGGTGAGCGATCGACCGATCGCGATTCCCCTGGTTAAAGGTCAGCAGATTGACCCCGATGTGGGCGGGTTGCAACTCAATCTTGCCAGCACGCTGCTGCCGACCCTAGTGCCGGAAATAGCTGATTTTCCTGATAATCCCCTCCCTTTCCTGGAACCCGTCGCGAGTCGCCTCAGTATTGCGGCTAATCTCACCCAGTTGGCGGACCAGGGCTTGGTGACCGAACCCGTTAACCTGGACTCTACGGTTACGGCTGCCCTGGCGGATCTGGCCGATCTCCAGCAACCGGATGGTGGCTTTTCCGACTGGCCTGGTGCCGATCAATCCGATCCCTTGGTCACTCCCTACGCCGCTGAAAGCCTAGCCCAGGCTCAGGCGGCTGGATTTTCCATTAGCCCAGAGCTGTTACGACCGCTGCGGGGCTATCTTGATGATTTACTTAAGGATCCAATTAAACATGCCCCGTGTACCCGTATTACTTGTAAGACTCAACTGCTGCCTCAACTGCGGCTAGATAGCCTCATTGCCCTCTCAGCCCTGGGGGATACGCGCCAGGACTTCCTCTATGAGATTGTCCAGCAGGAGGCCGAGTTGGATCCTGTCAGTCGGATGCGTTTGGCCCAGTATCTAGCCCGTTTCCCCAATTGGGCCACGGAAGCCGATGCAATCCGGTCAGAACTGCGGGAAATTACTAATTTCAGCAGCCGCAGTGCCCGTCTTAATGTGCCAGAGCAGTGGTCTTGGCTCCAAGCACCGCCTGTTCTCCAGGCCCAAGCTCTCCAGGTGTTCGCGGCGGACCCGAACTCGGTGGATCCGGAACTGGCAGCGCGATTGCTCCAGGGGCTGCTGGATCTGCGCCAAGCAGGGGATTGGGGCTGTAGTTACTACAATGCCCAGGCATTGGCGGCGCTGGTGACCTATAGTGCCGTGGAAGACCCCCAGGCGACGGTTGCGGTGACGGCTCGCCTCGATCGTCGCCAGATCTTGCAAACCCAACTCAGTCCTCAAGAACCGAGCACCACGCTCACGGTGCCCCAGGCCGACTTGCCCCGGGGTGAGTCGGAGTTGGCATTGGATCCCAACGGCGATCGGCTCCACTACCTCGCTGCCTATCGGTATCAAGCCCAGGGCCAACAACCGGGCCGATATCAGGGGTTACGGGTTACTCGTCAGATCCGGTCTGCGGGAGAAGAGACGATTTTGGCAACCCAGGGACTATTTGGCGAGGATAGCGTCCTGGAGGTGGAGGCAGGACGGGTCTTTGATATTGGTGTGGAGGTGATTACCGATCGCCCCATTGACCATCTCGTGATCACCGATCCACTCCCCGCTGGTTTTGAGGGGGTCAACACCCGCTTCCAAACCGCGAACCCCAGTGCCGTGGCCCAGAGTGATAGCTGGGAATTGAGCTATGAACAGCTCTACAGCGATCGGGTTTTGGCCTATGGTCAGCACCTCGAAGCGGGGGTTTATGAGCTGCACTACCTGGTGCGATCGGTGACCCCGGGCACGTTCTCCTGGCCTGGGACCGAGGCCACGCTGCAATATGCCCCCGAAGAGTTGGGTCGCACAGTCTCCAGTACCTTGATTGTCAAAGAGTGATGGGGGATGGGTCAAGCGCGATCGGGCTAAAGCTTGGCTAGAACAGTGTGGGTGCGTCTCAACTTTGGCGAGTCTAGCCCCCATCCCCCGGTGCTACAGAATCCACTCCGACGCTCGATCGCCCAACTCCACCGCCAGGGGAATATTGACCGCCTTTCCCAACCGAGGTCGCTCTCGGGTTTGCGCCACAAACTCCAGCACCTGCTGTACGCCCCCCAAGGCCACTAAATACGCCGCGATCGACTCCAGGTGCCGATCGTACTGATCCGCTGTCATGGGGAACGATCGCTGGCCCAAATATTTCCACATCACCTGTAGAAAGATTCGTCCTTGCACCCGCCGAAATCGCAAATCGAACGGTTGGCCCCATTTCTCCAACAGCAACTGCTTTAACTTTGCTCCGGTCAGGGGATCATTGGGATCATCAATATTGCTATCGGCGGGAGTTGGGGAGTCAGAATCGATCATGGCGAAACGGGGGAACTCAGCAAAGGTGAGTGATTTGCAATATTTCTTCACAAAACTTGCGCTGTGTCCAGCATTCTGCGGGAATAAACTACGGAAGCCTTCCCAACAGTCAGGGAGAACGCCACAAGGGTCAAGCTTAGGCGGACAACAGCCCCGGGGCTTGGGCTGGCCCTAAGACTCGCGCTAAACCCTTCACCAGAAATGTAATAATACTTTAAGCCGGTTTGTGAATAACCTTTGCAAACGCTTTATTACAGACCTTCGCGGGCAGCTTTCCCTCCAGTGCGGAGCGGTAGGCTGGGTTAAATTTGGGGTTCCGCAGCCCCCTATTGCAAACTATCCATTGAAGCCTAATTATGACTCAAGTTTCTGGAGCCTCTGATGCACCCAACATGGGCCGCCGTCAGTTTATGAACCTACTGACCTTCGGCTCAGCCACGGGGGTTGCCCTGGGTGCGTTGTATCCTGTGGTGCGGTACTTCATTCCTCCGGCCACGGGTGGTGCAGGGGGGAGCGTTCCCGCCCAGGATGCCCAAGGAAATCCCGTCGTCGCTAGCGAATTTCTCGCAGCCCACAATGTCGGCGATCGGATCTTGGCCCAGGGCTTAAAAGGAGACCCCACCTATTTGATCGTGGACGGTCCGGACACCATTCGCAATTACGGTCTCAACGCAGTTTGCACTCACCTTGGTTGTGTGGTGCCCTGGCAAGCGAGCGAGAATAAATTCATCTGTCCCTGCCACGGTTCCCAGTACAACGAGCAAGGTAAAGTGGTGCGCGGTCCCGCTCCCCTATCCCTGGCTCTGGCCCATGTGGAAGTGGATGACAGCGACACTGTAACCGTTGCCCCTTGGGCCGAAACCGACTTCCGCACCAACGAAGATCCCTGGTGGTCCTAAGATGCTCCTGGTCCCAGGATGCTCCTGGAAGAAGTCAGACCCAACCTTGCGATATCCAAAATTACCGTTAATGAAGATGCATAGTTCAATGGCACGTTTGCAATCCAACTTAAGGGGTCTTGCCAAGGTCGCTTTGGTTGCGATCACCGCCCTGACCCTGTGGGTGGGTCTAGACACCCTCGCTCCCCAAAGTGCCGCTGCGTACCCGTTCTACGCTCAATACAACTACGACAGCCCCCGGGAAGCCACGGGTAAAATCGTGTGCGCCAACTGCCACTTGGCTAAGAAGCCTGTGGAATTAGAGGTGCCCCAGGCCGTGCTGCCGGACACCGTTTTTAAGGCGGTGGTGAAAGTGCCCTATGACCTGGATGTCCAACAGGTCCAAGCCGATGGCAGTCTGTCGGGCTTGAATGTGGGTGCGGTATTGATGCTGCCCGAAGGCTTTAAGCTGGCTCCCCCCGATCGGGTGGATGAGGAAATGATGGAGGAAGTGGGCGACTTCTACTATTTGGTCACCCCCTACAGCGATGACGAAGAGAACATCCTCTTGGCTGGTCCGCTGCCCGGTGAAGAGTATCAGGAGATGGTCTTCCCCATTCTCTCTCCTAACCCCGCCACGGATAAGAGCGTCAATTTTGGTAAGTACTCCATCCACCTAGGCGGTAACCGGGGTCGCGGTCAGGTGTACCCCACGGGTGAGCTGAGCAACAATAATGCGTTTGTTGCCTCCAAGGCTGGTGTGATCACGTCCATTGTGGACAATGGCTTTGGGTACGATGTGACAATCACGACGGATGAGGGCGATGAGGTTCTCGAAACCCTGCTGCCGGGTCCTGAGCTGATTGTGGCTGAGGGTGACACGGTGGAAGCCGGTCAAGCCCTGACCACGAACCCCAATGTGGGTGGTTTCGGTCAACTGGACGGTGAAATTGTGCTCCAGAGCAGCTCCCGTGTGTTGGGCTTGGTGGTGTTCTTCTTTGGTGTGGTGCTGACCCAGATTCTGTTGGCTCTGAAGAAGAAGCAGTTCGAGAAAGTCCAACTGGCTGAAATGAATTTCTAACAAACAGGGTCTCGATGAATTGGAGGAGGGCGGTAAAGCCGCTCTCCTGAAGTCTGGATTCCTGAAACATCATTCCAATGCAATGGGGGGGCAGCTTCGCTGCCCCCCCATTGTTCATGGCAGGTTGAGACTAGGAACCTAGCCCCTAGACCATACAACTGGGGTGGGCGTATAGCTTGGAGATCGCCAGGTTCCTACAGTGCATTGATGGCATGCCCGAGTAACCCACCCTAGTGGGCCTGCACCTTGAGGGTCGCGGGTTGGGCTGGGTTGCCCAGGAGTTGGATCGATCGGCCATTGGCATCCAAATGGCGCAGGATCTTATACAGGGTCTCCACCTGATCCGTGGCCTGAATTTTGGTCGCCAGTTCCGCCAGCGAAAGGGGCTGCCCCGCTGCCTGGACCGTAGCCACGGCCTTACTTTGCAGATCCAACACCGAGGCCGCCGCCTTCTTACCCGCCTCGACCCCCGGTTGGTGATAGGCATTGATATTGACCAAGGAGGCATAGAGACCCACCGCCCGATCGTAGAGGGCAATTAAGGCCCCCACCAATGCCGGCGTCACCGCCGGAATCGTCAAAGTAATGCTATCGCGGCCATTTTCATGGAGTGCGGCCCGCGTCCCCTGGAGGAAACCCGACAGGAAATCACCGCAGGTGGCTCCATTCTCGATCTCGATCGATGGGCCTTCCCGATCCTCCAGCACCTCAATCAACGTGGCAAAGAAGTTCGGCACCCCTTCCCGCAACTGTTGTACATAGGCATGTTGGTCCGTCGATCCCTTGTTGCCATAGACCGCAATACCCTGGTAAACCGTCTTACCGTCTAGATCCTGCTCTTTCCCAAGGGATTCCATCACTAATTGCTGGAGATAGCGACTAAACAGCAGCAAACTGTCCTTATAGGGCAGCACTACCATGTCTTTTTCACCCTTCCCATTGCCGGCGTAGTACCAGCTCAAGGCTAGCAGGGCGGCTGGGTTTTGCTTCAGGCTGGGGATCCGGGTTGCATCGTCCATGATCTTGGCCCCCGTCAGCATCGCCTCAATGTCAATGCCCAGCAAGGCCGCCGAGACTAGGCCCACTGCCGAGAGCTCCGAGGTGCGGCCTCCTACCCAGTCATGCATGGGAAAGCTGGTAATCCAGCCCTCACGTTTGGACAAATTATCCAGTTTGCTTCCTTCTCCGGTAATCGCCACGGCCTGACTGGCAAACTTGAGCCCCTGCTCGGCAAAGGCGTGTTGTACCTCCACCATGCCGTTGCGGGTTTCGGGAGTGCCACCGGATTTGGAGATGACTAACACGAGGGTGGTGTTTAGGCGATCGCCGAGTTTTTGCAGCACCCGATCGATCCCCGCTGGGTCGCTATTGTCAATAAAAGAGATATTGAGGGGTGCATCCGCAGGCGTTAGGGCTTCGGCCACAAACTGCGGTCCCAGAGCCGACCCACCAATGCCCACGGACAGGATATCGGTGAAGCGAGAGGCGGACGGGGGACGAATAGCGCCGCTGTGGACCTTGTGGGTAAAGTCTAGGATTTGCTTGAGGGTGTCATCAATATCGTGTTTTAGGGCTGGGGTGGGGGCTAGATCCGAGTTCCGTAGCCAATAGTGGCCCACCATGCGATTTTCGTCGGGATTAGCGATGGCTCCAGCTTCCAGGTCGGCCATGCTTTGGAAGGCTTGATTGAGCTTGGGGGTGAGGCGATCGACAAAGGCATCATCAAAGCCCATGCGACTGACATCCAAGTACAGACCCAAATCCGGGTGATAGTAGAGCCAGTCCTGATACCGTTGCCACAGTGCCGCAGCGTCCATACAGCCTCCTTAAATCAGCTTCAAGAGATGAGCTATCAATGGGCCAATCCCACGTAGAGAACGATGACCTTAGCTTACTTTGAACCTTATTACGAAAGGGGACGCTTTGGGTGTATCGAATGAACAATCAGGAATGGGCTAGCGTAACGAAGCGGTTGATTGAGGTTGGGAGCGTCTGGGGAGTCGCGGCTGCGCTGCTCAACCGGAGCCTAATTCTGGCGTTGATCCCTGGAAGGTACCTCGATTAATTGGGGTAGGCGGCGCAGCCGCGCAACCCAATCTTGATTCTGCCGTGGGTACTGCGGTGAGAATCTGTATTAATCGAGGTGCCCTGGAGCTGATCCATTAGGGCACCTCGATTAATTGGGGTAGGCGGCGCAGCCGCCTACCCCAAACCCTGATTCTTGCGTGGGTCATTTCCTCAAAGTTTGGATTAATCGAGGTGCCCTGGAGTTGATCTATTGGTTAATTGATGAGGGTGTATCCCACTTTCGCAGATTCACCCTCATCCCCCAGCCCCCTATGCCCTCCGGGCAGGCGAAGCCAACGACTACGCTCAGGGCACCCACCGCCCGTTCGACTACGCTCAGGACATCGCTTCGCCCAAGCCGGGAGAAGGGGAGTGAGACTTCCTAAAGTCCCTCTCCCGTTCTGGGAGAGGGATTTAGGGTGAGGGCCATTGCTGTAGGGGGTTTCTAGGGGGTTTTAACGAAAGGGGGGGGCGGGGGGATTTTCTTAGGTTTTCAAACATCCTCTTAGGTTTTCAAACATCCTCGTAGAGATCCAATGCTGGTTGCCGGTGACCGCCGGCGATCGATCGCCATATCTTTCTGACGCTACCGATGACAGCCCCCTCAGATCCTGCCAACGCCGCACCGACCTCCCCCGCACTACCCCAGCGCTTGGTGAAACATGCGGTCAAATATGCCCATCATCAGGCGGTCGATCGGGAGCAACTGACCCCCATGATGCGGCATTATGTGGAAACCAAAGCTCAGCACCAGGATGCGCTGTTGCTCTATCGCATGGGTGACTTTTTCGAGTGTTTCCTCGAAGATGCGATCACCGTGGCGCGGGAGTTGGAACTGGTCCTGACTAGCAAAGAAGGGGGCGGAGACGTGGGACGTGTGCCCATGGCGGGTATTCCCCAGAAGGCATTGGATAGCTATTGTGCCAAATTGGTGGAAAAGGGCTATGCGATCGCGATTTGTGACCAAATCGAGGATGCCGCCCAGGCTAAAGGTGCCCTAGTGCGGCGGGAGATTACCCGCATTATTACCCCGGGAACGATCGTGGAAGAGGGAATGCTCCAGGGTCGCCGCAACAACTTTTTGATGGCCGTGGTGCTGGCGGGGACACACTGGGGCCTCGCCTATGCGGATGTGTCCACGGGAGAGTTTGCCACGACCCATGGCACAGAAATTGAGCAACTCAGCCAGGAAATTCAGCGGATTCACCCCTCAGAAGTCCTAATTCCCACCAATGCACCGGACCTGGTGGGTTTGTTGCGACCGGACCAAAAGGCTAAACACTTGCCCCAGGGCTTGCCACCCCGGTTCTGCTACACCTTTCGGCCCCAAAAGGCGTTTTTGCTGGCGGAGGCCCGTCAAACCTTACTGGAACGGTTTCGGGTGCGATCGCTAGAGGGGATGGGCTGCGATCGACTGCCCCTGGCGATTCGGGCGGCGGGGGGACTGGTTCACTACCTAGAAGACACCTCCGAAGGGCGGGTGGAACGGTTGCGCTCCGAAGACCCGGACTATATTTTTAATCCGGCTTCCCTGACCCATTTGCCCCTCCAGCCCCTGCGGACCTACACCATTACCGAGTATTTGATTATTGATGCCCAAACCCGCCGAAATCTTGAAATTATTCAGACCGTGCGGGATGGATCATTCCATGGGTCGCTGTTGTGGGCCTTGGATGCCACGGTGACGACGATGGGGGGACGTGCCCTGCGGCGTTGGTTGTTGCAGCCGTTGCTGGACTTGGGATCGATCGTGGCGCGACAGGATACGGTGCAGGAGTTGCTGGAACGGGGCAATCTGCGGGAACAGTTGCGTAAGATTTTGGGACAGGTCTATGATTTAGAGCGGCTGACGGGGCGCGCAGGTTCAGGAACGGCTAATGCGCGGGATTTAGTGGCCTTAGCGGACTCGATCGAGAAATTACCGGAAATCAGCAACCTACTCGCCACTGCCCAAGCGCCTTATCTGGTGGCCCTGCAACACCTGGATCCGAAAATTGAAGCCCTGGGACAGCGCATCCGGCAGTGTTTGGTGGCGGATCCCCCGATTACGCTGTTGGAGGGGGGACTGATTCAGGATGGTTTTGATGCCGAACTGGATGCCCTGCGGCGGGAAAGTGAGGACGATCGGCAGTGGATTGGCAACCTAGAGGCGATCGAGCGAGAAAGGACGGGAATCTCCAACCTTAAAGTGGGATATAACAAAACCTTTGGCTATTACATCGGGATTTCTCGGAGTAAGAGCGATCAAGTGCCCGAGGACTATATCCGGAAGCAAACCCTGGTGAATGAGGAACGTTACATTACGCCGGAATTGAAGGAACGGGAAACGCGCCTTTCCAATGCCCAGGGCCAGCTTAATCAGTATGAATATGATATTTTTGCCCAGTTGCGGGCAGAGGTGGGGGCAGAGGCAGAACTAATCCGAAATTTGGCGCGACGGGTAGCGGCATTGGATGTGTTGGCTGCCTTTGCGGAACTGGCCCAGTTTCGGGGCTACTGTCGCCCGAGTATGGGTGACTATCGCCAATTACAAATTGTCCAGGGGCGGCATCCAGTGGTGGAACGATCGCTACCTTCGGGCTTCTTTGTGCCGAATTCTGTGGATTTAGGCTTTGATTCCGTAGTAAATTCCGGCTCAGATAGTCTCAGCTCAGAAACGGCGATTAAGCCCCTGCTTGAACCGGGATCTCCCCCCCCCGATCGTCCGGATCTGATTATCTTAACTGGTCCCAATGCCAGCGGTAAAAGCTGTTTTCTGCGGCAGGTGGGGCTGATTCAACTCATGGCCCAGGTGGGAAGCTTTGTCCCGGCAACGACGGCACATTTGGGAGTCTGCGATCGAATTTTTACGCGAGTGGGGGCTGTGGATGATCTGGCCACGGGACAGTCTACTTTTATGGTGGAAATGAACGAAACGGCTAATATTCTCAACCATGGGACGGAACGATCCCTGGTATTGCTAGATGAAATTGGTCGGGGAACGGCCACGTTTGATGGCCTGTCGATCGCCTGGTCTGTGGCGGAGTATTTGGCGACTCAAATCCGTGCCCGTAGTATTTTTGCAACCCACTACCATGAACTTAATGAATTAGCCTCAATCTTGCCTAATGTGGCTAATTTCCAAGTAACCGTGAAAGAATTGGCCGATGATATCGTTTTTCTACACCAGGTCCAGCCAGGTGGGGCCGATCGATCCTATGGCATTGAGGCGGCCCGGTTGGCGGGGTTGCCGCCCAGTGTGATCGATCGGGCCAGGCAGGTGATGGCTCAAATTGAGCAGCATAGTAAGATTGCGGTGGGGCTCCGGCGGGGAGGAACAACTGGGGAAGGCGATCGGGTTTCACCGGCTAAGTCCCAATTCCGTGCTAAATCTAGCGCTCAGTCCAAACCCAGAACTCGACGCACTTCTATCCCCGGGACCAATACTCCCGTCTTGGATAGTTCTAGTCCTAACGCTCCTGTTTCTGATTCCTCTGAAACAGAAGCCCCTATCGCTGATACTTCTGTCACTGAGCAGCAGCTTGATATTTTCGAGTTTTAGCGGCTTTTATGGCACGATGGAGGCATTGTAAATTTGTTGGGTACCTCGATTAATTGTGGGGGGCGGCGAATCCGCCCCCCACAATCCTGATTCTTGCGTAGGCCACTGGGTAAAAATTGGAATTTTTCGAGGTACCTTGTTGCCTGATACTGTTGCCTGATACCGTTACCTGCCCTCATTAAAGTGAGGTCCCGCGAGCACTTTGACCACTGCCATAGCTAAACTACCGGTGAAGATCATGGCACACTCCCCGCAATCATCTCTTCCATTGCTCACAGAAGCCTCAGTGTTGAACACCATTCATCCCGATCGGGTGCGGTGGTCGATCGGGGACTATCACCGCATGATTGGGGCAGGAATCTTACAAAATCGACGAGTTGAGCTGTTGAACGGGGAAATTTTAGCGATGGTGCCGGAAAGTCCGCTCCATTACAATACGGCCAAGCGAGGCAGTCGCTATTTATTGGAGCAGTTGGGCGATCGAGCGGAAGTTCGCTTTAATGGCCCGGTCACTCTGGCGCAGTCTGAACCGGAGCCTGATATTGCGATTGTTCATGGGCCAGAGTCTCGCTATAACGATTGCTATCCGGGAGTCAATGAGATTTATTGGCTTATTGAAGTCTCCCAGAGTAGTTTCCAGCGTGATATGGAAGTGAAGCGGCAACTTTATGCGATGGAAGGTATTTCAGAGTACTGGATTCTGAATTTGACCGATCGGCAGCTGATTGTTCTCCAGAATCCCCAGGGTGGTAACTATCAGACGGTGCAAGTGTTGACTAGGGGATGGGTTTCGCCTTTGGCTTTTCCTGAGGTGAAACTTGCCGTCGATCGGTTGTTGCCTACTGATTCCGTTAACGTGACGATAAAGCAGAAAACTTCACCCTGAGGCCGTCCCTCGGTCGGGGTGAGGGAATAACGACTTGAGATAGGTCCTGGTCTGGTAAAATCTCCCACTGATAGCCCTGGAGTAACAGTGCGCCGAGAATCTTGATTTCTAAACGCGCAAACTCCTTGCCAATACATTCCCGCATACCCCCCCCAAAGGGGAGATGGGCGAAGGGTTGTTTGGCGTCCTGGCGATCGGGACTAAAACGATCGGGATCAAATCGATCGGGATCGGGATAGAGACGATCGTCCTTGTGGGTCGCCGTAATTTGATAATTCACGGTCCACCCCGCCGGTACGCGATATCCTTGGTACTCGCAGTCTGTGATGGTTTTCCGGAAGCCTCCCCCCACGGGCGCAATCAGACGCAGGGTTTCCTGCATGACCTGATCCAGATAGGTCATCTGCTTCAGGACCTCCGGCGTCAGGGGTTGTCCCCGAAAGACTTCCTGCTCGGCCCGGGCCTTGGCCAAGACCTCGGGGTGCTGAGCTAGCAGCATCACCAGCGAGGTAACCGACGAGGTTAGGGTTTCATGCCCTGCAAAGAGAAGTAAGAGAATCTGGTCCTTGAGTTCTGCCAAAGATAGTGTCTGCCCGCTTTCATCTTGCGCATGAAGCAACAGATCCAAGGCATCTTGACCCGAGGTTTCTGTCTTGGTGTGCGATGGAGGTGTATTGCCTTGGGCAGCTTGGCGTTGGTGAATGAACGTTTCTAGGTCCGTCATCAGGAGGTGGCGGGCCTGCATGGCTTGACCAAAGCGAGTCCACGGCAAGTTAATCGGTAGGGTAAAGAGCCCTTGGCACCAGGTTTCAAAGGCCTCACACAGGGGAGTCTCGGCACTCTGATCGAGGCCGATGAAGAGTTTGCAGGCTACATCAAAGGTGTAGTGGCGGAGTTCGGGGTACCAGGCGAATTCCTGCTGCTGTTGCCAGCGTTGACAGTAGTGTTGGGTCAGGGCCTCCAGGGTTGGAGCGTAACTTGATAGGGCACGGGGTTGGAAGGCTTGACCCATCAGCTTGCGACGGTTGAGGTGGGTTTCACCGGTTTGGGTCGCTAGGGATTTGGACCCCAGCAGAATTCGGACACTCTCGGGCCAAGTGGCCTGGAAAGCGCGATGTTCCTGGGTCAAAATGAAGCGATTGGCTTCGGCCCCGCGCATGAAAATGGTCGGCTGCCCCAGGAGGCGGGTTTTGAAGATGTCGCCGTAGCGATCGTGGCGTTTCTGGGCAAAGAGGGGATCGCGGAAAAAATCCAGGGTTTCCCCAACGATCGGCAGGCCAAACTGTCCGGGTGGTAGGGGAAGTGCGGAACTGGAGGAAGAGGGAGTGGTCATGGTTGCCGGGGTGAATGGGGGCGGAATGTGAGCGGAATGGGTTGCGTGCAGAGGAACATAGGGTGCAAGGACGGGACCGGATCAGGCACAAAATTCCGGTGATGGTTGCCACCCTTGGCCGCGAAGACCCGCGTAATCCTGCCTTGTGCTGGGGGAATTGCTATAGGATCAGGGGTGACGTTTACCTTTAGTTTAGATTTTCGGGATCGTAGGGCCTTGGGCCTTTCGCGATGCCTTAACCAAGACCGAACCCGGTCCCAGGATAGTCCTAGGGCGGCCATGGCAGGTGTTCCGGGGCAGTCTAACGTCCAGGAGGTTTCGTCAACATTCCACCTAAGCCCATCACAAATGGCCCCATGGTTGTTACCTCAGACCGCAATTTTATCCTTTTAGATAATAAAGATTTTTATCATCTTCTTGACAAAACCCAAACTGCCATTGGGAAAAACATTGGAACCAATGCCGAACCGATTCGCATTCTCAGTTTCTCCTTTGTCCTCCCCCCGATCGATCCCCTCCAGGCCCTCCACACCCTAGAAACCCACCCCCTCGCTGAGGCAACGCCGAGTCCCCATTTTTATTGGGAATGGAACGGGGAACGCGATCGACCCGATCGCCCTCCGATCGCGCTTTTGGCGGTGGGTCATGCGGCTCAGGTGGAGTTCCAGGGGACGGAACGGTTTGAGCAGAGCCGCGCCTTTGCGGAACAGTGCTTTAGCCAAACGGTGCAGGTGGAGATGGATTTGGGGGGCGATCGAGCGACGGATCGAGTGACCGATCGAGTGACCGATCGCGCCAGTACCTTCAGTGGCGATCGGGACCGGGGCAGTCCTGTCGGAACGCGATCGGCCCGAGAGTCTGTGGCGACATCCACTGCAACGGCATCCACCGCAACGGCAGCTGCGGCCACCGTATCCGAGCCGGCCCCGGTCACCGCTCCCCGGTTCCACTCCGGTGCCAGCGACCCGCCCGCCTTTAGCGGACCGCATCTATTCTGTAGTTTCACCTTTTTCGATCAGCCCCCAACCCGTGCGCCCTTTGCACCGGCCACCCTGTTTTTACCCCGCTGGCACTTGGCTCGCCACGGTTCCCGGAGCGTGTTGGTGGTCAATTGTCCCTGGGCCCTCGGGCAAGATCCCGATCGGTCTTTAGATCCAGCCCTGGATCCCACCCTGGAAGCGCTCTGTCGATCGGTGTGGCAGGCGGTTGCGCCGCTTCAGGACTCCGGGGCGGACTTAACGACGCTGTTGCATCTGTTGGGGCCAACCCTGTCGGCCTTGTCGTGGGGTTCTCCGCCGCGATCGACTGTGGCCGTGGGGCAATCGGGTGGGTTAGGGGCGGCCAGTGCCCCGGCAACCCAGGCAGTCTCGGGCGCGGGCGCAGGTGTCTCGGGGTCCGCAATCCCAATGCCTGAAGCGGCCATGCCCGCAATGGCTGCCCGCAATCCCTCAAGCTCTGACCTGTATGCGTCCGCTATCCCCGAGCCGGCAACGGTCCCATCTGTTACCGCCGAGTCCGTCACGACCGAGTCTGTCACGACCGAGTCTGTCACTGCCGAGTCCGTCACGACCGAGTCTGTTACTGCCGAGTCTGTCACCGCCGCCCCTGCCGCCGATCGCCCCCTTTCCACCGCTCTTCCCCACCAGTTCAAAGATGCGGTGCAGGAATCCCTAGCCGCGATCGAAGCGGGTACCCTGGGCAAAATCGTCCTGGCCCACACCCTAGAAGTCACCAGCCCCCAACCTTTCCAAATTTCCGCCTCCCTGCGCAACCTCCGGCAGCTGCACCCCGACTGTTACCGCTTTTCCGTGGCCAATGGCCAGGGGCAGACCTTCCTGGGGGCCAGTCCCGAGCGGCTGTTGTGTATTGCGAACGGGGATCTCCAGACGGAAGCCCTGGCGGGATCGGCACCCCGAGGCCGCACATCCGGGGAAGATGCGGAATTGGCCCGATCGCTGTTGCAGAACCCCAAAGAACGCCATGAACACCAGTTGGTGGCGGAATTTATCATGGAACAGTTGCAAACCTTGGGGCTAGATCCCCAGGCGATCGCTGCGCCCCAGTTGCGCCAACTGGCCAACATCCAGCACCTGCTCACCCCGATTCAAGCCACGGTTCCGCCCCAGGTTCATCCCCTGGATTTGGTGGCCCAACTCCACCCCACCCCTGCGGTCGCTGGGGTGCCGCGTCAGGTGGCCTGCGACCAAATTCGCCGCTGGGAACCCTTCGATCGGTCCCTCTATGCTGCGCCCTTGGGCTGGCTCGATCATCGGGGCAATTGCGAGTTTATTGTCGGGATTCGATCGGCCCTTCTGGATGGCGATCGGGCGCGACTGTTTGCGGGGGCTGGGGTCGTCAGTGGGTCCGATCCCGATCGGGAACTGACGGAGGTGGAACTCAAGTTTCAGACGTTGCTCAGTGCCTTAGTATGACTGAGGGGTTAGGGGCTAGGGGCTAGGGGCTGGCATCATTCCAACCTTGGCCGCAATTCCCCAGCCGTGCTGCACCATTTTCCCCCTTGACCTGTGACGATTTTCCTCTTTGACTTTGACGGAACCTTAGCTGACTCCCTAGACACCGTAATCGCAATTGCCAACCGGTTAGCGCCGGAATTTGGCTATCCTCCCACCACGGCGGCGGAAATCGAACAACTGCGCAATGTGAGTAGTCGAGACATTCTCCGATCGGGTCGGGTGGCCCGCTGGAAGATCCCATTTCTGTTGCGGCGACTGAATCGAGAGTTGTGGGGGGAGCTGGATCAGCTGCGGTGGATCGCGGGTATGGAGCCAGTGTTGCGGCAACTGGAGGCAGAAGGGCATCAATTGGGGCTAGTAACCTCCAATTCAGGCCGTAATGTGCGCCAATTTTTAGCCGATCGCCAGATGCTAACAAGATTCAAGGTGCTACAGGCTGGGGTGACGATTTTGGGCAAGCAGCGGGTGCTGAAGCGGTTAGTGCGGCGGCAGGGCTGGGCGGCGGAGCAGGTGTGCTATGTGGGGGATGAGGTGCGGGATGTGGAGGCGGCACGGGGGGCTGGGGTGCGATCGATCGCGGTAACTTGGGGGTTTAATACGACTACTGTGTTAAACCGTGCTAATCCAGATTATTTAATTGATCATCCTGCTGAATTGATTGAGATTGCCCAAAGTTTTGTCGCGGCTAATGCTTAGCTGTAGGCACTCCGGTGAAAATTTGAATTAATCGAGGTGCCCAGGAGCGACGAGACGGGCTGTGGTAGGAATCTGAGTTCGATCGCGCCCTGGTTCCGGCGGAATCGTTAAGATCTGAAACAAAGCAGATCGGGGGCTACGATCGATGCGGTAAACCAGTAAAGTACTCCCGACTCCCGGCTTAGACCTATGACCGCCCCATCCCCCACTGCCCAAATTTTAGACGGTAAGGCCCTCGCGGCAACAGTACGTCAGTCCCTCGCCGATCGGGTTCAGGCCCAGCAGGTCCAAGCCGGACGTGCCCCGGGCTTAGCGGTGATTATGGTGGGGGATAATCCAGCCAGTGCGGTCTATGTACGAAATAAGGAGAAAGCCTGCGAGAAAGTGGGGATTACTTCGTTTGGGAAGCATTTACCCGCTAACGCAACCGAGGCGGATGTGGCCGCACTCATTGACTCCCTCAATCAGGACGATCGGGTTGATGGAATTTTAGTACAGTTGCCTCTGCCGGAGCATTTAGACGCAGTTGCCCTGCTCCATCGTATTGATCCAGCTAAAGATGCGGATGGACTGCACCCCTTGAACCTAGGCAAGCTCGTGCGGGGAGAGTTGGGCTTGCGGAGTTGTACACCAGCCGGTGTCATGGAACTGCTGCAGGCGTACAATCTGGACTGCATGGGAAAGAAGGCAGTGGTGGTGGGCCGCAGTATCTTAGTGGGGAAGCCCTTGGCCCTGATGTTGTTGGAAAAAAATGCCACGGTGACGATCGCCCACTCCCACACCCGAGATTTGGCGGCAGTGACTCGTGAGGCTGATATTTTAGTGGCAGCGGTGGGAATTCCCGGTTTAATTCGCCCAGAAATGGTGAAGCCCGGTGCGATCGTGGTGGATGTGGGCATTAACCGTGTGGAGCGGCCCGACGGCAGTTATGGCTTGGCGGGAGATGTGGACTTTGGGGCCGTTGCTCCTGTGGCTAGTTGGATTACGCCGGTGCCCGGTGGTGTAGGACCGATGACCGTGGCGATGCTGCTGCAAAATACGGTGTGGGCCTGGGAACAAAAGCTGACCTACTAGGGGGAGAGGAGAACAGCTACGATGGCAACGTTACAAGAGCAGCTGCTTGATTCCGATCGACGCGATCGGGTGGTGGCGGATTTAACCGATCTGATGGCCCAGCAAGTGCAACGTCAGCAAGGAATATGGGGTATTTTAGTGCGCCAGGGGTTTTCACTCTTCAAAAAGTTGGAGAATGGCCGATTTATCGAGCGGGCCTTGGTGTCTATGCTGCCGGAAGGGGCTAAGGCTCTTGATCCCTACTACCAGTCCTATTGTTTTTTACCCAAGGCCGATCGCCCTGATTTTGGCACCTATCTCGATCGGAGCCGCACGGAAGTGGTGGAGGCGATTTTGGCCATCACCGATCGACGGCGGGACCAGTCCCAAAATCCCCTCTTGGTGATGACCTATGACGGGCTACGTGCCCAAGTCTTTCCCGCCATTGAACAGGGAATTGTCGATCTGGGGGCGGTGATTGAGCGTCATGTCCAAGTGTGACCCCCCGCAGCGGAGCCGTCTGTCACAATTAATCGAGGTGCCCTATAGTGATCCCCAAGAGTGATCCTCAAGTTGCACAACCCGGAGTGAAAAACCTATGGCCCCTTGCTTTCACTTGGCGTTCCCCGTGGCGAACATTGCCCAGACCAAGGCATTCTATGGCGAAGGCCTAGGCTGCGAGGTGGGGCGCGAAAGCCCGAGTTCTTTGATCCTGGGCTTGCACGGGCATCAAATTGTGGCCCATGTGAGCCGTGATCCCCTGGAACCCCAGGGCAGTATTTATCCGCGCCATTTTGGTCTCATTTTCGATCGCGAAGCCGACTGGCAAGCCCTGGTCGATCGGGCCCAGGCCCACGGTCTCCCCTTCTACCAAGAACCCCGGACCCGCTTTCCGGACACTGTGCTGGAGCATCGCACCTTTTTTCTGGAAGATCCCTTCCATAATTTGCTGGAATTTAAGTTTTACTGCCATCCTGAGGCGGTTTTTGGCGCCACTGAGGAAACCCAAGTCGGGGATGCGGCGGCCTAGGGGGCTGACTGCCCAGTGACGATCGATCGGGGTTTGGAGTGCCTGCGATCGGGTTGGGGCCACGCTTCCCGTGGGCCACTTGACAGCTGCCCTCCCCGAGCGGGGGCTAAAACGGTTGCAACTGCGGGCGCTGGCCGTGGAAACGGTAGCGGCGATAGTCCCTCAAAATTCGATCGTGGTCAAAGCACAGGGGCTGGGGCAACCCATGGAGATCGAACACCTGGACATTTTTGGCATCATCCCCCGCCTGGGGGGTGCCCGTGGCCGCCGCAATAAAGACCAGGCTCACCGTATGTTGGCGTGGATCCCGATCGGGGGCGGAATAGACCTGAAACTGCTCCACGAGCTCCACCGTCAGGCCGATTTCCTCCTGGGCCTCCCGGATTGCGGCCCGTTCCATTGCCTCCCCCTCATCCACAAAACCACCGGGTAAGGCCCAGCCGTGGGGTGGATTAAGACGTTCAATCAAAATAATGGGGCGTTGGGGTCGATCGATCAGCTCAATAATCAAATCAACCGTGGGGGTGGGATTACGATAGGTCACAGGGAACACCAGATTCTACGAGAGTTATGTCAAAATGTCTCAGGCTGTGGCGCCGCTTGCAAGCAGTCTGTCTCCACTCCCTCCGCATCATTTCTGTGCCTTTGTCCGGTCATCCCAGCGTTTAATCCCCTTCTGCGTTTATGTCTTTTCCCAGAACCAGTGGCATCCTCCTGCATCCCACCTCCCTTCCCGGTCGCTTTGGCATCGGTGATTTAGGCCCGGAAGCCTACCGTTTCATTGACTTCTTGGCCGCCAGTCACCAAAAACTGTGGCAAATCCTCCCCCTTGGGGCACCGGGCTTTGGGAACTCACCCTATCTTGCCTATTCCGCCATGGCCGGGAACCCGATGTTGATTAGTCCCGATCGACTGGTGGAGCAGGGCTTACTGGATGCCACGGATCTGGAGAATCTGCCCGTCTTACCCCAGGACCAGGCCGCATTTGAAGAAGCCGCTGCCCTCAAATGGCCCCTCTTCCGCAAAGCTTTCGATCGCTTCCAACGCCAAGCCAGCGCCGAGCAGCAAGCTGCCTTCACCGAATTTTGCCAACAAAAAGCCCCCTGGTTAGAGGATTATGCCCTCTTTATGGCCATCAAGCAGGCCCATAATGGTGCGGGTTGGACGGCCTGGGAGCCGGGACTGGCCAAGCGTGACCCGGCGGTGCTGAGTCAGTGGCAGGAGCGCTTGCAGGACGACGTGCAGTTCCAAAAGTATCTGCAATATGAGTTTGTGAGCCAGTGGTTGGCCCTGCGTCGCTACGCCAACGATCGAGAAATCCAGATTATTGGGGATATTCCCATTTATGTGGCCCATGACAGTGTGGATGTGTGGGCAAACCCAGAAAACTTCTGTCTCAACCCCCAGACGGGCTATGCGGCGCTGATGGCCGGGGTTCCGCCGGATTATTTCAGTGCTACGGGGCAACTCTGGGGGAACCCGGTCTATAACTGGGATTATCTCCAGCAGCATGACTTTGCTTGGTGGATTCAGCGCTTTGAGTGTTTATTGGAGTATGTGGATGTGATCCGCATTGACCACTTCCGGGGCCTGCAAGCCTACTGGGTGGTGCCGGAGGGGGAAAGCACCGCCATGAATGGCTGGTGGGTGGAAGCGCCGGGATATGCCTTTTTTAACAAGATTCGCGACCATTTTGGTAAGCTGCCAATTATTGCTGAAGATTTGGGCATCATTACGCCGGAGGTGGATGCGCTGCGGGATGCCTTTGATTTCCCCGGGATGAAGATTCTGCAATTTGCCTTCGATTCCGGCAATGGCAACCCCTATTTGCCCTGCAACTTCGGCCATGCTAACTGTGTGGTCTATACCGGCACCCACGACAACGATACGACGGTGGGCTGGTTCAGTGAACGATCGCTGCAACAACAGTGGCAGGTGGGTCAATACATGGGGCATCGCAGTTTCCATGGCATTCACTGGGATTTAATTACGATGGCCCTGGGCAGTGTGGCGAATCAAGCGATTACGCCGCTGCAGGATGTGCTGGGTTTGGGCACGGAGGCGCGGATGAATTTTCCGGGTCAGGCGGCGGCAAATTGGGGCTGGCGCTATCGATCGGAGCATTTAACGGATCCCCTGGGCGATCGGCTTGGCCGACTCACCCAAGCTTTTGGCCGCGCTTAGGGTTCCGTAGAGTTGGGCACCTCACAAAATCCCAGTTGGACACCTCGATTAATTGGGTTGGGCGGCGAAGCCGCCCAACCCAAACCCTGATTTTGCCGTGGGCACTGCGTCGAAATTTGAATTTTTCGAGGTGCCCAGTTGTTATGGAGGAATTCACAATGGATCCGCTCACCTCGGTCTACCGTCACTTCAACCCCGCCTATCATTCACCGGGCTATCATCCTCGCGATGCCTACGCCATGGGGCTTGCCAGTGCCCTCGCCTACGAGCCCGAAGCCGAGGTGAAACGCGTGCTCACCGCCTGGGGCTTTACCAAAACCCACTGGTTCAGCAAAAAGCGGGGCAGGACGATCGACACCCAGGGGTTTATTGCCATTGGCGACACCACGATCGTGGTGGCTTTTCGGGGGTCAGAATCGAAAGCGGATTGGCTTACTAATTTGCAGGCTCGAACCGATCCGGGCTGCTTTACGGGATCGGAGGTCCATGGTGGCTTCCGGGATGCGATTTTCCCGGTTTTGCTAGAGTTAGGGGCAATTTTAGGCCAAGAGCACCGTCAAGGACAGGAAAAAAGTGTCTGGGTGACGGGACATAACTTGGGGGGTGCCTTGGCGACGCTCCTGATTGCGATGCTGACGGTGGCGGATGGGGACTGTGAAGCGCTGGTGGATTTTCAGTTTGGGGGCCTGTATACCTTTGGTGCGCCTCGGGTGGGCGATCGTAACTTTGCCGAGGCCCTCGACACCTGTCCTCGCCTTCAGGATCGTCTTTTCCGGGTGGTGAACTTCGGGGATCCGGTGCCCCAATTGCCCCGGACCTACATGGGGTTTCAGCATGGGGGACGGGTGATCTCGATCGACGATCAAGATCAGGTGCGTCAAGAGGCCCCCTCAGCCCAATCTCGGTTCCAAGCGTTTCGTCAGTGGGTCGGCTATGTGGCCCAGCCCGATTTCCAGACCGTTCAAAGTCACCAAATGCGGGGTGAGTATGGTTACCTCACGGCACTACAGCGGGCTAGTCAAGGGATCGATCGGGGGTAGGGTAGGCAGTGCCGACCTAACGGAACCCGCCTTTCCTCTGCATCGCCCGAGCCGCTGGCAGCGAACCGATCGCATGGGGCACAGTCCTTGCGCCCCATGCAGCATTCCGGCCCTGGGCCAATACCTCGGGAGAAGACCGGAAAACCCGGCCCCTATCCCAAAAATCACGGTACTTTACGACTCCTCTTCGCTGTAGCTGTAGTTTTCCCCCTCATCCTCCTCATCCTCATCCGTTTGTTGGCTACCACCGCCCACCACGGCCAAATCGATCTGCTGGCGATAGTAATCCACATTCTTAACCTGGACCTCCACCCGATCGCCCAGACGGTACTGCTGCCGGTTCTTGCGACCCACCAACCGTTGCTGTCGCGAGCGATACTCATACCAGTCATCCTTGAGGGAACTGACATGGACTAGTCCTTCCACCAGTAAATCTTCGATCTCCACAAAGAAGCCGTAGGACTGCACCCCCGTAATCAGGCCCTGGAAGACCTCCCCGGTGTGTGCCTTCATAAACTCAGCCTTCTTGAGGCCAATCAAGTCCTCCTCCGCTTCCAGGGCCAGCTTCTCCCGCTCACTGAGGTGGACGACAATTTGCTGGATATGGCTCTCCACCTCACTTTGGGTTTCCGGCGGCAACACATTCCAATTAATCTGGCCATGGCAGGAACTGTGGCGCAGCTTGACAATATCCTTGGCCCGCACCGATCGCCGATCGCGACCCTCCTTGAACATCAAATGCAAGACCCGCTGCACCATCAAATCCGCATAGCGGCGTGTGGGGCAGGTGAAGTGGGCATATCCCCCCTCCAGGGCCAAGCCAAAATGCTTACCCGGTGTCATGCTGTAGGTCGCCGGTCGCAGGGTCTCCTGGAGCAAATAGGTCAGTACCCGCTCAGCCTGGGATGTGGCAAACTGCTGCAAAAAGTGCTGGTAATCCTGGGGTTCCACCCCCTCTTCGCCCTGAATCTCCAAGTTCAGGCCCATATTTTCCACCAACTTAATCACATCCTGCACCTGAATCGGTTCCGGGGGCCGATGGACCCGGTACAGGGCAGGGACTTCTAGGGCCTGGAGATGGCTGGCCACCAGTTGGTTGGCGAGGATCATCACCTCCGCCAGCACAGCCCGAATCGGCAACTCCTCCGCCACCAGCATCGCCCCCAGGCTGCCCTCATCATTGTAGGCAAAGCGGCTAAACCAGTCGCTGCCCAGGCGATTCACCGCCGGATTACTTTCGCTGGAAAGATGTTCCGGCAAATTAAACTCAAAAGCTCCCCGCTTTTGGCGCTGAAGTCGCAACTGTTGCCCTGCGGCTGCTAAATCATCCACCAGGGAGAAGATATCTTTAAGAGGCTTGATTTCATCGGGTAGCTTTTTCACCGTTGCTTTGGGATCGCGGCTGAGGATCGCCTGGGCCTGGGCATAGTTCAGCTGGTGATCCACCTCAATCACCGAAGGCAACAGTTCAAACTCCTGCACCGTGCCCGCCGCATCCAGGGTCACCTCCAGGGTAATGGCCAGGCGTTCCTGGCCAGCATGGAGACAGCCCAACTGATTGGAAATTTCCTGGGGGAAGAGGGGAATGATCGTTTCGCCTAGGTAAACCGTGGTGCCGCGCCGTTGGGCCTCCTGGTCCAGGGGACTGCCCAGGGGCACATAGGCCGCAACATCGGCGGTATGGATGCCCAGCTTCCAGCCTCCCCCCTTGAGGGCCGTTACGGTCAGGGCGCTGTCGATAATGGTTTCCACGGGGCTGTTTTCCCCTTCCGTGTGTTGGGGATCCGCCACATGGATGGTGATAGCGGGTTGTTTGCGCAGGTCCTGGCGCTTGCGGAAGTCGGTTTTGCGGACCTTGGTGGGGAGGTCCTTGGCGGCCTCGAGGGCGGCCTCGGGGAACTGGGTTGGGAGGCTGTGTTTGCAGCAGACAATATCGATATCGGAGGCGGCTTCGGCGGTACTGCCCAAAACCTGGGTGACTTGACCGAAGGGGGGGTGTTGGGCGATCGGGTAGCGCATCACCTCCACATTGACCAAATGCTCTACGGCCTCCGCCAGTTCGGTGGTGTCGTTCTGGAGATTGAGTTCAAACAAAAGCCGATCGTCCAGGGGGACGGCCCGGTAGTCCTCCTCCACCTGCTTCACCCGCGCCAATACCGAGGTATTGGCCCGCTCCAGGATCATCATCACTTCCCCTTCGGGACTGCGGCGGCGACTCCCTTCCTTGGTGACGCGCACCAGTACCCGATCGCCATTCCAGGCATTGTGCAAATGACATTCGCGGATGTAGACATCCTCCGCCTCCTCATCATCTTGGATGGCGAAGCAAAAGCCTTTGCTGGAACAGCGTAACCGGCCCTCCACCTGATTTTCCGTGGAAACGCGGCGATACTTCCCCCGTTCCTTGCTCAGGACTCCCAAGCGTTCCATGGCATCCAGGGCAATTTGCAGTTGGGTTGCGCTTTCTTGATCTTCACAATCCAACTTTTTTTCTAGGGCTTTGGGGGCCACCAGTTTGCCATCGGTAAAGTTGGCCAATAATGCCACAACGGAAAATTTCATGGAACAGTCCTTAAGATCAGTCTGAGCAGAATGTCAGTCCGGGAAAACAATCCGGAAAGCGCCGGAAATGCTGGCGCTGGGGGAATGACGTTGGGGTCACCCGGGCGAGGAGCACCCAGGTCCGGTGAGCTAGGGTTGGGCCACAGTCGAGAACCCGCTACCCCTAGGGGCTGTCATCATTTAACCCTAGACTGCCCTCAGAGTCAGGGACACAGCCCCTAGCTCCTACAACTGGGGCGGGTGTGTCACTCTGATATCGCAGGGTTCTATCGCTAATTGATGACACGCCCGAGGCGACACTGAACTGACGCAGGGTAGGGCGCAGGAAAGCGCTTGGGGTAGCCCTAGGGCTTGAGGCGGCGACGGAAGCTCGGTCAGACTAGACTGGGTGAAGACTCGTCCTTAGCAGACCTATCCGCCGCAATTTGGCGATCGCACTCGGTGCCCTGGCACGGATGGGCAAGACTCATCACAGGTGCGAGCGTAATCCCAGGGTTTGCCACCAAGGGTCCTGCTGGAGCCCCCTTCGACTGCGCTGCAAGCAGCACAATCCCCAGAACGGGCGAAGGGGAGAAAGGGCTGGGCAGGCTCTCTGTCGCTCTGGGAGCGGCGGAGACGGCGAGAAACTTCTGAACAGTGGCACAGGGTGCACGGATAACGAGGTTGGGCGCTGCTCCGTTAGCTTGAGGGGCGAGGTGTGGGATTACGCAGGATTACACGGGAATCACACCGGAGATATCGGGATAAGGGGCATGGAGGGTGAGAGTGAGGGGTTTCTAGGGGTTGTCATGATTGACCCCGAGAATGCCCTCGGAATCCGGAACATCGCCCTGAGCACATCCCACTGGGGCGGGCGTGTCACGCTGATATCCCAAGGATTCCCCAGTGAATTGATGACACGCCCTAGGTCCGGCCTGGACTACAGTCGAGGTCTAGGCAGCGGAGAGAGCATCCTGGTTCTCTAGGGGCAGTGACCCCGTGTCCGGTGCAACAGTTGCTTCAACGATCGCCTCTCAGACAACTGCCCGGGCGGAAAGCGGCTGAAATAACGCGGCTCGCTTAAGGGTGCGCGTTGGAATAATCTCAGAAGTTGGCTCAGCAGTGGTCTCGTCAAATGTTGCCTCAACAAGACACTATACCGGTTTCCGTGAACAACCTCACCTCTGGAGGGCTGAGTTTCCGCCTGAATACGGTTAAGGTTCCCAGTAATCCCGGACCTTGGCTCCCCGTTGCGCCCTAATGATGTCGTTCTCCTGTGACAATATAGACAACGCGGTTGCCAATGTTCGTACAGTGATCGGCAATGCGTTCGAGATAGCGAATGATGAGGACCAAAAGCACGATTGGTTCAACGGAGTCTCCCTGGAGGGGTTGCCCCACGAGCTGCCTATAGAGGGTGTCGTGGTCCGTGTCCACGAGGTTATCGTCCTCTTTCATCGTCAGCCCCACCTGGGCATCCAAATTCACCAAGGCCTCCAGGCTGATGGCTAACATGGCCCGACAGCGGGAAAACATGAGCTTGATGTGCGCCATGCAGGGGTGGGGTGGATAGGGAAAAAGCTGGATCGAAAGGGCGCCGATATCCTTGGCGTGATCCCCAATACGTTCGAGATCGCGGATCAGTTGCAGCAGGGAACTGAGCAGGCGCAAATCCTGGCTCACGGGAGCCTGGAGGGCGAGCAGGCCGATACAGTCCATCTCGATTTGGCGATAGAGCCGATCGATTTCTTTGTCCTGGGTGCGGACCTGTTCAGCGGCTTCTAAATCTTGTTCAAACAGGGCTTGGCCCGAAAGCCAACAGGAGCTTTCCACGAGGGCACCCATACGCAGAACATCTTGCTGGACGGCCCTAATTTGACGATCGAACTGGGAGCGTGTCCCGCGGGAGGCAGGAGAGGGGGTTGTCATAACGAGGGGGGTCACTTGAGCCGCTGATCATTGGACCCACCCGGTCCCCGGGGAAAGAGTGGCTGGGTTGGGGCGATCGGGGGGACTGTGCGCGTGGGGTTCTTCCGGTGAGGGCTAGAGCGGGGATGCCCGCGAGGCACCCGCTAGGGCTGGGCTGCTAGGGCTAGGGGGTCAAAGGGTTGAGATAGGGTCGGGCTTGGGGGATGCCTGGGGTTCCCGGGGTAGTTTTTGGCGTTGCTGGGGTTTTGGGGGGTGCTTTAGGGCACCTCGAAAAATTCAAATTTTGACCGCAGTGCCTACGGCAGAATCAGGGTTGTGGGGGGGCGGCGAAGCCGCCCCCCCACAATTAATCGAGGTGTCCTTTAGCAAATATTAGTATTGTAAAGGGCTTTGGGGGGATCGGATTGTAGTCCAGATTGCGAAGCGGATGTTAACACATATAACAAAATCTTTCCCCGCGTAAGGCTTTACCAGACAGTGTTAAAGGGGGAGGGTTGGTCAAACTGGGCCAAAGTCGCTCAGACTGCCCCGGCCTAGGGTTAGGTGTCCCCCAGTCCCATAAATCCAAATCCTCTTGAACGACAGGAGTTTTAAACATGGCTAATCTACAAATCATCATTGCCCTGGCGATCGCGCTGCATGTGGGTGGTATGGCGCTGAAGCTAGGAACTGAACTGTATAAGTAATCGGTTTTTGAATCACCTGTTGACTCAAACGCCAGGTTTATTTACGCCAAACTGTCTACGGCAGCTGCTCAATTGCGATCGACAGGTTTGGGGAGCGGTTTCTCTGCCACGCAGAGGAACCGCTTTTAGCGGATGGGTGAAAACATCGACGCATCCAACGGTTGGGGGAGAGTGCCCATACAAGACTCAGGACTAGGGGCAGGCGGCGAAGCCGCCCATACCTATGAATTACGGGTTTGCAACGGTACCGCACACGAGGGGAGTTGCCCCGCCGCCTGGGGAAGAGGACAGAGCGATGGGGGAAGTTTAGGATGAAGTTTTGGGGGAAGTTTAGGGTGGAGTCTCGGGCGACGGGAATGCCGGGGGAACCGGTGGGACGGCTGGGTGTAGCGGGCGGAAGGCCACGGCCATTGTGGCTGGTCTTGCTCCTGTCGATCGCCAGTTTGGGGGTCTATTACAGCTGGTATAAATGGACGATTTTTGATGAGTTGCGGCGCTACCGGGGCACGGGGCTGTGGGGGAGCCAGGTGATGCTGCCGTTTATGGTGGGGACGGGCTTACCCCTGGTTTTGTATGTATTTGATCCCGATGTGCCGGTGGCATTTTGTGGGGGATCGATCGTCGGTTTGGCTTGGATTGTGGGGATGCAGTGGTATTTATACCGCGTGATCAATCAGCTCTATCGCGAGGGGGGACAGCCTGCGCCCTTGCGGGTGGCATGGGTGTGGGTGCCCGGTTTGAATTTGGTGGTGGGGTGCCAGCAAATTCGGGTTTTATGTCGATATTGGCAAGGGAATTTCGATTAACGTAAACGATGAATTGGGTTGCAGCGTGAACTGCGCTTAATTGGGTTGTAGCGTGAACTGCGGTTAATTGGGTTGTAGCGTGAACTGCGATGAATTGGGTTGTAGCGTGAACTGCGATGAATTGGGTTGGGCGGCGAAGCCGCCCAACCCAACCCTGGTTTTTACGGGAGTCATGGGGCGAAAACTTAGCTATTTCCAGGTGCCCTAGCGTTGTTTCAGGATGAGCAAGGTGAGGTCATCAAAAACCTCCTGGGTGCCAATGAAAGCCTTTACGTCATCGATGACGGCATGGCGAATTTCCTGGGCCGATCGTTGGTAGTTGCGTAATAGCACTTGGTGGAGTCGATCGAGTCCGTACTGCTGATTATCCAGATTCATGGCCTCCGTGATGCCATCGGTGTAGAGCCCTGCCACATCTCCCGATTCCAGAGACACCTCAACTTCAGCTAAAAAATGGGAAATATCGGACTCAATCCCGAGGGGGAATCCCAAATCCAAGGTATCCACCGATTCCACCCCCCCGCTGGACCGCACCACGATGAGCTCCTCATGCTGACCACTGAGGCGAATCCGACCGGCTTCGTAGTCGAGGATGGCGATCGTCATGTTTTTGTAGGACTTCATCCGCTGGGTGTTGCCGTAGATGGTGCGATTGACCGCATTAATTAATTGGGCGGGATTGGTTTCGCCATTGACCAGCAGTGCCCGCACCGCCGTTTGCGCCATTAACATCACCATGCCACTTTCCATCCCGTGGCCCGTCACATCACCGATGCCGATGCGCACCCGCCCTTCATGCTGCAACACATCATAGTAGTCGCCCCCCACCTCCGTGGCCGGTTCCATAAAACCAGCAATGTCCAAGCCGACGATTTCCCCCAGTTCCTCCTCCGTGGGCAGGATCATCTGCTGGAGCTTGCGGGTAAAGTTGAGTTCGGTCTCCATGCGCAGGTTCTCGCCCTGGAGCCGCTGATTGAGGTTGGAAATTTCCAGATTTGCGGCTGCAAGGGCGGCGGTGCGATCGGCCACCCGCTGTTCCAAGCCCTTATTAATGTCTTCGAGTTGAAATTTGGCACGCCGCAGATCCCGTTCCCGCATTTTGACTTCCGTGAACATGGTTTGGAATACCCGCGCCAGTTGGCCTAACTCATCTTGGCGCTGGGCAAGGGGATCGAGACTGGCGGGGCGGAAGCGATCGGCTTCTACGGCGGAGGCGGCTAGGGTAAGCACCTCCACCTGTTGCACATAGTCCAGCAGCTCCTGGGTTTTGGTTTCCAGGGCATCCATGACCTGGTTGTAGCGACGGGCGATCGCCCCCACCTCCGTGAAGGGGTGGACCGGTGCCCGCAGGCTGATGTCCTGGGTCTGGGCCTGTTGTTCCAGAATCTGGAAGAGTTCGTAGAGTTCGGTACTGGCCCCATGTTCCGAAGAGTTGAGGCCCAGTTCTTCGTCTTCCACAGAGACGCGCAGGGGCCGGAGCCGATCGAACCCCTTGAGCAGGAGCCAGGTGAGGCCGAAGGCCCAGATAAAGCACACACCGACCCCTAGCAGTTGCACGAGGGCCTGTTGCCAGCGGGCGAGGCCGGGGGTGAGGAATTCCGGCTTGGCGAAGAGGGCAAAGGCGATCGTTCCCCAGGCCCCGGCTCCCCCATGGACCCCGATCGCGTCCACGGCATCATCCACCTTATGGGTCAGGAGCCAGTGGTTGAGGCTGCCCATGATCACGGCCCCCAGGGCACCGATGAGGAAGGCATGGCTACTGCTGATTGCATGGCAGGAGGCGGTGACGGCAACGAGACCGGCGAGGGAACCGTTGATCAGGCGTTCCACTTCTATGCGGCCCACCTGGAACCAGCTTAGGATTCCGGCGGTGACCATCCCGGCGGCCCCGGCCACCATGGTATTGAGGACGATCGTGGCTACGGCGGCGTTAAATTTCAGGGTGCTGCCGCCATTGAAGCCAATCCAGCCAATCCAGAGCAGCATGGCACCGAGGACGGCCATGGGCAGGTTAGATCCTTGGATTTTGCGGGTTTCGCCCTGGGATAGAAAGCGGCCACTGCGGGAGCCAATGACGAGGATGGCGGCGAGGCTGACCCAGGCCCCGGTGCTGTGGACGACGGTGGATCCGGCAAAGTCCACGAAGCCAAGGCGGCCCAGCCAGCCCAGGTTGCTGCCGTTGTTGACACCGTTCCAGACCCAGCAGCCCAGGAGGGGATAGATGAGGCCGGAGACGAGGGTGGCGGTGATGAGGTACGCGGGAAAGCGTAGTCGTTCCGCCACGGCACCGGAGACGATCGTGGTGGCGGTGCTACAAAACATGAGTTGGAAGACGAAGAAGGCGACGATGGTGGGGGACTGACTGCCGGCGTCCCAGAGAAATGCGCTGTGGCCAATCCAGCCCCTGTGGGTGTCGCCAAACATGAGGCCGAAGCCGATCGCCCAGAACAGCACCACGGAGATTCCCAAATCCGCGAGGTTTTTGACGGCGACGTTAATACTATTTTTGGATCGGGTCAGGCCCGACTCCAGGCACATAAAGCCCGGTTGCATGAGGAAGACCAGTCCTGCGGAGACCAGGAGCCAGAGGGCGTTTGTGAAGTCTGTGGGGGTTGCGTCGGGGGAGGCGAGGATTGCCTGTTGGGACAGAAGGGCCACCAGCATGGGGTCTCACGGTGAGGGAACAGCCCTTAGGATACAGCGTTGGGGGAGGGGGGCCGTTAGTGGCTGCGCAGGGCGACGATGGGGTCGAGCTGGGCGGCTTGGCGGGCGGGAATAACGCCGAAGCCGAGGCCGATGCTGCCGGAGATGGAGATGGAGATGAGGATGACGGTGCCGGAAATTTGGGTGATGAGGGCGGTGGTACTGCCGAGGAGGAGGATGGCGCTGATGCCGATCGCGGTGCCGATCGCGCCCCCGAGGGCGGAGACGATGATCGCTTCGATCAGGAATTGGAGGAGGATGTCGCCTTGGTTGGCGCCGATCGCTTTGCGGAGGCCGATTTCCTGGGTCCGTTCCGAGACGGAGACGAGCATGATGTTCATGATGCCGATGCCGCCGACGAAGAGGGAGATGCCGGCGATACCGGCGAGGAGGATGGTGAGGGCGCCGGTGATGTTGCCGACGGTTTCGAGGATGTCTTCCTGGCTGCGCACTTCAAAGTCGTTGCTACCGGTGATGTTGTGGCGTTGACGCAGGAGGTTGGTGATTTGGAATTCGGCGGCTTTGCTTTGGGTTTCCTGGGCGGCGATCGAGATGAAGCTGACTTCGGTGCCGGCGCCGAGGTTGGTTTTGCCGACGATGCGATCGGCCATGGTGGTGAGGGGGATGAAGATCACGTCGTCTTGGTTGGTGCCGGCGAAGCTGCCCTTGGGGCGGGTCATGCCGATGACTTGGAAGGTGAGGTTTTGGATCCGGATTTGTTGGCCGACGAGGGTTTCGGAGGGGAGGAGGGGTTTGTTGTCGCTGAGTTTGTCGCAGATGCCGCCCTGGACTGCGCCGAGGCGATCGGCGTCTCCGGGTTGGAGGTTGAGGAGTTGTTCGGTGATGTAGCAGCCGACGACGGCGACGCGCTCGCGGCGTTGGAGGTCGGCGTCGGTGAGGAAGCGGCCTTGGGCTAGCTCGAAGCTGCGGACGCTGGGGAAGCTGGGGGTGGTGCCGAAGAGTTGGGTGGAGAGGTTGTTGTTGCGGTAGACGACGGTGCCGAGGCCGCTGATTTGGGGGGCAACGTCGAGGACGGTGGGCACTTGGTCGCGGATGGCCCAGGCGTCTTCGAGGACGAGGGTGTCGGGAATCTCGAAGGAGATGCGGCGGGTGTCGTCGTTACCGGGGACGACGAAGAGGACGTTGGGGCCGAGGGAGGCGAATTCTTTGTCGGCGAGGCGTTGTACGCCTTGGCCGATGCCGATCATGGTGATGACGGATGCGTTGCCGATGATGATGCCGACCATGGTGAGGATGGTGCGGAGTTTGTTGGCGCTGAGGGCGGCGATCGCCATCTGGAAACTTTCGGTGAGGTGCATGGGGGGCGAGGGGGCTTTGGGACGGTGCTTATTTTAGCGTGGGGGGTTGGGGGGCACCTGGATTAATTGTGGTAGGCGGCGAAGCTGCCTAACCCAACCCTGATTCTGCTGTGGGTACTACGGTCGAAATTTGAATTTTTCGAGGTGCCCTGGGGTGGGTCAGGTTTTGCGCAGGGTAATGGAATGGGGATTTGGGATTGTCGCGATCGCGATCGATCGACTGCTGGAATTACGAGAAGTGGATCGATCGATTTCGGTCAATTTCACAACAAAATTGTTGATTTTTCAGGTTGATGACCGTTTTGATTGTGTAATATTTTGTAATCAAAAATTGCTTGCAGAGATGGCTTAGAATATGTCAGGCTACTGGATAGCAACTTTAGCAAGCTCATTCTTTTTTCTTCCGTTAAGGGGCGTATCTCTCATGTCTGGTGAATTGCAACTGTCGTTTGTGCAAGTGCCTTAGTGGTGCAGAAAAGTCGTCAAAGTGAGACTAGGCAGGGGTTTAAGCCGTTTGAGAGCCTTTGGGTTTTTGGGGTGGGAACACTGTAACTCTGGAGAATTCAACTCGGTCTCGGAGATATCGT
>JAYKIB010000296.1:0-29196 GCA_035285005.1 Prochlorothrix sp.
GTCCTGCTTGTTCACGTCGCGGAAGTGCTCGGCCATGGTGAGCGCCGACAGACCCACGCGCATGCGGGCGCCGGGGGGCTCGTTCATCTGGCCGTAGCAAAGGGCCACCTTCGACTTGGAGAGGTCGTCGGGGTTGATCACACCCGACTCCTTGAACTCCTCGTAGAGGTCGTTGCCCTCGCGGGTGCGCTCACCCACGCCGGCAAACACGGACACACCGCCGTGCTCCTTGGCGATGTTGTTGATCAGCTCCTGGATGAGCACGGTTTTGCCCACGCCGGCGCCACCGAACAGGCCCACCTTGCCGCCCTGGCGGTAGGGGGCCAGCAGGTCGATCACCTTGATGCCGGTCTCGAACACCTTGGGCTTGGTTTCGAGCTCAGTGAGGCTCGGGGCCGGCCGGTGGATCGAGGCGGTGGTGGTGGTCTTCACCGGACCCTGCTCGTCCACAGGCTCGCCGAGCACGTTGAAGATGCGGCCCAGGGTGGCCTCACCCACGGGCACGGAGATCGGGGCGCCGGTGTCGACGGCATCCATGCCGCGCACCAGGCCGTCGGTGCTGCTCATGGCCACGGCGCGCACGCGGTGGTCGCCCAGGAGCTGCTGCACTTCGGCCGTCAGGGCCACCTGCTGCCCGGCGGAGTTCTTGGCCTCGATGCGCAGGGCGTTGTAGATCTTGGGCAGCTTGCCGGCCGGGAATTCAACGTCGAGCACCGGGCCGATCACTTGGCGCACGGTGCCTTTGGTGCCGGAAGGCGTGCCTTTGGTGCCGGTGGCGGTAGCAGCAGCCATAGGAAAGGAGATTTCAGGGAGTGCCCAGCGGGTCCAGACCGCTTGAAGCGGCGCAACCTTACCACCGCGATAGGCCTGCTAGGCACGGGTTCGCAGCATGGCGGCGTGGTTCGGTCACCCGCACGCCGAACCCCCTGGCCAGGGGGTGGCTCTTGCCCATAGGTTGGCACTCGCCGGGCTTGAGTGCCAGAAGGTCCGTCCCCAGAAGGTCTGTCCCCAGAAGGTCTGGCCCGGTATGTGGCGTCAGTGGCGCCATGTCATTGCTCCTGTGTTCGCAACCGCGTTAACCCCGCATCAATCCATGGCTGCTGTTTCTCTCAGCGTCTCCACGGTTAAGCCCCTCGGAGATCGCATTTTCATCAAGGTGTCTGAATCGGAGGAAAAAACCGCCGGCGGCATCCTGCTCCCCGACACCGCCAAGGAAAAGCCCCAGGTGGGTGAGGTGGTGCAGGTGGGCCCCGGCAAGCGCAACGACGACGGCTCCCGCCAGGCCCCCGAAGTGAGCATCGGCGACAAGGTGCTCTACAGCAAGTACGCCGGCACCGACATCAAGCTCGGCGCCGATGAGTACGTGCTCCTTTCCGAGAAGGACATCCTGGCCGTCGTGAGCTGAGGCACGACCCAGCCTTCATCGCAACCGACCGTTTCACCACCCTTTCCTTCCGCCTCCCATGGCCAAGCGCATCATCTACAACGAGCAGGCCCGCCGCGCCCTCGAAAAAGGCATCGACATCCTGGCCGAATCCGTGGCCGTGACCCTGGGTCCCAAGGGTCGCAACGTGGTGCTGGAGAAGAAGTTCGGTTCTCCCCAAATCGTCAATGACGGTGTGACCATTGCGAAAGAAATTGAACTGGAAGACCACATCGAGAACACTGGGGTCTCCCTGATTCGCCAAGCGGCTTCTAAAACCAACGACGCGGCGGGTGACGGAACCACCACCGCCACCGTTCTGGCCCACGCCATGGTGAAGGAAGGTCTGCGGAACGTTGCTGCCGGTGCCAATCCTATCCTCCTCAAACGCGGCATCGACAAGGCAACGGGTTATCTGGTGAGCGTGATCAAGGAACATGCTCGTCCCGTGGAAGATTCCAAGTCCATCGCCCAGGTGGGTTCCATTTCCGCCGGAAATGACGAAGAAGTGGGTCAAATGATCGCGGAAGCGATGGATAAGGTGGGCAAAGAGGGCGTGATCTCCCTGGAAGAAGGGAAGTCCATGACCACTGAGCTGGAAATCACCGAAGGGATGCGCTTTGATAAGGGCTACATCTCTCCCTACTTCGCCACCGATACGGAGCGGATGGAAGCGGTGCTGGATGAGCCTTACATCCTGATCACCGATAAAAAAATCACCCTGGTTCAAGACCTGGTGCCTGTGCTGGAGCAAGTGGCTCGTTCCGGCAAGCCCTTAGTGATTATTGCTGAGGATATCGAGAAGGAAGCCCTGGCTACTTTGGTGGTGAACCGCCTGCGTGGGGTGCTGAATGTGGCTGCAATCAAGGCCCCTGGCTTTGGCGATCGTCGGAAGGCGATGCTGGAGGATATGGCGGTGCTGACCGGTGGCCAGGTGATCACTGAAGATGCGGGTCTGAAGCTGGACAATGCCAAGCTGGAAATGCTGGGCCAAGCTCGCCGGATTACCATCACCAAGGACAACACCACGATCGTGGCGGAAGGCAACGAGAATGATGTGAAGGCTCGTTGTGAGCAAATTCGTCGCCAAATCGACGAGAGCGATTCTTCCTACGATAAGGAGAAGCTGCAGGAGCGTCTGGCGAAGCTGGCCGGTGGTGTTGCGGTGATTAAGGTCGGCGCTGCCACTGAGACCGAGATGAAGGATCGTAAGCTACGTCTGGAAGATGCCATCAACGCAACCAAGGCTGCGGTTGAGGAAGGCATCGTTCCCGGTGGTGGTACGACGTTGGCTCACCTGGTGCCCCAACTGGAAGAGTGGGCCAATGGCAACCTCAGCGGTGAGGAACTGACCGGTGCCCAAATCGTGTCTCGCGCCCTGGCGGCTCCCCTGAAGCGGATTGCGGAGAATGCGGGCCAAAATGGCGCTGTCATTGCTGAGCGCGTGAAGGAGCAAGACTTCAACACCGGTTTCAACGCGGCTGAGAACCAGTTTGTGGATATGTTTGAGGCCGGAATTGTTGACCCTGCGAAGGTGACCCGTTCGGCGCTGCAAAATGCGGCTTCGATCGCGGGTATGGTCCTGACCACGGAATGTATCGTGGTGGATCAGCCCGAGAAGGATAAGGCTCCTGCGGGTGCTGGTATGGGCGGCGACTTCGACTACTAAGGTCCAGTCCTCAAGCTCATTAGCTCTAATTTCCTTTAATTTGACTAGATTTAGCCAGTAGCTACGGTCTAAGTTCTAGTTCCCATCTCCCAGCCGGGGTAGGTTACCTACTCCGGCTTTTTTGTTAGACTAGAGGGAGTGCTTATAATCAAGGCGGCAAGGTATGACTGAATCGTTAACCGCAATGCCAAATGTCAAGATTTACTTTGATGCGGAGGCAGATTTACTGGAGGTATCCTTCGCTGAGGCAGAGGGGTTTCTTCAGGAGACTGAGCATGAGGCTGTGATGCGCCGAGTTGATGGAGAGGGTAACCTGTTAGGATTTTTGGTTTTCAATATAGGACAGTCTTTAGTACAGCAAAAACTGATGACTGAACAGATTGAAACCATAGCTCAATCCCCAGTAGGGCCAGAAACTTGGCACTGGCTTCTGTGGGCGGCGGTTGAGCGGTGGCCCAATTTGCCGAAAGCTGAGCCAGAAATACCCACAGATCATCGCTTGAATGAGTTGGCGGGAAAGATTACGTCTTTTCAAGGGGTGGATGCGATCGCGTGGCAACGTCAATTAAGAGAGGAGTGGGATGCCGATTGACTACCTCCCCGATACCAATATTTTGATTTTGTTGTTTAATGGTGCGCTTGCTGAACCTATCCCGGAGGGGAGGCTAGGGTACTCAGTGATTACGGAGATTGAACTGCTTTCCTTCTCTAATTTGACTGAATCTGACGAGAAACTGCTTCGTAGCTATTTAAGTCAATTACACCGGGTCATGCTGGAGTCTAGGGTCAGTGAGGAAACGATTCGTCTGCGTCGTCGATATCGGCTGAAAACTCCAGATGCGATCGTGGTGGCGAGTGCGGTTGTAATGAGTGCGGTACTGCTGACGAACGATCGTCAGTTACAAAGTATTGAGGAAGTCACGACGCAGACTTTGCGGATGCGAGAATAATGGTGGCGGGTTGATCAATTTTAAGGTTCTTAGGCTATCAGCCGTTGATACGGGCTTATATTGGCCAAGGTTTACGGTTGGACTTGGAGCGTCTGGAGGGTGATCTGCTCTCGAAGTTGGTGGAAAGGCTGAAGCAGCAGGGCGTGAGTGAGGAAATTTTGAATCAGGCGCTACAAGATCTGTGAACATCACCAAACTGACTTACGGACACCTTGATATTTTCAGTTTTTGACTATGGCTTACGAAACGAAGAATCCCAGATCAATCTTTCCAACTCCGGTCCCAAGCGAAATTCGGCGGGATATTGCCTATGGGATGGATGCGTTAGTGCCGGGGGTGTATGTGTGGTGCGGGCGCTGGGGATTGCGGATTGGGGGCTGTCCAGCGGAGGAGGGCTATCCGGGGGTAATCCATAGTAGGGCTGGGGTGGCGGTGGTGTTGCCCGGTTACCGGATTTGGACTACCTATCGGGGGGATTATGACCCTCGATAAGCATAAACTGGATGGCGTAGCCCAAATTCAGTCGAAAACTTTACCCGTAGAGGATTTTGAAGGTTTACTGAGGGCTGCGGGGTATTTGCAGGTGGGGACGGCACCAGCCCAAGGAAGACGACTGAAGGTGTGGTGGTCCCATGGCCAATTTCGTCGGGTGGAAGCGATTTATAGTCCTGACGGTAAGGTTGCTATTACGGCTTACCATGTGGAAGATTAGAGGCTGGGGGTTACTGGGCATCAACAGGAACTGATTACAGCTTGGGAGAAAATTCATGGTGCCCTCTAATGGGGAGCAAGTGCAGCAGACTTAGTGGTGCAGAAAACTCTGAAGAGGCTGGAGTCTAGTCGTCATGGGGCTTTTGGAGATCGATCGTCGATCAATGGTTCGGAAACCGCCGCGTAATCGCCTCCGCATAGCGATGGGCACAGCCCGGACTGACCTTATCGCAACCCGTCGTTGGGTTCCAGGTCTTATCCGTCCACTCAATGATTAAATCTAAATTTTCGGGATCTAGCCCACACAGGAATCAGGGTTTAGGCGGGGCGGCGCCGCCGCCCCGCCTAATGAACCGAGATGCCCTGTCTATATCCGGTCCAAAGTTACACCGCCCAAGGTGCCCCAGCGCGCCGTCAGAGCGCGGCCTCAAGACGCTTGGCCGTGCGTTGAAATTGCGTCTAAGTGGCTTCTAAGCGTCTAAGTGGCTTTTAAGTACTGACGATCGACCAAAAAGCTGCCCTGGGGAAACCGCACCACCCAAGTTTGGGTCAAACGCTGCTCCAAAATTTCCCCCTCCGTAGCCACGGGGACCAGATCTGGCGGGCGCAGCATCGGCATGGGATCAGCCGTCTTGAGGTAGGGAGGGCGTTGGACCAATTGGACCCGATCGCCAATACTAAACGTTTCCAGGGGAGTTTCAGCCATAGCCATATACCGCGTGCGTGCTAATAGCCTATGATAGTCCAGATTCCTGGCCCCCTCTTCCCTAGGATGAACCCGGGTTCCACACCCACTTCCTCGCCCCGATCTCGCCCCTTGTTCAAGTCTTGACCCATGGCACCCCAGTTGCGCATTTATGTTCCCCCCCATCCCCTGATTAAGCATTGGCTTGCGGTGGCACGGGACGAAGCGACTCCTTCCACCCTCTTTCGCACCGCTATGAAAGAACTGGGGCGCTGGCTCACCTACGAAGCTGTCCGGGAATGGATGCCCACCCTTGACACAACGGTGCAAACCCCCCTCGCCCCCGCCGAGGCCACCTTCGTTAACCCCGAAGTTCCCATCGCAGCGGTGCCGATTTTGCGGGCAGGCTTAGCCCTGTGGGATGGTGCCCAGGATCTGCTGCCCCTAGCCTCGGTGTACCATTTGGGCCTAGTGCGGGACGAAGAAACCTTCCAAGCCAAGTGCTACTTAAACCGGCTCCCCGATCGCTTTTTGCCCCAAACCCAAGCCCTCGTCCTGGATCCGATGGTGGCGACCGGGGGCAGTCTCATGGCTGCCCTTGAGGAGTTGGTCAAGCGAGGTTTGGATCCAGCCCTGATTCGGGTGATCTCAGTGGTGGCAGCTCCTCCGGCGCTTCAGGCGATCGGTGCAGCCTATCCCACCCTGACCCTGTACAGTGCCATGATTGATCCAGAACTGAATGAGAAGCGGTACATTGTGCCTGGTTTAGGGGATGCGGGCGATCGTTCCTTTGGTACCTAGGTACCGCAAGCTTGCCTCATAAGCATGCCACGCAGGTGTGCCTCGCAAGGGACTGGTTCATTGGAAGAGGGCAGCTAACGCTGGGGTGAAGCGGGAGATACCCCGCCGGAGGCGGGATACATCTCGATCCCTACCCCTTATGTCATAGATCGGGCACCTCGTCATAGATCGGGCACCTCGATTAATTGGGTTGGGCGGCGAAGCCGCCCAACCCAAACCCTACTTCTTGCGTGGGCTGTCTCCCAAAAATTCGGATTAATCGAGGTGCCCAGATCGCTGCTCTGGGGTGGGGCCGGAAGCCCCGGATGGAGCGGGGGAAGGATACCCGCGATTGGTCTGTAGTCACGGGGCGATCGCTAGACAACCGAAACCAAGCTATATCGGAGGAATAAATGATGAGCCAACAGGACAATTTCGCCGGGGGATTCCTCGCTGGGGCGATTTTTGGTGGAATTTTGGGCGGTGTACTGGGGGTGACCCTGGCGAACCGCTACGGACGCGACTGGTCTGACGCAGACCTAGAGGACGATCGCCTCGAGGACGATGAGGAATTGGGGGAACTCCCCAGCAGTCGGCGGCGCATTTTCCGCGATCGGGTCCGTAGCTTCAACGCCGATCTGGATACGGAAGAACTAGCACGACAGGGGCTAGAGGAAAAAATCGCCCAACTGAACGAAGGCATTGACAGCCTGCGACAGCAACTGGAAACCACCCACCGCAGCGCCAACGGTAGCCACGTCGCTGACGACGCTTAAGCCATGACCGGTCTCGCCCTGGGTCTCCTGAGTTTTCCCCTGCTGTTGGTGTTGATTGCCCTGGGAATCCCGATCGCCCTTGCCATGCTCAGCGTTGGGGCTGGGGGCTATATTTTAGTCAATGGCTGGGATGCACTCCTGAATTATTTAAAAACCGCTCCCTACTACCAGTTTTCCACCTATTCCCTTTCTGTAATCCCCCTGTTTTTGCTGATGGGGCAGTTTGCCACGGCTGCTGGAATCAGTAAAGCTCTGTTCCAAACCGCCAACACCTGGCTAGGTCATCGACGGGGGGGGATTGCCCTAGCAGCGATCGGGGCCTGTGCAGCCTTTGGGGCAATCTGTGGCTCGTCCCTGGCCACCGCCGCGACCCTAGGGAAGGTGGCCCTACCGGAAATGCGGCGCTTCAATTATCAGGGCAGTTTAGCGACGGGCGTACTGGCCGCTGGCGGCACCCTGGGGATCCTGATCCCCCCCTCCATGGTGTTGGTGATTTACAGCATTCTCACGGAGCAAAACATCGCCAAGCTCTTTACGGCGGCGCTGGTCCCTGGAATTTTAGCGGCTTTGGGCTATATGGGGACGGTGGCGGTGGTGGTGCGTCTGTGGCCGGGAAGTGGACCGGGGGGGGAGCGCTTGCCCTACCGGGAGCGGTTGCGCAGTTTAGGTCAGGTGTGGCCGGTGGTCATGACCTTTGGGCTGGTGATGGGGGGGATTTACAGTGGCTGGTTTACGCCCACGGAGGGGGCAGCGGTGGGGGCGCTGAGTACGGGGGCGATCGCCCTGGGCTATAGCCGCATTGGTTGGCGGCAGTTTTGCCAGTGTCTCCAGGAAGCCGCCGTGACCACGGGGATGATTTTCTTGATTCTGTTGGGGGCGGAACTCTATAACGCTTTTCTGGCCCAAACCCAGATGCCAATGCTGGTGGCCCAGGGTATTGCGGAGAGTGGTTTAGCGCCGCGCGTGGTGCTGGGGGTGATGCTACTGCTCTACCTGGTATTGGGGTGCGTGATGGATAGCCTGTCCATGATTTTGCTGACGGTGCCGATTTTCTTTCCGGTGATTATGGGGTTAGATTTTGGCCTCAGTCCGGAGGAAACGGGGCTGTGGTTTGGAATTTTGGCTTTAATCGTGGTGGAGGTGGGTCTGATTACGCCGCCGGTGGGTATGAATGTGTTTGTGATTAATCAGTTGGCGGAAGAGGTGTCGATCGTCGAGAGTTTTAAGGGGGTGTTCCCGTTTTTGGTGTCCGATGGTCTGCGGGTGCTGTTGTTGGTGGCCTTTCCCAGCCTCACCTTAAGCCTGGTTCGTTGGCTGTATTAACGGGATTTAGACTTGGTTTGCGCATAGTCACCTTTTTTGCGGATTATTATCCGAGTTTAGAGATTTTATCCTTAAGGGAACCTCGAAAAGTTCAAATTCCTACCATGGTGCCCATGGCACAATCAGGGCCGAAGGCGGGGCAATCCCCTATTGGGCACCTCGATTAATTGGGTTGGGCGGCGAAGCCGCCCAACCCAAACCCCGACTCTTGCGTGGGCTGTCTCCCAAAAATTCGGATTAATCGAGGTGCCCTATTTTCACTTGTACGGTACTGTCGCGAACAGTGCTGCATGTCCTCCCCTGGAGGCACTCTTAAAAGACTTGGAAACTCTCGTGGGTTTTCCCCCGATCGGCCCCAAGCTAGAGACCATAGCCGCGATCGATCCCCGTACCCATGGCCCCTCTCCTCCTCCTCCTCTTGTCGCCCCTCCTGGGAGGACTTCCTCTGATTGACTGGATTACCCGACTCCTGACGGGAAAACGGCTCGCGCAACTGGGTACCGGCAACGTCAGCGTTTCGGCAGCCTTTTACCACGGTGGACGGGTCGCCGGGATTTTAGCGGTGCTGTCGGAGGCGGGGAAGGGAATTGCGGTGGTGTTGCTGAGTCGCAGCCTGGGACTCGCCCCGGCCTGGGAGTTGGCGGGACTGTTGGGCTTAGTGTTGGGCCGCTATGGATGGGGCCAGGGGGCCGGGACCACCAATCTGGTGTGGGGGTATCTGGTCCATGACTGGCGGGTGGCCCTGGGGGTGGCCCTGGGTGGGGGGCTGTATTTTGTGATGACACGGCAACGCCGCCAGAGCCGCTACGGTGTGCTGTTGCTGATGCCGATTCTGGAAGCATGGCGATCGCCCCAGGATGTATGGGGCCTGACGGTGGCGATCGCGCTTGGGCTATTGATGGCCTGGATCTATGGACAACAGGAGGATGATTTGGACCTGAACCCGACCCAAGGACACCGTCAAAGCCGATCGGTGTTTCGCTTTTTCCAAGGCCGATCGCGGCTGTTGACCCTCGCCGATCGCCTCGATCCCGCCCAGGTGGGATCCAAGGCTGCAACCCTGAGTCAGCTGCATCAGTGGGGCTATGCGGTCCCGTCGGGCTGGGTTTTACAGAGCCACCAATCGGCCCAGGATCTCCTCGATCGGGTTAGCCCTAGTCCCCAGCAACCGTGGGTGGTGCGCTCCTCTGCGATCGGGGAAGATTCGCTCCAATCCTCGGCGGCAGGGCAGTATTTGTCAATTTTGGCGGTTACGGGGGCCGAGGCGATGCTGACGGCAATCCAACAGGTGCGGGCTAGTTACGATCGCCCCGCAGCGCAGCAGTATCGCCGCGATCGGGTTCCAGCCGACCCTACTCTAGCCAATAAACCCCAGGCCGATCGACCCCAGCGTGATTCCAGGCGCGATTCCAGGCAAGGCGAAGGCCGGAGTTCTGGGTCTAATAACGGTGGCATGAGTGTCATCATTCAGCAGCAAATTTCCGGCCAACTCTCCGGTGTTGCCTTTAGTCGTGATCCCCTAGAACCGGGAGATGCGGTGGTCATCGAAGCACTGCCCGGTGGTGCGGATGCCGTAGTCTCAGGACAGGTTACGCCGGAAAGCTTTCGGATTCTGCTCCAAAGCCCAGAGAATTCAGAGAAGTCGAATAAAGCTGAGAATTCCGAGGACATGGATCATGCACGGGATTGTAGTCATTCCCAAGCAACAGCGCAGTCTATCAATGCCTTCGATCGGGATAATCCCCAAACCTGGACTCCTATTCTGGAAGCCGTTGCCCAACTTGCCCGTGACCTGGAACAGCGCTACCACGGTATTCCCCAGGATATGGAGTGGACCTACGACGGGAAGCAGCTCTGGATTTTGCAAACCCGGCCCATTACCACCCTTCAGCCCCTCTGGACCCGTAAAATTGCCGCTGAAGTGATTCCCGGTGCCATCCGTCCCCTCACCTGGAGCCTGAATCGTCCCCTCACCTGTGGTGTCTGGGGCGAAATCTTTACGATCGTGCTGGGCGATCGTGCCCAAGGTCTTGACTTCCAAGACACCGCAACCCTCCATAATTCCCATGCCTACTTCAACGCTACCCTCCTGGGTGACATCTTCCGGCGCATGGGCTTACCCGCCGAAAGCTTGGAATTTCTGACCCTGGGGGCTAAGTTTAGCCGCCCCCCGATCGCCAGTACCCTGGGGAATATTCCCGGTCTACTCCGTCTGCTAGGCCGTATCTGGACCCTAGAGCGCGACTTTCAGTGCGATTATGGGCAAAACTTTGAACCGGCCCTCGATCGCTGGTTATCCGACGAATTCCAGACTCACCTCCGCACCAGTTCCCCAGCCCAGATCTCCCAACACCTGGCCGAGGTTCGCGCCCTGCTTCCCCGCGCCACCTATTACCAAATCCTGGCCCCCCTGGGGTTTGCCCTCGGTCGTGCCATTCTCCGCAGCGAGGATGAGGATCTGGACCAAAGCGTTCTGCCGGAGGTGGCTGCCCTCCGATCGCTCCAGACCCTCGCCACCCAAATCCGCAGCCACTTCATCGATCGGGGTTTGGACCCCGCCACCCTCACCCTGTCCCCCAGTGAATCGCTCCAAACCCAGCTGGAGCAAACGCCCTCCGGCTCCTGGCTGTGGCAGCAACTCCAGGGCTGCATTCAGCAGTACGGCTACCTCAGCGATGTGGGGACCGATATCGCGATCGCCAACTGGCACGACGATCCCACACCCGCCCTGGCCCTGGTGTGTCAGTTTATCCAAAATCCTCCCCCAACCCCTCAATCTTCTCCTAAGGCTCCCCATTCCTGGCTTCAGACCCGTCTTACCTTAAAAGGCAAGGTCGCCCAAGTTTACCTACAACTGCTGGCGGAGATGCGTCGATCGCTCCTCCTCCTGGCCGATCGCTGGGTTGCCACCGGTCTCCTCAGCCAAGGGGAGGACCTGTTCTTCCTAACCTGGTCCGAACTGGACACCCACCTCGGCCAAGCTGCCTCCAGCCCCGACCCGGTGACTCCGCACCGCTCTGCCCCCCCGATCGCCCAACGTCGCCACCAATGGCACCAATCCAGCCAAGACCCGGTTCCCTTCCTTGTCTACGGTTCCACGGCTGCTGTGCCCAGTGCCCCGCGCGCCACCGCCGCTGTTTTTGATTCGGCCTCGGTCCCGACTTCGGCTTCTGCCACCGCCGCGCCCAGTTCCCAACCCCTCCAAGGCATTGGCGCGAGCCGAGGCCAAGCGGAGGGCGTCATTCGGGTGGTCCAGAATCTCCAAACCTGGCCCGAGATCGATCGCAACACCATCCTGGTGGTCCCCTACACCGATGCGGGTTGGGCGCCCCTCCTCGCCCAGGCGGCGGGCGTGATTGCTGAAACCGGCGGGCGGCTCTCCCACGGGGCGATCGTGGCGCGGGAGTATGGCATTCCGGCGGTGATGGGGATTGAACGGGCCACGACCCGTCTCCAGACCGGCCAACGGGTCCGCCTCGATGGTTACCAAGGCACGGTTACCTTGCTTTAGACTGCTCCGCCGTGAGCCAATCGATAAACTGTTGGGCTGTGCGGCCCGATCGGCCATTGTGGCGGGTGGCCCATTGCAGGGCTCGGAAGGTGAGATCCTCCGGCGTAAGGCGGAGACCCGCCCGAGCAGCGCGGTGGTGGACCATCGCGAGGTAGGTGTCCTGGTCCGGTGGCTCAAAGGTCAGGGTCAGGCCAAAGCGATCGCTAAAGGAGAGTTTTTCCTGGACCGTATCCCAGCGATGAATTTCGTCCGCATCCTGGGGCCGAGGCCGCTCCTCGAAATATTCCCGCACCAGATGGCGACGGTTAGAGGTGGCATAAACCACTACATTTGCAGGACGTGCCACCACGTTACCCTCTAAAACCACCTTAAGAGCCTTAAATGCTTCATCATCCTCTTCAAAGGACAAATCATCGACGAAGATAATGAACTTTTGCGGTAAGTTCCGCAGACGATCGAGCATCTGGGGCAAGTTCCCCAACTGCTGTTTCATCACCTCCAGAAGTCGCAACCCCCGAGGCCCATACTCGGGCACCAGGGCCTTGACTAGGGATGACTTCCCGGCTCCCCGACTGCCATAAAGCAAGACATTGAGCGCCGGTTGCCCTGCGAGCAAAAACTCGGTGTTCTGGATTAACTGGGCTTTAGGCTGTTCGTAACCCACCAACTCCTCCAGTCGCACCGGATCGGGATGGGCGACTCCCTGCCAGGATCCGGCTGGATTGGCGCTGACGGGTCCGGAACTCGCCAGGTGGAGTCGATCGCCCCCCTGGGATAGAACCGCTCCAGAGGGCGTAGCAAACGCCGCAGGCGAATCGGGGGAGCGATCGGGGGTGCTGCTCCAGCGAAACGCCCAAAACTGGCCCCAAATGCCGATCCCCTGGCTGCGGTAGTGGTGGGCGAGGACTTCGAGGCCCAGGCCCCAGTCCGTGGCTTGACGCAGGGAGTCGGCGGCGGCGGGGAGCGGCTGGGGGTCGCGGTACCAGGCCGGGAGGGGGGGGGTGAATAACTGGAGGGTTTGGCAGTGGGCGCTGATGGCTGCGGGATCCCAGTGGGCAATGGCCTGAAAGGTGCGGAGGTCCTGGGCGGCGGCTTCGGTGAGGGCCGGGGGCAGAGCTGGGGGATCCTGAAACTGGGCGGCACGGCTCCAGGGGTTATCGGCCTGGAGAATGGCGTTAAGAATCCAGTCGGTCCAGGGGCGATCGATCGTGGCTAAGGCCCGAAACCATCGGCCATAGAGGGATCCGATCGTTGCGGGATCTGGCTCGGGGGTTAAGAGCGATCGACCCAGTTTTAGCCAAAGCTGGCCGGGGATCTGGTGCAGAACTTCAGCGTAAACGACAAGACTTTGGGCACGGAGCCAGGTCGATCGGAGGTCAAGGGTCATGGTGGTAATGGGGGCAAATCAGTCTGGGGAACTGGGATGGATTGGGGAGCGGTTTAGTTATAGCAGCTCCTGCTTGGCTGAGGTGGGATGGACTTCGCCGGAGGCGGGGTGTGCTCTGATCGCTGTATGCGGCGTGCGGTGCGTTGCGCCGTGGACATACCCTACTGGAGCGGCATGACTGGAGCTGCGGGCTGGGTGCTACATGATGGGCAAATTGGGGCAAATCTTAGAACGTGTTTGGAAACTTTGGCTAAGGGCCTACGGCCCTGGCAGAATCCCCCTCGGTCCCCCTTTTGAAGGGGGAAGAAAAGGCTGTCCCTTGTAAAGGGGGGTTAGGGGGGATTCTCTTCGGTTTCCAAACATCCTCTAATTCTGACGGGCACCTCGATTAATACAGATTTTCACCGTAGTACCCACCGCAGAATCAGGGTTGGGTCGCGCGGCGAAGCCGCGCGACCCAATTAATCGAGGTGCCCTGACGTGGTTACGGGACAGAAACGTGGACTTTTTGGGGCGCTCATCTGCAAGATGCCATATCGCCCATGGCAGACTCGCATTTTGGGCTAATTTGCTGCTCTGGATGTCCTGACAGAACTTTAAGCCTTTCCTTAGTTCCCGCATACCGGACCCAGAAGGGTGCTAGGGTGACTCCGGTGTCTTGGGGCAATGTTCGGGCAATATTCCCCGCTAGGGCAACGGACAACTCTATTAAAATATCCGCTGGGACTGCTGTGCGGTCTCCACCGCACCCCTGCACCCAAACCGGGGCATCTTGCTTTGGGATGGGCTGAAATCCAGTCAGTCCCAAAGTTTTTGGGACGGGGGCGATACCACTCCCTCGAAGCCCTGAGATCAGGCGAAGATGTTATTCTTTGTGATCTAATCTTGGAAACCTCGATGAATGGGTTTGGGCAGCACCGCCGCCCTAGGGCATGTCATTAATGACCTGTAGAAACCTTGTGATATCAGCGTTACACGCCCACCCCAGTGGTATGAGCTAGGGGCTGTGTCTCTGATTCTGGGGGCCGTCTAGGGTTAAATGATGACAGCCCCTAGCCCACTCAAAATTCTGATCCGGGTGACTTCCCCAGGATTTAGACTTTTTGAGGTGCCCTTTGGGCACCTCGATTAATACAGATTCTCACCGCAGTACCCACGGCAGAATCAAGGTTGGGTTGCGCGGCGAAGCCGCGCAACCCAATTAATCGAGGTGCCCCTTTCTGTGATCGACTGAAAATTTTTTGAGAAAATCAGTACTGACGTTGCCAAGGAGAATCGCGGCTTGCGTTCCTGGTGACCTTAACCTGCGATACGAGGAGGATAGGAAAAATTGGAAAGCCATAAGGAAAGAGTCCTAGTCGTCGATGATGAAGCCAGTATTCGGCGCATCCTGGAGACACGCCTATCCATGATTGGCTATGACGTGGTAACTGCGGCTGATGGTGAAGAGGCTTTGGAAACGTTCCATCAGGCGGTGCCAGACTTGGTGGTTCTGGATGTGATGATGCCCAAGCTGGATGGCTATGGGGTCTGTCAGGAACTGCGCAAGGAGTCAGATGTGCCCATTATCATGCTCACGGCTCTGGGGGACGTGGCCGATCGGATCACGGGTTTAGAACTGGGGGCCGATGACTATGTGGTGAAGCCCTTTTCGCCGAAGGAGTTGGAGGCCCGGATTCGATCGGTGCTGCGTCGGGTTGAGAAAACCAGCACGTCGGGGATTCCCAGTTCGGGGGTGATTCAGGTTAATGCGTTACGCATTGATACCAACAAGCGGCAGGTGTACAAGGGGGATGAACGCATCCGTTTGACGGGGATGGAGTTTAGTCTGTTGGAACTCCTGGTCAGTCGATCGGGGGAAGCCTTCTCTCGGGCGGAGATTCTCCAGGAGGTGTGGGGCTATACGCCGGAGCGTCATGTGGATACGCGGGTGGTGGATGTGCATATTTCACGACTGCGGGCCAAGCTGGAGGAGGATCCGAGTAATCCCGAGTTAATCCTCACGGCACGGGGAACGGGCTACCTGTTTCAGCGTATTGTGGAGCCTGGGGAAGAACGGTAGACGGCACCGATCGAGTCCTAGGGTCGGGTTTCCAGGGATGCAGGCCCTCGGGCGTGTCATCAGTTCGCCGTAGGGCACCTCGATTCATTCAAATTCTGAGAAAATGACCCCCGCAAGCGTAAGGGTTGCGGTGCGCGGCGAAGCCGCGCACCACCCGCGCACCACCCTTAATCGAGGTGCCTGGTGGCCGGTAAACTCTCACAGGCTATCCCATCACCATCACCATCCAGTCGGTGTGGATCCCCTGGAAATGCATCCAGGACCCGTTGTGCTTCGGCTTGTGTGGCAAAGTCACCACAATCACAGTCCGTATTGGCACAGTCGGGCAGGGGACTCTCCCCATCCTTCGCCGCCAGGGGAACGGGCGCCGGGATCGATCGTTTCTGTCGCCGGAAGTCCCATGGTATCGTGGGACTGCTTTGGCTCCAAAAGTCTAGACGCTGAGTCTTGGCCCAGTCTTGGGCTTCATAGTAGCGATCGACCCCGCAGTTACTGACATAGTCGTCATAAACCACCGCCTGACCTTCCTGCACCAGGGTCAGATTCAAATTCGTTTCCCCTGCAAAAAGTTCAGCCACCGTGCGCCCATAGCGATCGTAATCCACTGTGCGCATGTGCAATGTGGCGTTGGGGGGCGCTAGTGCTTGGAGCCGATCGCGGCTCTGGGCACCATAGGGAGTTTGGGCCAGTTCTGGAGCATCAATACAGGCAAGACGAATCCGGATCGGCTCAGCTGAAGGGGTCTGATCTATGACGGGGAGTGCTTCGATCGTATCCCCATCCACCACCGTTAGAACGGTAACGCTGGGCAGATCCTGGAGGGGCGCAGCGAGGACTTCTGGGGGGGGACTAGGGACGGCTGAGGACTCTAACATGGATAAATCTGCCACCGCCGAATCTGCCACCGCCGAATCTGCTACCGCCGAATCCGTCACCGATGAATCCACTGCACAGGCCACGGACCCGATCGCGAACACACTGGTCACACCCCAAATCGCAATAGAACGGTACATAAATTGATGCATCAATCAATGAAGACTCCTGTAGATATGGGACACCTCGATTAATTCGCCATGGGGATTAGGGGCTGGGGTGGGCGGCGAAGCTGTCCCCTTCCAATGACGCCCCTCCCAGTAAGATGTTTGGAAACTGCGGCTAAGTGCTGTAAGCCCGCACAGAATCACCCTCAGTCCCCCTTTTGAAGTAGGGTGGTTTCATGGTGAGTAGGTAGTGTGTACTACTTTAATGGCTTTGTGGGAAAAAAGATAGGGTTTACCCCTGGGCACCTCGATTAATGGGGTGGCGCGGCTTCGCCGCGCTACCCAACCCTAATTCTGCCGTGGGTACTGCGGTGAAAGTCAGCGCTTAATCGAGGTGCCCGTTATGGATCCTCACCCCCCCCCCCGATCGAATTTCGACTAAACTTCAACCCAAGCCCGACCCAAACCCGACCCAAATCCCATCCCCCGTCCCTCCCATGACCGACTCCGCCCGTCCCACCTGGGAACCCACCTTTCAAGCCCTACTGGACCTGGCCCGTGCCCACTGCGGTCCTGACGAAGCCTTTCAGCTCTCCCTCTGGGCCGAAGACAGCCAATTTATCCGCTTTAACCGCGCCAAAGTCCGCCAAGGCGGACAAGTCCTGGACGGTGCCCTCACCCTCACCTGGTACCAGCGCGGCACTCCCATCCATCCCGCATCCAGTCCCGAACCCAACTCCCAACCCAACCCCGGTCTCGATCGACAGCTCCAAGCCAGCATTCCCTTCACCGGCTGCCTCGATCTCGACCAGCCCCAATTCCTCCAAACCCTGGCCTATCTACGCCAAACCCTCCCCACTGTCCTCGGCGATCCCTACCTCAGTTGGCCCCAGGGCAACGCCCACAGCCACACGACCTACCCCGGCCAACTCCTCTCCCCATCGGAAGCCGCCAGCGCCATCCTCGAACCCGTCGCCGACCTGGACTTTGTTGGCCTCTACGCCGCAGGTTGTTGTGTCCGCGCCCAGGCCGACTCCGCTGGACAGTACCACTGGTTCCAAACCGAAACCTTTAACCTCGACTACTCCTGTTGGGATAGCCAGGGACAAGCCGTAAAAGGAAGTTATGCCGGGAAAACCTGGGATCAGGCAGTCTATCAAGTCGCCATTCAACGCGATCGACAGCAACTGCAACAACTCCAATGTCCCCGCAAATCCATTCCCCGAGGCCGCTACCGCACCTACTTTGCCCCCGCCGCCGTTGCCGCCCTCCTAGACGCAGCCAGCGGCGCCTGGTCCGAAAAATCTCTACAAACCGGCGAAAGTCCCCTGGTTCCCCTCCGGCGCAGCAAAAAAGCCCCAGCTTCCCCCCCCCCGCCACCCAATCCCCAAGCCCACAGCCTCTCGCCCCTGCTCACCCTACGGGAGGATTTCGGTTTGGGCCTTGTGCCCGCCTTTAACGATCGGGGGGAACTGGCCCCCAAGACCCTAGACCTGATCACAGCCGGAACCTTGGCCCATACCCTGATCAGTACCCGCACTGCCCAGGAATATGGTCTTAGCAGCAACGGTGCCGCCGGGGGAGAATGGCTCCGATCGCCGGAAATTCTGGCCGGAACCCTAGAAGAACCCCGAATTTTAGACACCCTTGACGAAGGACTCTATATCTCGAACCTACACTACTTGAACTGGAGCGATCGATCGGCGGGTCGGCTCACGGGCATGACGCGCTATGCCTGCTTCTGGGTTGAGGGGGGAGAAATCGTGGCACCGATCGAGAATCTACGCTTCGATGACAGCCTCGATCGCTTTTGGGGCGAAAATCTAGTCGCCTTCACCCAAAATCGGGAAATTATTCCTGAAACCGGCACCTATGGTCGTCGGGCCTTGGGGGGAATGCGGGTTCCAGGGATGTTAGTCAATGACTTTATTTACACCCTGTAGGGAGCGGAAATTCCTAGCATAGTAGCGATTTCTGTCCCTCCCTACCACCGGCTCCCCTAAAACAGCAGTTCCTAAGGGGAACCTTGATTCATTGGGTTGCGCGGCTTCGCCGCGCCACCCAACCTTGATTCTGCCGTGGGTACTGCGGTGAGAATCTGTATTAATCGAGGTGCCCTAAGAGGATGTTTGGAAACCTAAGACAATCCCCCCTAACCTCCCTTTACAAGGGGGGGACAGCCTTTTCTTCCCCCTTCAAAAGGGGGACTGAGGGGGATTCTGCCAGGGCCTACGGCCCTTGGCCGAAGTTTCCAAACATCCTCTGAGAGCATTGTTTAGAGGTATCGGGTGCAGGGCGTTGCCCCACCTGTGGCGGGGCAACGCCTGTCTTGTGCGGCCCGGTTGTTAACAATGCTGTAAGCAGAGTAGGGGACAGGAATCTGGACATGAACTGGGGCAAAGGTACAGGGAAGGCAGAGTGCAGAAGGCGAAAACTAAAGCTGGAGGATTTCTGCATGGTTCTAGCCTCTGGCTGAGCAGGGGAAGAGTGGTTTGGTGGTCTTTAATTATCTGAGATTTCAAAGGCTCTAAGAAGTGGACTTTGATAATAAAAATCAAACTTTATATTTCTTTACGCCTTTAGATATCCCCAGAGGTGTTTCACAAAAGGACACCTTGATTAATTGGGTTAGGCGGCTTCGCCGCCTAACCCAAACTCTGATTCTTGAGTGGGCTGTCTCCCAAAAATTTGGATTAATCGAGGTGTCCAAAAGTAAAGTCTCTAGCACGGTGTTCACCGCAGAGTCAGGATTGTGATGAACGGTGAGGTTATTCACTGCGATCGATCGAGATCCTAGGCTAAGATTTTTCGGAAGTGATCCACGCAGGGATTAGGGTTGTCGTAGATTGTAAGCCTATGTATAACAATCAATCAGGGTACCCAATGGGCATCTCGGAAAATCCGGAGTTCCGTCCTGTGAATCACCTCAGAATCAGGGTTTTGGCATACGGCAAAGCCGCACAACCCAATTAATCGAGGTACCCCCATGAAACCGGATTAAAGCTAAGGGAAAAACGCCATTTTTTATAGCTTTTGCAGAGGTGTTGGGTACAGAAATCTGTTCTAACAAAGGAGCACTTTGACCAATTAATTCGGGCGAATTTGCCGTCCAAATTAACCCTGATTTTTGCGTAGGTAATGGGATCAAAACTTGGATTTTTCGAGGTGCCCAAAGGCAGGGAAGATTTGTCTTAATTAGGCCCGGTTGTGAGTTGTGTTGTTATCCTTTTTAGGGCTAAATACCGAGCGTCTCGGTGAATCCAAATCTTTGGAAAATAGGCCATGCCAGAATCGAACTCCTCGATTAATTCAACTCTTTATCCTGGAACCCATGCCATGATTGGGGTTGGGGGGGGTGGCGAAGCCGCACACCACAATTAATCAAGGTCACCCGTCAGGGTTTGGGGGGGGCGGATTTACTGCCGATCCCGATTAAGCGTTAGCTGCGATGAGTTGCCGCTATAAATTGTCGAGGTGCCTTGGCGTTCAGAGTCACTCGCATTCCACCCACATCCACAGCGGACTGAGACTCAGACCTGTGGAGATGCCTCGGAAATAGCATCCAGCTACCCGGTGCGGAAGCGATACTCTTATCCTAGGCTGATTTCTGACACATTGGATACATAAATCGAGGCATATTCCCGCAAAATTATCGAGGTTTGCTAACATTCCTAGACCGCTTTGCGGAGTTCTGCCCTGGGGCGATCGTCCCTGTTCACCCCGTTTCCCCGTATTTCTACGAGGTCGATCGATCCCCGTACATTACAAGACTCCGCACCAGACTCCGACTCCTGCCCCTAGCTCCCGCAACTGGGGCGGGCGTGGCACTTTGATATCACAGGAGGGCACCTCGACAAATTCTAATTTCTACCACGATGTCCACGGCATAATCAGGGTTGTGGCCGCCGGCCACAATTACTACAACTCATCGAGGTGCAGTTCCCCAGTGAATTGATGACCCGCCCTAGCGGCGACCGAACCAAAGTCCCAGCCCCGTTGCCACAACCCCCAGCACCACACTGCCCAAGCTATAGAGGAGCGCAAGCCCCAACTGGCGATCGGTACCCAGGCTCTGGCTTTCATAGGCAAAGCTCGAAAAGGTGGTAAACCCACCACAAAATCCCGTCGCCAACAAGAGGGTCTGCTCTCGGCTCATACCGTGGCGCTCGGCCAGGGCCAAGACAAGCCCAATCACAAAACACCCCAGACTATTAACCCCCAAGGTTCCCCAAGGGAAGATCCCCCCCCCAAGCCCCACCATGCCGTCCAGGGTTGGTCCCATCCGCTGGTTAATGGCGCGGCCCAGCCAGTAGCGGCTGATGCTCCCCCAGCCCCCACCCAAAAAAATCAAGCCCGAATGAAACCAGGGTTGCCACCGATCGATCGCCATAAACAAACACCACGTCAGACACCACATCAAAACATCAGGGCACCTCGATAAAACATCAGGGCACCTCGATATCATTGGGTTGGGCGGCGGCGCCGCGCAACCCAACCCTGATTCTGCTGGGTACCTCGATTAATGGTGGCGTGCGGCGAAGCCGCACGCCACAACCCTTATTCTTGCGTGGATCACAGGATGAAAATTTGGATTAATCGAGGTGCCCTGCTGTAGACACTCCGGTGAAAAGTTGAATTAATCGAGGTGCCTGTCAGTCAATCAGGGGTCCAAGTCTAAAGAACTGTAACAGTTCATTTCCACTCCCTAAGTTGCCGAGGGGCAAGGTGCTACGATTCCCTCAAAATAATATTGCTGGAAGTTAAGCTGGGACAGTAGTGCTGTCCTGGTTCGATTTCAACACACATCTAAGGTTCAAGAGAAACCCCTATGGCAGAAACATTGACCGGCAAAACGCCCATCTTCGGGGGCAGCACGGGTGGTCTCCTTAAGAAGGCCGACCTCGAAGAAAAGTACGCCATCACCTGGACAAGCACCAAAGAGCAGGTGTTTGAAATGCCCACCGGTGGCGCTGCAACCATGAACGAAGGTGAGAACCTCCTTTATCTCGCTCGCAAAGAGCAGTGCTTAGCCTTAGGTCGCCAACTGCGCACCAAGTTTAAGCCCAAAATGGACAATTATAAGATCTACCGTGTTTTCCCCACTGGCGATGTGGAGTACCTACATCCCAAGGATGGCGTGTTCCCCGAGAAAGTTAACGAAGGCCGAACGGCTGCGAACAGCGTTGCTCGCAAGATTGGTGACAATCCCGAGCCTGCTGCGGTTAAGTTCAGCGGTAAGGACACCTTTGAAGCCTAATTCAAAGCTTAAATGTGAACTTTAAGCGGGCGTAAGGCCGATTTTAGCCCTTACACTTGCTTAAAAATTCCTGGGAACTCGGTAGGGTGGGCAATGCTCACCCTACTGTTATTTTAGAGTGGCTTGAAGCTGCCTAGACCCGCTGAGCACCGTATGGATAGGCCCGTCCCGGGAAAGATTATCCGTTAATGCCCCCCAGCCTTTAGCATAGAAAAGGTCAAAACCTAGGACACCTCGATGCACTGTGCCGAGGGGCGCAACTACTCCAGCCAACTCCGAGCCTGACTGGGATCACAGGAGAAACCCCTGGTTTTTCGAGGTGCCCCCTAGCAAGTCAAGAGTCTCTGGCAGGCTAAATAGTGGCAGCGCAGCTGCTCAAGCCAAGCCCAGTCCCGACGGGTAGCCCTGGACTCTGGCAGGGTGAGGGATGCCCACCCCGCTGCTTGGATTTTTTGAGGTGCTCTCTAGCCATAAACCCATCGATCGAGATCAGGTCGATCGAGATCAGGCATCCTCTCCGTTGAGTTTTGATCGGATCGCAACAGTCTCGCAACAGTACCGCATCGTTTTACCCCCCGCTCCCCATGATCGCCCCGGATTTTGAGACGTTTTCCACCCTCGCCCAACAGGGCAACTTTGTACCGGTGTACCAAGAATGGGTCGCCGACCTAGATACCCCCGTTTCTGCCTGGTATCGAGTTTGTGCGGGCCAGCCCTACAGTTTTTTGTTGGAATCCGTCGAAGGGGGCGAGAAAGTGGGGCGCTACAGCTTGCTGGGCTGTAATCCGCTTTGGGTTCTAGAAGCCCGGGGCGATCGCACAACCCAATCCTTTCGCGATGGTTCCCAAAGCCAATTCCAGGGCGATCCCTTCAAAATCTTGGCCCAGTGCCTAGAACCCTACAAACCGGTCCACTTACCCCAGCTTCCCCCCGGTATCGGAGGCTTATTTGGTTTTTGGGGCTATGAGCTGATCCAGTGGATTGAGCCCCGAGTCCCCGTCCATGCCGCCACCGAGGATGATCTGCCCGACGGCTGCTGGATGCAGGTGGATAGTCTGCTTATTTTTGACCAAGTGCAGCGCAAAATTTGGGCTGTTGCCTATGCCAATCTCCAAGCCCAGCCGGATCTAGAGGCGGCCTATGCCGATGCCTGCGATCGGGTGCGGCAACTCGTCCACAATCTCCAGCAACCCCTGCCCCAGGAAACAACCCTACTGGAATGGTCCCCCCAGCGATCGGATCGTGCCACCGATCGTCCCCCCATCGACTTCAGCAGCAACATCTCCCAAGAACAGTTTTGCGCCAATGTCGATCGGGCCAAGGAACATATCCGTGCTGGAGATATCTTCCAAGTTGTCATTTCCCAGCGCCTGAATACTCCCTACCAGGGCCAGCCCTTTGCCCTATACCGCTCCCTCCGCCTGGTCAACCCGTCTCCCTACATGGCCTATTTTCAGTTTGGTGACTGGCAACTGATTGGCTCCAGTCCCGAAGTGATGGTCAAGGCCGAGCGCGATCCCCAGAATCCAGACCAACTACTGGCCACGGTGCGCCCGATCGCCGGAACTCGCAAGCGTGGCCAGACGATCGCCGAAGACCTTGCCCTAGAGCAGGACCTCCTCGACGATCCCAAGGAGCGGGCTGAACATGTGATGCTGGTGGACCTTGGTCGCAACGATTTGGGGCGGGTTTGCCATAACGGTACCGTGCGAGTGGATGAGCTGATGTGCATCGAGCGTTACTCCCATGTGATGCATATTGTCAGCAATGTGGTGGGCAATTTAGATAGGAGTAAAACGGCCTGGGACTTGATGAAGGCCTGTTTTCCCGCTGGAACTGTCAGTGGTGCGCCCAAGATTCGGGCAATGGAGATTATTCACGATCTAGAACCCGATCGGCGTGGTATTTACTCGGGAGTCTACGGCTACTACGACTTTGAGGGGCAACTCAACACGGCAATCACGATTCGCACTATGGTCGTGCGTCCCGATCCCCATAGTGATCAGCCCGATGTCCATCAGGTAATGGTCCAAGCTGGTGCTGGACTGGTGGCCGATTCCGATCCCCAAAAGGAGTACGAAGAGACACTCAATAAAGCTCGCGGGATGTTGGAGGCAATCCGCTGTCTCCAGGGCTAAGGGGAACAGGAAAAATAAACACAGCTTGTGGGGGGTGTGAGGCATAGCCATAACGCACCGAAGAGAAAGGCTATTCCCAGGGCTAGAAGGTGAATTGGGGCATGACCTGAATTGTGCCAGGTGGCTTTTCCACCTGGCACAACCCTGATTTTTGCCGAGGCCACAGGATGACAGTCTAGAGGGCACTTCGATTAATACAGATTTTCACCGTAGTACCCACGGCAGAATAAGGGTTGGGTTGCGCGGCTTCGCCGCGTAACCCAATGAATCGAGGTGCCCTAGATTTTCTGAGGTGCTCGAAGGTCAATTGGAAATTCTCAATTTTTCCCAAAGAAACCTAAAGCCCCACAGCTTTGTGTCCTATTCTGAGGGCAGGCCATGTCGATCGATTGGGACGATCGGCCTAGCTACCCGCTAAAACCTTGATTTTGATAGGATTCACCGGCAAAAACTTGGTTTTGTCGCGGAATCTGACATCCCACGGTAATAGACAGGGGACCTCGATGAATCGGGGTGGGCCTCGACTGCATTTAGCCCGCCCCAAACCCCGATGTTTGCGTGGGCTATTGCCCAAAACCGTGGATTAATCGAGGTACCCAGTCACTCACTACAACGAAAGGATAGTACCCAATGGGAAAACCCACTGGCTTCATGGAATATGTGCGGGAAACCGCCGTCGATCGTCTACCGGGAGAGCGCATTCAAAATTGGGATGAATTCCATCTACCCATGGCCGAGGACAAGCTCCAAACCCAGGGAGCGCGGTGCATGGACTGTGGAACCCCCTTTTGTCATACGGGGACGCTGATCAGCAACATGGCCAGTGGTTGCCCCATTAATAACCTGATTCCCGAGTGGAATGATTTGGTTTACCGAGGACGGTGGCAGGAAGCCCTCGATCGACTCCACCGCACCAATAATTTCCCCGAATTTACGGGCCGGGTTTGCCCTGCGCCCTGTGAGGGATCCTGTGTTTTGGGCATTAATGCGCCACCCGTGACGATTAAGACCCTGGAGCACGCCATTATCGACAAGGGCTGGGAGTCGGGCTGGGTTGTCCCGCAACCGCCTGAAAAGCGGACCGGCAAACGCGTGGCGATCGTGGGTTCGGGTCCGGCGGGACTGAGTGCAGCGGCCCAACTCAACAAGGCTGGCCATAGCGTGACGGTATTCGAGCGGGAGGATCGTCCCGGTGGCCTGCTCATGTATGGGATTCCCAACATGAAGCTGGATAAAAAAGAGGTGGTTCAGCGGCGTTTGGCGTTGCTAGAAAAGGAAGGTGTAACGTTTGTTTGTGGGACAGAAATCGGTAAGGATATTACAGCCGCAGAGCTAACAAATGATTTTGATGCGGTGGTTCTATGTACTGGAGCAACAAAGCCTCGGGATTTGCCGATCGATGGGCGAGACCTCAAGGGCATCCATTTTGCCATGGAGTTCCTAACGGAAAATACCCGATCGGTCCTAGACGGGGAAGCCAGTGCGGGCTTTATTTCTGCCGCTGATAAAAATGTCATTATTATCGGGGGAGGCGACACCGGTACGGACTGTGTGGGCACCTCTATCCGCCATGGCTGCGCCAGTGTAACCCAGTTGGAAATTATGCCTCGTCCCCCGATCGAACGAGCGGCTACCAATCCTTGGCCAGAATATCCCAAGGTCTACCGCTTAGATTACGGCCAAGAGGAGGCCGTGGCCAAGTTTGGCAATGATCCTCGGGTTTACACCACCACCGCCACGAAGTTTGAAGGGGACGAGTCGGGCCAGGTCAAGGCTGTCCATACGGTGGAAGTGCAGTGGGAAAAGGATGAAAACGGTCGTTTTATCCCCCAACAGGTGCCGGGAACTGAGAAAGTCTTGCCTGCGGATTTAGTTTTACTGGCCATGGGCTTTTTAGGGCCAGAGCAGCCGCTTTTAGATGCCCTAGGGTTAGAGCGTGATGCCCGAAGCAATGTGAAGGCGGAGTACCACAACTATGCGACGAGTATGCCCGGTGTCTTTGCGGCGGGAGATTGTCGTCGGGGTCAGAGCTTGGTGGTGTGGGCGATTAATGAGGGCCGAGAGGCAGCACGGGAGTGCGATCGCTATCTGATGGGACGTACGGAGTTGCCCTAGGGGCTGTCATTACCCAACCCTAGGACACCTCGCCAAGTCCAAATTTTGCTAAGTCCAAATTTTGGGGAGACAGCCCGCGCAAGAGTCAGGTTTGGGATGAGCGGCTTTGCCGCCCATCCCAACCCTGACTTTTTGTACAGCACTGTTGCGGTATCGCTGGATGGGGATCGCTTGACGCTTACCCTTTCTCCTAACCGATCGCAGCCCGGTAACGCACCCAGGTTTCCAACACCTCACCGGGCGCTAACGTAATCAAATCCGTGCCCGTATTCATGGCATTGCGGGGCGCACTCCAGGGTTCGAGGCAGTAGAAGTCTTTCCCTTGCACCGTCCAGAATACTAAGGTTTTGAAGGGGCTGTCGTACTCCACAGTAATCGTGAGCGATCGGGTCGGATCCGTGACCGTGGCCACCGAACCCGTCACCCCAGGAAATGCCATATCAATTTCCGCCTGACTGAAGTCTAAGCCTTCAAAGGGCAGAAGCTCTCCTGTTTCCTTCACCTGCCACTGTTTAACGGGGAAATTATACTGAAGCTGCCCCTTATTGCTATCGCTAATCCCAAAGTAGGGATGGAATCCGACACTAAACGGCATGGGCCGATCGCCCTGATTCTCGTAGCGTTGGCGCACCTCTAGGCTCGTTCCCTGGACCACATAGGTGTAGGTGACCGCAAACTCAAAGGGATAGCCCGATCGGGTTTGGTCATTGCTGGTGAGTTGGACCGAGAGGCTCAGGGGATCGGTGGATTGCTCCAGCACCGTCCAGGGCAAATTGCGGCCAAAACCATGCTGTACCAGGGTGTAGGAGTTTCCCGCCACTTGATACTGATCCTGGGGTAAATTACCGCAAATGGGGAAAAGAATCGGGTTTCCTCCACGTATGCTGAGCTTAGGATCTTTGAGACGCTCCCGATCGAGATAGAACAAGTCCTGACCTTGGATCCGCCATTCAGTGATGATGCCGCCTCGCTCAGGAATAATGACTACTTCCGACTGGGTGGCTTCGTCGGTCAGGATGTAGGAGGTGTACTGGCCCTGTTCAACGTTAAGGCTTGCCATGGTGAAAGGCTCCGATGAAGTACGCTGGTGGGGTGCTCGGATGCACCCCCTGAAGTCAAGGGCACCTCAAAAAATCCAAGTTTTCGTTCTGTGACCCACGTAAGAATCAGGGTTGGGTTGGCAATTAGTCGAGGTGCCCTCAAGCTAGACGAGGTTGGGGCGGCAAATTAAGCCCGGTACCGCTCAATCAGTAAAATCGCCACAATATCATCGATCGGGCGAGGCGGTTGGCGCAACCCCCGGGGCAGCAAGCGGGTCAATCCCCGAGGCGGATACAGCTGCCAATATCGATCGCGTGCCTCCAAGGTGCTATTACGCTCATCCACCAGCGCCAGCGGCGGACAGGGCACCAGTTCCTGCTCCAGGCGCGATCGCCATTGTTTTGCCGTGGTTTGGTTACCCATCACCAGTTGCGTCACCCCAAACTCTTGGATCCACTGGGCGATCGTGGCGATCGTCTCCCCAGCAGGTACCACCGCATGGGTTAGCACTCGGCCCCCGGCCCACACCGCAAGGCCACACTTATCCCGCCCCGGATCAAAGCCTAGAATCACCGACGGCGGGGGGATCTTGGCTGCGGAAGACTTCACGTCCATCGGCATCAAAGGCAATAAACTGCAATCGCAACGGACCCACCGTGTAGACGGGCACCGGAGTCACGGCCTGGATCATCAAGGGCTGGGTCTGGGCAGCCAACTGTTCTAGGAATTGGACATAGGTTTGGACCCGCAGGGGCACCCCTTCCGACACAATCCCCGCTCGCTCGGCCCGGAACTGGGAAGCCGCCAGGAGCAAATCCAAGCGCTGCCGTAATTGCTCCAGATCCATTTCCACAGGATCCGTCGAAGCCTTGGCCACCACTTCACCGGGCGCAAAAATAATGCGGTTGGGACTAACCTCCAGCACCACCTGGGCGCGGCTATCCCCCAGCACATAATTCCGGGCCGACAACACCCGCACCACATAGGGCTGACCGTTGGCCAACTCCTCAATCAGACGATCGACCTCGGTTTGGGCCACCTGAATCACCGGTTCTTCCGGGTTGGGGGTGCCCGGTCGGATCTGCTGCTGGGCCACCTGGTTCGCCTGTCGCAACAGCTGATCGAGTAGGGTTTGGCTATCCTCGGGGGTCGGGCTGCGAATGACCGCCGTGGCCAGAACCTGGCCCCGGGCCAGGGCCACGCTGCCCGTTTGCAGGAGGCGGTAGTTTTGCTCCAGTTGCTGCACTGCCTGGGCTAGGAACTGCTGCGCCGATTCGAGATTTTCAATTTGGGCCTGTCCTTCCGCAATTTGAGCCTGTCCGGCGGCTAACAAAGCTTCCTGCTCCTGAATCGCCCGATCGCGTTCTTCAATCTGGGCCTGCACCCGATCGCGCTGGGCCATTAACTCCGCAGCCTCGGCCTGGAGCGCTTCCGCTTCCTGTCGTAACTCCTGGGCCTGTCCCGCCACGGTTTCAAGCTGGGCTTGGGTGGCGGCTTGGCGACTTTGGGCCAAGGCTAGGGAGGTATTAATGAGGGTCAGTTCTTCCTGGGCTTCGGCCTGCTGTTGCTGGGCTTGGACCAGGGCCGCCTCCATGGCTGTTTTTTCCTGCTGCACCTGCTCCAGTTCCGCCAGTGCCGTTTCCCGCTGATCTTCCAACTGCTTCAGTTGAAACACATCCCGCAGTTCCCGATTGACCGCAAACAGGATCCCCAAGGTGGTGGCGGAAACGATGCTACCGGTGATGATCGTAATGACGACGGCGGTATCCCGAGGCCGAAGATTAAAAAGACTGAGCCGTGCTTTGCCAACTTTAGTACCGAGTCGATCGCCCAGGGTGGCAATGACTCCACCAAGGATCAAAACGGAGAGAACCAGAATGTAACCTGCCATGGGATGCGATCGTCGGCTCTTGCGTGCGGCGTGTGTGAGTTCAGGCTACCGGATTATAGCCCCTAATTCCCGCCGATCGGCCTTAAAACCCAGACTTCGCAATTCCCAGAATCCCCGATCGGCTCCCGATCGCAGCCATCTCCCGATCGCAACCAGTCCCGATCGCCAGCCATAGCACTGGGGGCATGCCTTCCAATATTCTTCCAATATAACGAGTACAGTACTTCACAAGTACCTCACACACACCTCATGCACGCTTCGCAAACACCTCTCAAGTGCCTCCTAATTGGGGATATTTAGGGCACCTCGATTAATTGTGGCCGCCGGCCACAACCCTAGTTCTGCCGTGGGCACTGCGGTCGAAATTTGAATTTTTCGAGGTGCCCTTTATAAACCTAGGAGAATCCCTAACCCCCCTTGTAAGGCGGGGGGGATAGCCTTTACTTTCCCCTTCAAAAGGGGGAGCGAGGGGGATTCGGCAACTGCGGCCAAGGGCC
>JAYKIB010000297.1:0-15146 GCA_035285005.1 Prochlorothrix sp.
TCACTCCGTTGAATCACATAGTCCATAGAGTTTTATCTATGGAGCTTTTCTTTTCCCTGTGAGCTAGTTTATATGAAAATCTTCCGAAGGCAATGATTTGATAAAACGAAGTTTCAAATTTTATTGATAAGTCAGAATTATATAAATAACGGATGGGAAGTCCCTCACTGCGCCAGAGGATGTGTGAGAAGATGGGGGGCACCCGAAGAATGCAACCCAAGCGCTTGTCTTCGGTGTGGTTGTTCACCTGTGCTACGTACCATGCCCCACTTTATGGCCCCTATCTTTGCCCCACGCCAACGCACCCACCGCCAGCCCCGGTGCAACCGGTTTCCAAACTCCGCCGCCGGTCTCCGGTCTATGTCTGGCCTTCGGTCTATGTTATGGGGAGCCTTCATGCTGGTGTGGCTGTTGGGTGCGGTGGGGGTCTGGCCAACACCGGTACTGGCCCAACAGAATCAGGTCAACTACACCCTATCGAACTTGAATAACCAGGATTTCTCGGGCAGTGATCTCTCGGGTACCTCCCTGGCGGGGGCAACCCTGCGCCAAGCGAACTTTGAAAATGCCGATCTCACCGGCACCATTTTGACGAAGGCCGATTTCACCGAAGCCAACCTCGCAGGGGCCAATCTCACCGCCGCCTTTGCCGATCGGGTCATCTTCGACCAAGCCGATCTCCACAACGCCATTATTGTCGGACTCATCGCCACCGGCACCACATTCACGGATGCCGACATTACCGGGGCTGACTTTTCCGAAACGATCCTCGATCGCTACCAAACCTATCTGCTCTGCCAGCGCGCCACGGGCGTCAACCCCTCCACCGGAATGCCCACTAAAATGAGCCTAGGCTGCCGCTAACCTTGCCCTCCCCCTAGGGCAGCCGATCGGTTACCCTAGGGGCATTAGGGCCATAATTCCCCTAATTACGGCACTTTTTGCCGAATTACCCCACTCCACTAGGATAAATCCAACAAACCCGGTGGAGGCGTAATCTCCAAGCGTTGGTTGGGTAGATCAACCACGGGCACGATCGACTCCACAAACGGAATCAACAGTCGAGGCGGGGCTTTGGGCTTAGACTTAGATTTCGCTTTTGCCTTTGCTTTTGCCTTGGAACCAGTTTTTGCCGCTATTTTTGCCGCTATTTTTGCTGTTATTTCTGCCGTCTCGCTGACCTGGGCATCGATATTCGCCTGGGTCTGGGCATCTATGGGATCAGCCATCATGGCATCAGCATTTTCTAGCTGATTCTGTGGTAAACCGCTATTTTCTGCCGCCGTCTCCGACTCAATACCCGAGAATAACCAATCCGGCGATCGTTCCACCTCTAATAAGTCATTTCCCGCCGCAATTAAATTCAATACGGTTCCCACCACCTGACCACTGGCCTGATCCACCACCGTCAGTCCCACCAAGTCTAAATAATGGAACTCCCCCGGTGCAAGTTCCGGTCGATCGTCAGCGGCTACCAGCAGTTGTGCCCCTCGGAGTGCTTCCGCCGCCGATCGATCGTCAACTCCCGCTAGCTGCACCACATATAGCCCCTTATTTGCTAAAAACCGGCCGCTTTCCAGTTCCACTGGCTCTGGCTCCGTGGCCTTGGGTCGCAACAACCATCGCTGTCCCGGCTCCTCAAACCGTTCTGGAAAGTCCGTTTCTGGATAAACCCGCACCTCACCCCGCAGTCCCTGGGGAGCGACAATGCGACCGATGGTTAACCACTCTTCAGCATTCATCGTATTTTTGCCTTGAAAGAAGAATTTGAGCGGATTGACTGCCAAAACCGGCGTAAACCTCAGGAGCAAGGTGTAAGCCACTGCAGGTGGCCTACATCCAGCTCCACCAAAAGATTAGCTGCTATACAGACTTAACCAGGGCCGTTTTTAAGCGCATTTCCTGACGCTGACGCTTTTGCGGGGTGAGATCCGCCACACACGCCGGACAGGAGATCCCCCATTCATAGGCCGGTGACTGGCGATCGGCCTCAGACAAGGGATGGCCGCAACTGGGACACATGGCATAATGCCCCGGCTCCAGGCCATGGGTCACTGCAACCCGTTCATCAAACACAAAACACTCCCCATCCCAGAGACTCTCCTCCGGCTTCACAGTTTCTAAATAGGATAAAATTCCACCCTGGAGGTGATAAACAGACTCAAAACCCTGATTCAGTAGTAAAGATGTCGCTTTTTCGCAGCGAATCCCCCCCGTACAGAATAGGGCAACCTTACGGTGTTTCTGGGGATCGAGGTTTTGCTGCACATAGGAGGGAAAGTCCCGAAAACGATCGGTCCGGGGGTTAATGGCCCGTTGGAAACTGCCAATTTCCACCTCATACTCGTTACGAGTATCCACAAGCACCACCTCAGGATCCTGAATTAACGCATTCCACTCCTGTGGCGGTACATAGGTACCCACTTTTTGGCTTGGATCCGCTTCGGGCTGTCCTAAGGTCACAATTTCGGACTTAATCTTGACCTTAAAACGCTGGAAGGGTGGAGTAGATACACTGGACTCCCGAGGCATAAGACCCACAAAACGCGAATCCTCCGCTAAAAAGGCAAAAAGTGCATCCAGATCCGATCGGGATCCGGCTACGGTCGCGTTAATCCCTTCCTGGGCTAGGAGAATCGTTCCCTTGAGGCCGTGGCGTTGGCCAAGGTCTAGAAGTTGGTTTTGGAGGGTGGCCACGTCAGACAGGGTGACGAAGCGGTAGAAGGTGGCCACGATCGTGGCGGGGGAGGAGCATTGAGCCATGGGATTGCGAGACGAACAGGGATTGCGAGACGAACAGGGCGGACAGCAACAGGACGGACAGTAACAGGACGGACAGCAACAGGACGAACGACACAGGGCGGACGACACAGCCAGCTCAGGAGTCAGATTCTGAGTCTAGCAAACTGCGAAACATGACATATAGATCCACATCGCCCAAACGAGCATGGTGAAACGCCTGGGGCAAGGTGCCGACAATTTTAAAGCCCAACTTTTGCCATAACTTCACCGCCGGCGTATTGGTACTGACCACCGCATTAAACTGAATTGCCCGATATCCTAAGGACTTCGCCGTTTCTAGGCAGTGACAGCCCAGTTGATAGCCAATCCCCCTACCCTGGTGTGCTGGGGTTACCACAAAGGATGCATTGGCCACATGGGCACCGCGATCGGGTTGGTTCGCCACCAGCTTATAAAACCCCAGCACCGAGGCGGGATTGCGGGGTGCCGAGGCAGCGTTTCGGTCTGCCTGGTGCCGGGCCAGAAACGTCGCAACGCCTGGACCAAACCAGTAACGATAGGCCACGTTCGGGTCCAAGTCCGCATGAAATAAATAGCAGTCGCCCCCGGCGATAACCTGCTTGAAAATAGGCCAAATCAACTCAAAATCCTGGCTTTGGGCCGGCTCCACACAAATCACTGACATGATAGCTCCCTCAATTCCTTTAGGTTGGCTGTATCCCCCAGTCCGATCGCAGCGGGTGCTTCAGTGAGGCTAGATATCACCCACCGAAGGCGGGATACATCTTGATGCCTATCCCCCATGCAACTGATAACTGCGATATCCGATCGATGGCAACAGACAGTCTATATCGACGGGACCAAGATCGATCGGCCTCATCACTCCACATCACCCTCCAGATCACGGGTCGCCACACCCGATCGACAGTGCCACGCGACACCACCGATCGCCGCCCGTGATCCAGCTGTCCTGCGGCAATCTTCCATCACAGGGGTTGCAAAAGACTAAAATCCCTAGGACGCTAGGGTACTGGTGAGGCAATCGGCTACCATACCCCGCACTCCCCTCCTATCCTTAATCTGTGGTTACCCCCTATTGTGCTTGGTTTCTGCCTTGTTTTAGTCGCATCCCTCTTTTTTTGCGTCCAAAATGTCATTGTCCGCATTCTCATGACCCCCAGTCAGATTGGAGGCTGGCTCCCCATCAGCAGTCTCTTCGGTGGTCCTGCAACCAGTGGCTGGGAAACCGGCGGCTTTGTCGAACCCCGCCTAGCCAGTTCCTTCCTGCTCTTGGCCCTGCGCACCTGGCTGGGCGTACCCCTGATGGCCGCCATTGCCGATCGACTCTACGACGGTACCTGGCGAGAAATCCGGTCCCTCGGCCAACGGCAGAACCGGCGATTGCTCGGTCAAACCCTTGGGGGTGGGGGACTCATGTTTCTGTACCTAGTCCTGCTCTACTTCGCGATCGGCCTGATCCCCACAGGTATCGCCCTCACTCTATTTTTCACCTATCCCAGCTTTACCGCCCTCATTTCCTGGTTCTGGTTCGGAACCCGCCCCAGTGTCTTCCGGTGGAGTGTCATGGCTGCGATTTTCCTGGGCAGTGTTCTCACTGTCCTTGAGGATAGTACGTCGGGGTTCGGCCTCAATCCCCTTGGGATTGCCCTGGGTATTGGTTCGGGCGTTGCCTATGCCCTCTACACCGTCAATGCCCAAATCTGCTTTCGCCAAATTCACCCTGTCCCGTTTACTGGACTCAGCTTCGGGCTCACCCTCGTCCTCTCTAGCCTCTTTCTCCTGATTTGGCCTCTTGTGAGTCCTGACTTTGGCGGCTTCGGCTTAAATAATGGCCCGATCGACCCAGATCACTGGCTACCACTCTGGATTGGCAGTCTACTCTCCGCTGTCATGACCGTCACCGCTCATCTGCTCACTAACCTGGGCATTCGGGCGATCGGGGCCACGTCTGCCGCCCTCCTTTCCGCCACCAATCCCACGCTAACGGTAATTTTGGCCTGGGTTCTCCTCCAAGAACAGCTGCAACCGGTTCAGTTAGTCGGGGTGGCGATTGTTACCACCAGCGTTGCCCTCTTGGGCCGGGAATACCAACCCGATCGCGCTTCATCTGCCTAGGGCGCATCATCCAGGAACTCTAGAACCCTGGCAATATCAGCGTGACACCGCCCACTCCAGGGATCTGGGCTAGGGGCTGTGTTCTTGATGCTGACAGCATTCCAGGGCTATATAGTGACAGCCCCTAGCCTTTCCCCTCGGACTCGATGAACTCCCGTATAGCCGTCACCAACTGCTCTAACTCTGCCTCTGTGGTCAAGTAATGGGCACAGGCCCGCACACAACGAGGCTGGGCGATCGTACGGGTCAAAATCTGCTGCTCTTCCAGATAATTGACCAATGCTGCCGGATCCTGACCCTCCACCTGGAAGGAAACCAACCCAGAGGTGGGGGGCAACGGCTGCAAACAGTGAACTCCCGGCATTGCCTTTAGCTGCTGCCAGAGGAACTGACTCATCTTGCGAATTTGCTCATAGCGCTGGCTCGCAGTGCCCCAGCTATTATGAACCCGCAAGCTTTGCAGCAGTCCCGCATAGAGCGGATAAGCCGAGGTCGCCACCTCATACCGTTGACCGTCCGATCGCCAGCCCGTCGGATTTCCCTGGGCATCCTGGGTAATCCCCCGCCATGCCGCAAAAGTGGGACTCAGATCGGCCTGGGCCTCCAATCGAACATACAGCCCCCCCACCCCTTCCGGCCCACACCACCACTTGTGGCCCGTAAAGGCATAGAAATCAATGCCTAAATCCTCTAAATTCAGGGGTAAACAGCCGACAGACTGGGCCGCATCCACCAGAATCCGCACAGGATAACGACCATCCTCAAAGGTTTTGCAGGCTTCCGCAATCTCCCGCAGCGGCAACACATGGCCAGTGTTCCAAAGCACATGGCTGAGCAGAACAAGGCGCGTTGTGGTTTGGAGCTGATCGACGATCGCCTGCACCGGATCCCCACTTTCTAAGGCAGGCAGCAGAGCCACCGTTGACACCCGTAAATCAAACCGTCGCTGCAATTCTTGGACCACCGCAACGATACCAGGGTGCTCACAGTCTGAAATCACCAAATGGTCCCCAGCCTGCCACGGTAATCCCCACAGGGCGATATTGCAGCCCACGGACACATTCTCAGTCAGGGTAATGGTCTCGGTCTTTACCCCCAGTTCCACTGCAATTTGGCGGCGTAACTGCTGGGAAATCTCGCCTCCCCATCGGTTCCCAGCCTGGGAAAAAGGCCCCAAATTTTGCAGGGTCGTGTAGGCGCGGGCAATGGCACCAATGCTGCTCCAGGGCATAACGCCTTGGCCACCGTAATTAAGGTAAGTTTTATTGTGCAGTGCGGGGAATGCTGCCCGATGATCGCTGTAGTCCAACGCATCCAGATAATCAAAGTCAGACTTGAAGGGGGGCAAGATTGAGGGGAGGCGAGGAGGAAATTTCGGCACGGGATCGGACACCAATAACAGCCTTCATCACTGTGGCCTACTGCTGACCGCAATGCAAGGGGCACGGTTTGCGCCCCCAAGGCAGCAGCCCTCAGTACACAGGAGATTCCCTAACTCACCGGACCTCAACCAGCCGCTTTGTTGGCCCATAACCGTTCCCGTTGTCGGAGGTACAAAGAGCTACGAGGTACAGAGCTACGAGGTACAGAGCTGCGAGGTACAGGGAGCTGCGAGGTATAGGGATCAAGGCGTATCCCGCTGCACGTGGGGGACATTCAGCCTCACCGCAGTGCTCGTTACTATAATTCCGGGATTTTAGAGTTCCCACGATCGACTCAACGCATCCACGATCGCCGTGGCCGCCACCACGCCCGCCAGTAGGACCAAAGCCAACAACAACACCTGATACCCCAGGGCCGTCACCCCATCCGTTCCTGCCAACATTAACCCAGCCAGAAATAGCGGTAACCCCAACAGGCCCACCTGCCCCCAGGTTTGTACCTGGGCCCCGATGACTTGACCCAGGACCTGGCGACGATGGGGCGCGATCGCCTGGTGGGGACTGGCCCCCAAACTGAGGCGCGTTTCCAGATCAGCCCGCTCCCGCTTTAGCACCTGCAGGAGCGTCTGGCCCGCCCGCTCCCCCAGTTGCACCACACCGCCCAAGCCTGCCCAGGCTAAAATCACAGCCTCCGGGCTTGCAAACCCGGTAACGGGGCGCACCACCACTAAAATTCCATAAATCCAAGGTAAGGCTAAACTTCGCAGCAAAATTCCCGTAATCCTCCAGATGGGCAGGCGACGATCGAAACTTTGGTGCAACTTTACCCCCCAAAGCAGTGCAACTCCCACGATCGCGAAAACGTTGACCCAAGGCGACTGGAAACTCAAAACCAGTGTGAGTCCCAGCCCCAAAGCACACAGCTGCAAAATAGCCCGTCCCCCCGCCACAATCAGCGCCTGTTCCAGCTGCAATCCTTGTCGCCAACACCAAACCAAGGCAACCCCGCCCAAGCCCAGGGATAACAAGCCATCGCGGGGATCCAGAGCGGTTAGTAACATAGGATACAGAATTGTCCTAAAGAGAATTGGTGCAATCAATATTACGAATTCTGTGGCTGAGGGTAAAACTGAGCACAGATTTCACAGTCATCTTGGGGTCTGATCAGAGTAGCGTGACTCTAGGAGACTGGGACTAACCTCACAAATCTTACGACAGGGTAGAGAAATCTGACTCTCGGTACGTTTTGCTCTAGCTTAGATAGCCGGTGCGTGGGTTCATTCCAGCACACGTTATGAGTTATGCAGCTTGCTGTTGCCCTTCCCTCGGGGAGGACAACAAACGACTTCAGTCTTTGTTTAGGGAACCTTTTAACGATGTCGCAAATGGCAGACAACAGGAGAACAGCTCGAAACCGGCGACAGCGCCTCAATGCTGCCGGTTTTGATGCTGGGGCAATCGCCCGTAGTATTCATGAGTTTTTGCCCCGCTTCCACTGGGCCTGGGCAGCTTGTATCCCCCTCACCGCCTTGATTGTCATGGGATGGGGTCTTGCGGCACAAGCCCAAGATGCTCCGGCCATGGATCCCATGTATCCAATCTTCCTGCTCAACAACCTGTGGGTGTTTGTCGCTGCCATTCTGGTGATCTTCATGAACGCCGGATTTGGCATGCTGGAAACCGGGCTGTGTCGCCAGAAAAACGCCGTTAACGTTCTCTCGAAGAACCTGATTGTGTTTGCCCTGGCCACCACAGGCTACTGGTTCATTGGCTACTCCCTCATGTACGGCGATGGGAATGGCTGGTTCCACTTTGGCGGTCTTTTCTTTGATCCCAGCTTTGACATGGATGAGTATGTGGCCGAGGGGGCCCTGGTCCCTTCCGTTGATTTCCTCTTCCAGGCTGCTTTTGCGGGTACCGCCGCAACGATCGTCTCTGGGGCCGTTGCTGAGCGGATCAAGTTCCTCGACTTCCTCATTTTTAGCCTCATTATCACCGGGATTATCTACCCCATTTCCGGCGGTTGGACCTGGAACGGAGGCTGGTTGAGTGAAATGGGTTTCACCGACTTTGCCGGTTCCACCATTGTTCACTCCGTCGGCGGCTGGGCTGCCTTGACTGGTGCAATCATCCTTGGACCCCGTCTCGGCAAGTACAGCGAAGATGGCACCCCTCAGGCGCTCCCCGGCCACAACCTCAGTATCGCGACCCTGGGTTGTCTAATTCTCTGGATCGGCTGGTTTGGCTTTAACCCCGGTTCTGAGCTGGCGATGAGTGAGAATGTTCCCTACATTGCCGTGACTACCAACCTCGCAGCTGCGGGCGGCGGTATTGCAGCTACCCTCACCTCCTGGTTCACCGCTGGCAAGCCTGACCTGTCCATGACCATTAACGGTATTCTCGCGGGTCTGGTGGCAATCACCGCCGGTTGTGCCGCCGTGGGCATTGGTTCCGCCTTCGTCATGGGTCTCGTGGGTGGGGTCCTCGTGGTCTTCGCGGTCTACACCTTTGACAGCCTGAAGATTGATGACCCGGTTGGTGCCACCTCCGTTCACTTGGTTAACGGTATTTGGGGCACTATCGCAGTGGGTCTGTTTGCTAAGGAGGGCGGCCTCTTCCTAGGGGGCGGTATCAAGCTGCTGACTGCCCAAATTACGGGTGTTCTGGCCTACGGTGTCTGGACTGTCATTACCACCACGATCGTCTGGTTTGCCCTGCAGGCAGTGCTGGGCATTCGGGTTGAGACTGAAGAGGAGAAAATGGGTCTCGACGTGGCTGAGCATGATATGGAAGCCTACAGCGGTTTCCTCAAGGACAGCAGTGGCGTGGGCATCATGGAGTAGTCCTAAGGGGCTACGCCAAAGGAATTATGTCCGGGTAATCTTGAGCAATTTGCTCTTAAACCCGAGATTTACGCCTAAGTCCGCGTTAATCTAACTCGTTAACCCCGCATAGGGTGGGCATTGCCCACCCTATTGCTGTTTAAATCCACTAGGGCAGCTAATGTGACAGGCACCCGCTGCCCATCCCAAGACTTGTGATTCGAGCTCTTGCTCACCTCTGACTCACCAGAGGGCACCTCGATTAATTCAAATTTTCACCGGAGTGCCTAGGGCAGAATCAGGGTTATGGCGCGCGGCGAAGCCGCGCAACCCAATTAATCGAGGTGCCCCAGAGGGATGTTCTGACATCGAGACTCCCCAAACTGATCCAGCGCTTCTACTGGAGTGCGAGACAGCCCCTAGCCACACCAGATCTAGCTGCGCAGAGTCACTTGGAACTTCTCCAGGAGTGCATCCCGAATTTTTTGGTGGACCGGATCCACCTCGGCATCGGTGAGAGTTCGATCGTCCGCTCGATACACCAACCGGAAGGCCAAACTGCGCTGTCCCTCCGGCACAGGTTCGCCCTGGTACTGATCAAATAGGGTAATCTCCTGCAATAGGGTTCCCCCTGCCTTTGCCATCGCCTTCTCCAGATCCGCTACGGCCACCGCCGTCGGGACAAAAAAGGCCAAGTCTCGATCGGCCGCCGGGAAGGTCGAGAAGGGCTGGAAGTGAATCCCCGTGTCAGCCTGCTTCATCAGTGCATCCAACAGCACATCCAGATCCCACTGGAACAGGTACACCGGTACCGTCAAACCCCGTTCCTGGGCCAACTGAGGATGTAACTGGCCAAAGGTCCCTAGGCGATGACCAATGGCCGGTCGGCGGCCATCGTCGCTGATCCACAAAGAGGCAGTGCGGCCTGGATGGAGCCGCTGATCCTGACGATCGGGGTGGTACTCCACGGTCACCCCCAAGCGCTGAAAAATACTTTCGAGATAGCCCTTGGCCTCATACCAATCCAGGGGCTGCTCCCGACCGCTCGATCGCCAGTGACTCTGGCTCGGGTCTCCCCCCAGCACGCCCCCTAAACAGTCGGATTCCCCCAAGCCCTCTTCGTCCGACCAAAAAATACGACCAATCTCAAACCCGAGCAGGCCCCCATTGCCCTGTTCCCAGTTGTACTGAAACGCATCCAACAAGCCCGGAACTAAATCCGTGCGTAGGGCTGAGTATTCCGCAAAAAGAGGGTTCGCGAGGGTGATTTGGCGGCTTTGGTCCGGTTTAACCAGGGAATAATGCATCAGTTCCGTTAGACCCACGGCACGACAGGCTTCCCGCACCCGACGGGTCCACACCTGATCCTCCGGTAAATACCCTAATTCTCCCTCTGACGGCAGGGTGTCGCAGAAATTGTCATACCCATACAGGCGGGCCACCTCTTCAATGAGATCAATTTCCCGCTCCAAGTCCCGGTACCGATAGGGCGGCACCGTCACAGCCCAGGTCCCCGACTCCGACAGCGGACTCAGTTGACAGCCCAAGGCCGTCAAGGTCTTCTCCACATCCGCCGCCTCCAACAGCCGCTCGCTGTCTTCTCCCGCTTCCACGGTGCCCAACACCTGCTGTACCCGCTCTAAGCGCAATTCGATCGGGGTGGACTGGGTATCCGGTCGTCGATCGCCCCAGCTTTGGCTGGTCACCGTCCCCCCCGCAATTTCCAGAATCAGATCGATCGCCCGCTGACAGGCCTGGGGAAGCTCCACCATATTCACCCCCCGTTCATAGCGCGTCGAAGCCTCGGTGCGCAGTCCCTGGGCCCGGGCCGATCGACGAATGGCCACGGAATCAAACCAGGCTGCTTCCACCAGTAAATTCCGGGTGCCCCCATGGACTTCACTCGATTCCCCCCCCATCACCCCCGCCAAGGCTACGGGGTGGTCCTGGGCCGTAATCACCAGGTTTTGGTCCTGGAGCGTGCGCGCTTGACTATCCAGGGTTGTGAGGGTTTCCCCCGCTTTGGCAAACCGGACTCCCACGGTGAGGGTCTCGTGACCCGTGATTTGCTGTAAGCGATCGCGATCGAAGGCATGAAGTGGCTGCCCCCATTCCAGCAACACATAGTTGGTAATGTCCACCACATTGTTAATGGGGCGAATCCCCGAGGCTTCTAAACGCTGGCGCAGCCAGGCAGGGGAGGGACCAATGGTTACCCCTTCAATTAAAGTACCAATGTAGAGGGGGCAGGCCTTGGCCGCCTCCAAGCCAATCTCCAAGGCAGGTGTTTGGGGGAAATCCGTGGCAACCGTCACCGCCGGCAAGGTCAAGGGCACCCCAGTCAAGGCCCGCACTTCTCGGGCAATCCCAATCAAACTGAGGGCATCGGCTCGATTCGCTGTCGAGGAGAGATCTAAAACAATGTCATCCAAACCCAGCAAGGGGCGAGCATCTGCCCCAGGGATCAAGGCCTCTGATCCCACGATCGCCGGATCAAAAATATGAATTCCCTCGGACTCTTTGCGCAGGCCCACCTCTGCCAAGGAACAAATCATGCCCTCGGACTTGACCCCGCGCAGCTTTGTTTTTTTAAGTTTGAGGTCAATGACTGGCAAATAGCTGCCCAGGGTTGCCACGGCCACGTAAATATCCGATCGCACATTGGGCGCACCACACACGATCGTAACGGGGTCTTCTGCCCCAATATCCACCTGGCACACACTGAGGCGATCGGCATTGGGATGGGGTTGACGATCGAGCACCTTACCCACCACAACCCCTGCTGCCCAGGCGCTGCGATCTTCGATCTCCTCCACTTCAAACCCAGCCATGGTCAGGCGATGGCCAAGATCTTCCGCATCCAGGGTCGTTGCTACCAAAGTCCGGAGCCAGTTTAAAGAAATACGCATGGGTGTTACAGCAGGGATATCATCGCGATCGAGATCAAGCCTTTTCAGCCTACTACAGCACAGGCTTCTGGAGCACTGGTTTCTGGCGCACTCGCATCTGGCGCACGGGCTCTCACCGTCTTGTCCTCCTCCCACCACGACGATAGCCCCCGCCCCGCCCCGCCTGGGCTCTCCGTGCCCGTTACCGCATCTCGCCGATAGACACCTCACTGCACCCACGTTCTTGGCAGTCAAGGTCTGGGAGAGAACCCAGACACAAACCAAGGTCCGGGGTAGGCGGCAAAGCCACCCATCCCAATTCATTCCAGGATCGATCTGCGCTCCGACTCTATCAGCTCCAAAACGTCAGACTCTCAAGTCAGATCCAGAGAGTTGCCCCGCAGAAGGCGGGACAACTCTCATCTTGTACAGGGCACCTCGAAAAATTCAACTGTCTACCACGGTGTCCACGGCACAATCAGGGTTGTGGCCGGCGGCTGCGCCGCCGGCCACAATTGATCGAGGTGCCCTACAGTACTTTGCGAACAGTGCTGTAATTCTGTCATCGTTCGTTTTCCAGAGGTTCTAGGGCGAAACCATGCCCCCCAGCATTCCTAATCTCCGAATCCTAGGGTACAATTCCAGCGAGCTCAATTCCCTTTCCTGAGAGTCTTATGGCAAACTGATAGAACAGTCACCGTAGGATAGTCCCCTCGAAACCTCCCGATCCAAGTCTTTCCGGCTTAGCCGATCGTGCGATCGTGCTTACTCGCTCCTCCAGCGTTGGGGGATGCGGATGCAGCAGTCCCCCACCCAAACCTTGCAACTCAACAACCATTCTGGTTAACGATCGGTTGCGCCCATAGCGCCCATAGTTGGATCAGCACAGTTCCAGGCTATGATTTGCTAAACTTCGCCCCAAGACACCGCAAATCTCCCCATTTTTATGAATTGCACCCGTAGAAATTCAGGGAGTGACTGCTCGCCCCCCCATGAATCAAATACCCGCTAAATGGTGCTGGGGAGCAGGCGAAGCGCCAAGAAGAAACATGTACCAGGGACAGCGGATCCCACGCCCCAAAAGCCAGTCTTACTCTCCTCAGCGAGAATCGACACCTTCCCAAGGCAACCAGGCCCAGCGCTCCTCACTTCGGTTGCTCACCTAGCCCGGCCTTCCCCCAGTCCTCTAGCGGCTCCATCCACTTCCCAGTTCTGCCCATCCCCCCTCACGCTCGTTTGTATCCCATCTTCCCCTCTCGCCACTGGACGAGTTCTCTAAATTCCCCTGCGAGCCACACAATGCAACTAATTTCTGTGTTTCTTGTGAGTCCCTGTCGTTCCTAGCGGATGGTTGAATGCCGTATTGCTTTAATCCAGCCTGTCCAAATCCTGAGAACCTTGTCAACACCGAGCATTGTCAATCGTGCGGTGCAAGTTTGCTATTGCGCGATCGCTTTGAGGCCATTCGGGGACTGGGACAGGGCGGCTTTGGAGCAACCTTTTTAGCTAAAAACAAGGGACTTCCCGGCGACCCCCAGTGCGTTATTAAGCAGCTTCGGCCCAGCGGCAACGCGCCCAATGTGCTGGAAATGGCCCGGGACTTATTTGCCCGCGAAGCCAAAACCCTGGGCAAGATTGGTAGCCATCCCCAAATCCCGACCCTGTTAGATTACTTTGAGGAACGGAAAGAGTTTTACCTGGTCCAGGAATTTGTTAGTGGCCTTACCCTCCAACAGGAGGTACGCCAAAATGGCCCATTCACGGAGGCCGGGGCGAAGCAGTTCCTCAGCGAAATTTTACCGCTGATTCAATACATCCACAGCCAGCAGGTTATCCACCGCGACATCAAACCAGCCAATATTATCCGCCGCAACCAGGATCGCAAGCTGGTCCTCATTGACTTTGGTGCGGTCAAAGACCAGGTCAATCCAGTGGCAGCGAATGCTTCGGAACAGACCGCCCTCACCTCCTATGCCATTGGTACTCCCGGCTATGCCCCGCCAGAACAAATGGCGATGCGCCCTGTCTACAGCAGCGATATCTATGCCCTCGGGGTCACCTGTCTCTTCCTCCTGTCCGGCAAGGCTCCCAAGGACTTCAGTTACGATCCGCGCACCGGGGAGATGCAGTGGCGTAAGGAATTGGATATTAGCGACCATTTTGCCAAGGTGCTGGCGAAGATGCTGGATGCTTCCGTTAAACACCGCTACCAGATGGCCAACGATGTTCTCCAGGCGCTGGACATGGAGCCCTATCTGGACAGCTTAGCCCAAAGTCTCATTAAACCAGCCAGCTCTAACGGAGAGAAGACATCTGTCAAACCGGACGGTCGGCGCTCCCGCTGGGGTAGCGGCACCGCCAGTCCCCAGTCGGGCACATCTGGGGATACTAGCCAGAGCACCAGTTCCTCCAGTCGATCGCGCCAAGTTGCAGATATTGCCGAGCGCATCCGCCAACGCCGCCAGACGGGACGGGGGGGGGCGAGTCGCGGGGGGACCGGCATGGCTGGCCGTACAGACTCCACCCAGGTATTTGGAGCACCGCGGGGGCGAGGGACTTCCGGGGGGGGAGCATCGAGTGGGGGCCGTGGTCTGCGAGGCGAGTCCCGCCCTGCGGCTGAGCGCCTATCCCGCACTCGCTCCACCGCTGACCAAGTGCTCAATAGCTATGGCAAGGGCATTCGGGATTTTGCTTTCCATGAACTGAGTAACCTCGATTTGTCCAAGTCGGTCCTGATCGACGGGAATTTCCACGATTCGCGTTTCTTTAAAACCAATCTTCAGGGGGCAGACCTCACCAATGCCACCCTCAGCAAGGCCAACTTCAACCAAAGTAATCTGCGGGACGCCATCCTAGTGCGAGCCTACATGAACTACACCAATTTACAGAATGCGGATCTTCGAGGCGCGGATCTCAGTTATGCGCACCTGAGCAATGCCAATCTCAAAGGCGCCAACCTTTCGGGCGCTAATCTGACGGGGGCCAAGATTACGGATACACAACTTGCCCAGGCCAAAACCAGTTGGAACACGACGATGCCCAATGGCAAAGCCAACTGGCGGCAGTAGTAGTTCGGTGTCCCGTTTCTCCATACAGACTTTTCCCTACAGGACACCTCGATTAATCCAAATTTTCATTCTGTGATCCATGCAAGAATCAGGGTTGGGTTGTGCGGC
>JAYKIB010000298.1:0-11981 GCA_035285005.1 Prochlorothrix sp.
ACAACTTGCTGCAATTGGGTTGAAAGTTGGTTGCTGAACCCTGATTGCTGCATCCGGGTTGCTGCACCCTGGCAGACCACAACACTCCCCAAGCCCACCCACTCAATTCCGGAACTGTTATGTTTAAGCGCCGTCGTTCCACACCTCAACCCCTCACCATTCTCAGTGCAAAAAGCGAGATCCAAGGCGATCTCTTCGTGGAAGGCAATCTCCGGGTGGAGGGCATTATTCACGGTCGTGTCGAAGTGCGGGGCAATGTGGAAGTGCTAGCCAGTGGCCTCATTGAAGGGGCAGAAATTCGGGCAACAAGCCTGACCAATTACGGCATTGTCAAAGCCAAGGTGGAACTCAGTGGCACCCTCTACCTCGGTGCCCAGGCCCAACTGGAGGGGGATGTGACCGCAAAGGCCCTCAATGTTGAGGCTGGTGCTCGGTATGTGGGCTATGCCACCACCACAGCGCCTGAAATCCCGACCATGGCCCTACCTGCGGCCTCTCCAGTCCAGGAATTTATCCCCCAGAAAAAACAACAACCAGAAATTATTCTGGGCGAAAACAAGGTTCTACGTTAGGGCACCTCGATTAATCCAGATTTTCACCGCAGTGCCCACGGCAGAATCAGGGTTGGGTTGCGCGGCTTCGCCGCCGGCCACAATTAATCGAGGTGCCCCAGGGGGGAACGGCTTTTCCTTCTCCCTTCAAAAAGGGGACCGAGGGGGATTTGACACGGGCCTACGGTCTTTAGGTAAAGTTTCCAAACATCCTCTAAGCGGGCCTAAGCGTGGAATCACGGCAGTTAACCCCAAAAAACGCAAATCAGACGGTCCAAACTCAGGCCCAGGCCAAAACTGCAGCTGAAGCTCCAGCCCATATACCAGCTGAGGCACAGAGCAACGCTCCGGCAGAGACTGCGGTTAATCCACAACGCAACGCTCCGGCCAAACCCCAAGCCAAGACCCAGGCCCAAGCAGAAGCCTCCGCCGCCGATCCCGATCGGGAGTGGGAGGCCCTGCGTCGATCGCTCCTGACCTGGTATCACCGCTGCGGTCGGGAACTGCCCTGGCGCAACTATGAAGCCGGTGCCCCCGATCCCTACGCCATCTGGATATCGGAGATCATGCTCCAACAAACCCAGGTGAAAACGGTGATCCCCTACTATCACCGCTGGCTGGAGACATTCCCGACGATCGCGGCCCTTGCCGCAGCTCCCCAACAGCAGGTTCTCAAGCTCTGGCAGGGTCTGGGCTACTATGCCCGCGCCCGCAACCTTCACAAAGCTGCTCAGGTCATTACACAGCACCATCAGGGCGAGTTCCCCCAGGATCTAGCGACAGTCCTCCAGTTACCGGGAATTGGCCGCACCACCGCTGGCGGTATTCTCAGCGCCGCCTTTAACCAGCCAGTGGCCATCCTAGATGGTAATGTAAAACGAGTTTTGGCACGGTTGCTGGCGATCGATCGGCCCCCGGCCAAGGCCCTGCCCCAACTCTGGGCGGCTTCGGAAAATCTACTGGACCCGGACCACCCCCGCCACTTTAACCAAGCCCTGATGGACCTGGGGGCCACGGTCTGCACCCCCAAGAATCCGGCCTGTTTGGTCTGTCCCTGGCGCTTTGCCTGCCGTGCCCATGCCCTTAACCTACAAACAACCCTTCCCATGCGTGAAGCCTCTGCTCCCCTCCCCTTAAAGATTATTGGTGTGGCGGTGATTCGCCGCGAAAATGGCGATATTCTCATCGATCGACGGCCCCAGGACGGTTTATTGGGAGGACTGTGGGAATTTCCGGGGGGAAAGCTGGAGCAGGGAGAGACGATCGAGGACTGTATCCGGCGCGAGATTCAGGAAGAACTGGCGATCGAGATCGCCGTTAAAGAGCACTTAATCACAGTGGATCACGCCTATACCCACTTTAAAGTGCAGTTACAGGTCTATTCCTGTGACTACCTCGGTGGAGAACCCCAACCCTTAGCCTGTGATGAGGTAAAGTGGGTCAGTTTGGCCACGATCGATGACTACCCCTTCCCCAAGGCCAATAGCCGCATCATCGCAGCCCTCAAAGCCCATGCCTCGGGCCAGGGATCGATCGATTAAACCCCTCATCGATGGGGACCGCTTTTCTTCCCCCTGCAACCACCCTGCTTCCCCCAGCAACAGCCCTTGGGAAATTCTGCCAAGCCACACAGCACCTGGCCAATATTGTCCAACCTCCTCTCACGGGCACCTCGATTAATCTGGATTTTCACCACAGTACCCACGGCAGAATCAGGGTTGAGGCACGCAGCTTCGCCGCGTGCCTCAATGAATCGAGGTGCCCATCGGTATGCCCACCCTAATGTTCTGGATTCGTGTTACCCAGTGATCTGCTCCTCCATCGCCATTACGGCGAAACCCTAAGCCCCAAGGCGCTAACCCTGGATTCGGAAACCCTGGCCCTGGCTCAGGCCCTAATTCAGTGCTTCCAGGAGCATCAGGGCAAGCCCCAACGGGAACTGGATGCAGAACTGGCGGAGCGGGAAGGTCACAGTCCTGACTACAAACTGGTGCGCGGTTTAGCCCATCTCCTACGCAGTGGGTTTTCAGTCTTCGAGGTGGTCAGCCCCCTAGAACCGATCGATCTGCGGCAGCGGGTCTTTAGTCGATCGGCCCAGCAAGTTCCTAGCCCCACCAATGCTGCGGCACTCCTGGAACAACTGGCACTGGAAATGAGCCAGGAGCAGGAAAAAACAGTTCTACCCGATGAAATTCGGCAAGGTCTCTATGCAGACTTACCCGGAAACCGGATCCTGACCCAATACGATGCGCCGACCCCCGAGGCCCTGATTCATCGCTACAACCTCTCCCAGGTACAGGGCATTTTCTACAAAGCTACCCAGGTCATTATTAACGCCCACCGCAACGATCCCGGAGAATATAAACTTCTATTCCGTTATTTGAAGCTTTTCCAGCTAATGGCTTACATTGAAGGCGACGCAGACCAGGGCTTTACCATTACCGTAGATGGTCCCACCAGTCTCTTCAAAGCCAATACCCGCTACGGCCTCTCCCTCGCCAAACTCTTGCCCGCACTCCTCCATGTCACCCGCTGGAGCCTCACCGCCAGCCTCCAGCGCAAGGACTCCTACAGTGGCCAGATCAAAACCGGTCGCTATACCTTAAACTCCGAGTGCAGTTTGGTGAGCCACTACCCACCGGGAAAAACCTATGACAGTATGTTGGAGGAATCCTTCGTCAAACGATGGGAAAAAACTAAAACGGACTGGAAGCTGGAGCGAGAAGTGGATTTAATCCCGATTCCCGGTAGCGTCATGATTCCTGACTTCCGACTAGTGCATCCCGATGGTCGGGTTTATTTGCTGGAAATTGTCGGTTATTGGCGATCGGAATATCTCCGCAAGAAGTTTGCCCAGGTGCGAAAGGCCGATCGGCACGATTTGATTCTGGCGGTGTCTGAGCGGTTGAATCTGGAAAAGGCGGGGGTTAAGGCTGGGGATGTGCCGGTGCCGATCGTCTGGTTCAAGGAAAAGCTCAATCCCAAGGCTATTCTCGCGGTTTTAGAGCCATAGTCTCCAAGCCCTGGCTGGATCATAGCCCCGTATAATAACCCATACAACCAATACGCACCTCGAATCAGCCCACCCCAACCTCTGCTTCTTACGTGGGCTAGCTCCCAAACAGTCGGATTCACCGAGGTGTCCTTCTCCTATGGCGGCTAGCACTTGGGTGCAGCGAGCTGTGCTCCGCCACAGGCGGAGCACAGCTTAATTCCTGTATCTCAGAGGATGTTTGGAAACTTCAGCTAGGTCCCGTAGGTCCTGGCAGAATCCTTCTCAGTCCCCCTTTTGGAGAGAAGAGGCTGTCCCCCCCCTTGCAAAGGGGGGTGCAAAGGGGGGTTAGGGGAGATTCTCTTAGGGATGCCTCGATTAATTGTGGCCGGCGGCGAAGCCGCCGGCCACAACCCGTATTCTGCCGTGGGCTCTGCGGTCGGAATTTGAATTTTTCGAGGTGCCCTTAGGTTTATCAATATCTTCTCATGCCCCTGATCGCTGCCAACGTATAGCCGCCATAGTCATCTTTAGGAATTCCCACCATGATCATCACCACAACCCCAACGATCGAAGGCCATACGATTCAGTCTTACCAGGGTGTCGTCACCGCTGAAGTGGTCTATGGCACCAACGCACTGCGAGACTTTTTTGCAGGCATCCGCGATGTCATCGGCGGACGCACCGGCAGCTACGAGCAAGTCTTTGAAAAAGGGCAGCAGGAAGCCCTAAAAGAGCTAGAAAAGCGGGCCAGCCGGATGGGAGCCAACGCGATCGTCGGCGTTGAGCTAGACACGGGCACCATTAACGTGGATGAGAAAGGGGTGCTGCTCCTGATTACGGCCACGGGCACTGCGGTGAAAATTCGCTAGCACTCCTTACCCGCCTCGGTCATCCTTCTAGGAGGCACCTCGAAAAATCCAAGTTTTCATCCTCTGACCCACGTCAGAATAAGGGTTGGGTTGGGCGGCTTCGCCGCCCAACCCAATTAATCGAGGTGCTCTAGGGCGTGTCATCCATTAGATAGAAACCTAGCGATATCAGCGTTACACGCCCGCCCCAGTGGTGTGAGCCAGGGGCTATGTCCCTAATTAGGCCGCAGAGTACGAATTAGACCGCAGAGTACTAACGGTCGTCCTTTCAGTATCCGGTGACCCACACAAAATTCAGAGTTGTCGCGGGCGGCGGCGCAGCCCCACCCAATTAAGCCGTCCCACCCAATTAAGCCGTCTCACCCAATTAAGCCGTCTCACCCAATTAATCAGAGTATCCAGTCGAATTAGCCCAGTTCTGGTAGCGATCGACAAATGTCTCGATCGTACTCCGTAGTCTCCCTCGGGACTCCTGAAATCCCTCAGATCCTGCCCCTAATCCCCCCTGCTCCGCCAGATCACACAGCGACGTAGCGATCGCACTGCCCCCTGCCGCCACCCCTTCCTTCACAAACCCCGCCTCGTACACCCGCAATTGGGGAAATCGCGATTCCGCAAAACTCAGCTGCGTCGCCATCAGGCAAGGGGTCAACGCTGCCCCCCATCGCTCACCGATCGCCGCCGCCAAACCGGGCGTGTCCCCCGTGGGATCTTCCGCAACCCAGCGTGTCGTGCCCACCACAACCCGATCCGGCCACCAGTCCCGACCCGGTTGCCAGCCCTCCGCCTCCGCCAAGGCCAGCATCAGGGCATAAACCGCCAGCATTTGAGTTCCCCCGGCCAAAATCACCCCACCCTGGCGACTGGCGGCGATCGCCATCCCCGCCACCGCCACTTGCATCGGATCTCCCACTGCCGCAACCAAATCCAACGGATGGCAGTCTAAGGACTGGATTCCAGGATCAGCATAGTCCCAGGGTGCTGCCTGAAGCCCCTGAGCGACGATTTTCGCCTTTTGTTGGTGATTACAGGTGGGATGGCTACTATTCACCCGACCCCGCGCCGCAATCCCCAACCCCGTCAACACTGCCAGGGCAGTGGTCGTCCCCCCCACCACACATTCCCCCAGAATGCTGTAGCCCCCCGGCACCCGTGCCGCCAGTTGTGCCCCCCACTGCAACCCCCGCTGCCACAGTCGATCGACCACCCGCCGATCGATCGCCCGACCGGTGCTCACACAGCGGGCCGATTGGCCCTGTAGATCAACCCAGGGGACGGCGGGCAGGGGCCGGTTCGGTGCCAACCCTGCATTGAAGATCACCAGGGGCCAGCGTTGCTGTTCCCACAGAGCACGGGTAATCACCGTGGGGGAGATGCCACTATGGAGGGGCGGCAGGGGATAGCGAGGAGGGCGATCGGCTAAGCCCCGGGCCAGGAACTCCGCATCAGCAAGGGCCGTATAACAACGATCGGTCGGTGTAGCACCCGCAGCAGAGATACCCGGTAGCAATCCAGTGTCAGTAAAGCCAAAAACGCAGGCTAGGAGAGCAGGTTGGCCGCAAAAGGTCTCAATCCAGCGTTGCCCTTGGGCCTGTTGGCTATAGAGACCGATCGGGGAGTGGTCCCGGTGGAGCAAAGCTGGTCCAGCGGATTGGGCGTGGGGTGTGGAGGGGTGGGGGGATGGGTGCCGATGGTGCAAGGGCCGTACGTGTCGTGAATGGCGTGAAATGAATGGAGTGAAACTGTAAGTGGCGTGAAATTGCAAGTGGCGTGAAATGAATGGCGTAGGGCGATCGACCGTCGCAGGTCCCATACTAATGGGGAACGGGGCAGCGAACTCGTCGTGGATATTGGGCCGAGAGCTAGCGATCGGGCGACGTAAAGGACTGCGCCGCCGTAATGCGAATACCATCGGGAGTGACATAGGCCACCTCAGGGTACAGATCCAGGGTCGGTGCTTCCGGCAGACGGGCCACTACCTCCGCAATGCGTACATGGGGCGGTTCCATCCGCAGCGCCATAATCAAACAGCGATCGTTACCTCCGGCGCCCGCATGGACCAGCCCCCGCAACCGTCCCCACACCAAAACATCGCCATCGGCGACGATCGAACTACCGGGATTCACATCCCCCAGCACCACCACCGTTCCAGGATGGCGAATTTCCACCCCCGATCGCAGGGTGGTCTGTAAATACAGCGGCTCCGCCAGTCGCTTCCCGACCACTGCCTTGGGATTAGCATTGGCCGCCGTGGCATCTGCCTGGGTCGCGGTTTTCTCCTGCAACAGATCCGGCAGATCCTCCTGTTCCACGGAGTAGCCAGCCGTCACCGCCGCGATCGCCGTGGGCCGACGATTGGTATAGACCCGGCGAATCGTAAGGTGATAGTCCTTGAGGCGATCGGCCAACTCCTGCAACTGCCGTCCATCCAGCCGCCGACTTTGGGCCACCAAATCCACCAACTCCGGCTCTGTCCCAAACCGCTCCCCCCCCTTGAGGCGCTGCTGCAGGGGCTGCCACATTTCTTCCCACACCACCTCCGGCGGCAGCCCCTCCTCGGATAAATCGCGATCGGGGGGTAAAATCACCCGCAATTGACCCTCAACGCGCTGTAACTGGACTTGCTGGTCCGGGGGCAGTTCGATCGCCTCCAAATCCAGTTCTAGCTCTAGATCTTCCGCTCCTTCCCCAGATGCTTGTGCTGGACGGGAATCAGTTTCCTGGGCGGGGGTGGTGTGGGCCGTGTCTGGGGCAGTCGGGTCAGAATACATGACAGGGGGCGCAACAGAATGCGCGACGTTGCGGGTCTGGGAGGAATCGGCAGAGGGAGGCGGGGTCGCGGGCTCCGAGGTGGTGGAAGCCATGGCCGGATCTGCAGCCGGATCGGGTGCCAAAGAGGAGACGGGATCCGTAGCCGGATCTGTGGCCGGATCTGTGGCCGGATCAATGGCCGGATCCAGTTTGGGATTGGGTCCAGGGGATTCGGACGGTAAAGCAGTGGAAGGCGGGGTAGGGGAAGGGGGGATGGAACTAGCCATAGGATAACGATTGATTTTTCCCAGTCTCTTTAGGGCACTTCAGGGCACCTCGAAAAATCCAAATTTTCGCACGGTGACCCACGTAATAATCAGGGTTGTGGCGGGCGGCTGCGCCGCCCGCCACGATTAATCGAGGTACCCTTCAGTTAATGATGTTTAGGGCACCTCGATTAATCCGAATTTTTGGGAGACAGCCCACGCAAGAATCGGGGTTTGGGTTGGGCGGCGAAGCCGCCCAACCCAATTCATCGAGGTGCCCTTTAGAAACTTCAACCATGGACCCGAACCTGGCCCAATGGCGAGGTGTCCCACAGACTCATTATGACGCCAGGGCCGCCGTTTGGAACCGCTGGTAAATCACCGCGAGGGCATCATCATCCCCCACATTACCGGGACAGAGGACCACCGGTAACTGGGGGAATTGGGGGTGATCCGCCTCGGTCCGCACCACGGAAATTCCCGGTAAGACCTGCCCCAATAACCGCACCGTGAGCAGGGCCAGCCCCTCGCTGAGCACGTCATTCGAGGTAATCCCGCCCTTACTCATCAAAAAGCTCACCCCCTCCGGCAACCCACGCACCACATCCATTAGCAGACTCGAAACCGCCACCCCAAAGTCAAGACGCGTTTGCACATCCGCAAAGGTTAGTTCGCCCCGGCTGGTGTAGACCACGGGGGTTTGTCCAGCGCCGTGGGCTTGGTGAACCGCTGCCCGGATAGATTGCAGCAGATCGGCCCGGGCTTGGGGATCTCCCCCCTGAAGGCGGGCCACCTCTACCTCGATCGCCGCCACACCCGGTTCCTGAAGCAACCGCTGCAACTGCCGTGTCGTTTTTTGGACATGGGATCCCACAATCACAGCACCGGGCTGATCCGTGCGTCGGTATTGACCCATGGCAGTGGGGGTCAAGGGCTGGGGCGGCAGGGCCGCCAGGGCCGTGAGCAAACTGGCCGCACTGCGGAAAAGAAAACGTTGTCCAGCAGCGGCAGCGGTCAGCAGATCCTGAGCAACCCGATCGAAATCCGCCTGGGTTTCCCCATCCACCGCCACACACACATTACCGGTCAAACCTTGAAGTTGATCCAAGCACCCCGATCGCACCTGGGCCAGGGTCAGCCGTTGCACTTGACTGGCCGCAATTTTGCCCCCGGTTTTTTCGGCCACATAGTCCGGCAGATAACTAAAGGAGTAGCCAAAGACGGAGTCCTGGGCGAACTCGGTTTCATGGACCGGCACAGGCTCACCGTCGATGAGGAGGTAATGCACACTGTCGCGGGTAATCCGTCCCCCTTCAAAAAAAGCAGGAGTGAGGAAGTGGGCATCAAACGGCCCCAGTTCCTCGGCAATGACATCGGTTTCGATCGGATAGTGACCCCGCAGGGTCGAGTCGGATCGACTCACCACCAGGAATTCCTGGGTTTGGGTTTGCGCCAGGGCAAGTTTCAGATTTTGGCAGACCGATCGGGTTACGGCAGCGGCTTCGGCGGGGGGCAAAGCACGGGTATTGGTCAAAATAAAGACGATCGGTGAAGCATCCCGCAGCCCAAGGCAGAGGGTGTCCAGATCCCATTGGGTCAACAGCAAACAACTATGGACGGTCTGGGATCCGGTGGGGTCATCGTCCAGAACGATAATTTTGGGGCTGGAATTAGGATGGGGGGACTGGGCTGGGGTTGCGGTGGTGGGAGTGGGAGACGAGGCCATAGTGAGGGCGGATACCTTGGGGGTTGAAGAGTGGGGAGATCGGTGCCCTGGCCCAGTATAGCGGACTGTTAGCAGGGGGTTATAGCCCTTGAATTGCTGGCTGGGCACCTCGATTCATGCAAATTTTGAGGAAATGATCCACGCAAGAGTCAGGGGTGTGGCGCGCGGCTTTGCCGCATGCCACAATTGCACGCCACAATTAATCGAGGTGCCCCGAGGTAAGCACGTTGCTGACTGGGTTTCGTGCTTTAAGATGGCAAAGGTTTAACGTGCTATTTAGGTAAAGCGTTTTGAAACAGACACTAGATCCCTATCTCTTTTTACAGCGGGAGGGACAAGAGACTCCAGCGACTCTGGAACCCCTCGTACAGCAGCGGCCTTTGTTGTTGGTGGGCCATGGCAGTCGAGACGGAGATGGCCGGCAGGCCCTGCTAGATTTGGGGACCGCGTACCAAGCCCTCGATCGCTCCCGTCCCGTCATTCCCTGTTTTCTAGAGCTGACGGAACCCACCATTCAGGATGGAGTCGATCGCTGTGTGGCCGAGGGATATACGGATTTATCCGTCTTGCCGATTTTGCTGTTTGCTGCGCGCCACAACAAGTTTGATGTCACGAATGAGCTAGATCGAGCACGGCAGCGCCATCCCCAGATCAAATTCCACTACGGTCGTCATTTTGGCATTACGCCAAGTATTTTAGACCTGTGGCGGGATAGACTCCAGGAATTAGACCAACCCCAGTGGAATCCCCACGGAATCGATCGATCGGAGACCGTTTTGCTGTTTGTGGGCCGAGGGGCCAGTGATCCGGATGCCAATGGCGATGTCTTTAAGCTGGCACGAATGGTGTGGGAAGGCAGCGGATATCAAACCGTCGAGGTGTGCTTTATCGGGATTACCCATCCCCGTTTGGAAGAAGGATTTCGTCGCGCACGGCTCTACCAACCCAAGCGGATTATTGTCCTACCCTACTTCCTGTTCACCGGCGTGTTAATGAAGAAGATCTTCACGATCGCAGCGGAACAGCAGACCCAATTCCCCGGGGCTGAAGTGGTGTGTTTACCGGAAATGGGGATTCATCCGCGTTTATTTGAAGTGCTCCGCCAGCGGGAGTTAGAAACCCAGCGGGGTGAGGTCAACATGAACTGTGAAATGTGCAAGTTCCGCTTGGCAGCTCTAGCTAACGGAGTGGATACGGGCCACGGCCACGGGCACGATCCCGGCCACGGGCACGATCATAACCATGGTCATAGTCACAACCAGGGTCAGGATCACGGCCATGGGCATAATCAGGGTCATAGCCACGGCCATCATCACCACCACGGTGATGCTCCCGATCCCTACGCGGAACCGGCCCAGTACCACGATCGCATTTGGCAAGTTCCCTAGGAATCGGCCCTGGCCCTCGCCTCTTCGTAACCGAGCAATCGTTGGGCACCTCGATTAGTCCGAATTTTTGGGAGACAGCCCACGCAAAAATCAGGGTTTGGGTTGGGCGGCTTCGCCGCACAACCCAATTAATCGAGGTGCCCAGTTCTCTGCTGCTTAAGTATAGCCACCGTGATCGCTCGGGGATCGCACCCCTAAAGTGGATGTGGTCCCATGCTCAGGAGACGCAACTTAAACCGTGGTCTACCCGTGACGTCACCGGTTCCTCACCTAGGGGAAATCTCGGTCGCCTACCTTACCGTCTGGGTTGGGTAGACTTGCTACAATTGGACCACGACCTTGGACTCGGTTCCAACTGCGATCGCAGTGTTACGGTAACGGCTCAGTGCGTTGAGGCATACCCCCCACACAGCCAAGCGATCGACCCCAGATTAGTCCTAGTAGCCGTTGGCAGTTGCCCTGGACTCAGTCCTCTAGCAGCCAGCCCGTTATCTAGGTCAAGTCTGGAGCGTGAAGCCCCCGCTGCGCGGGGGCTTCACGCCTGGGTAGCGACTCACGGGCAACGCCCCACGGGTAGCAACTCACGGGAACGCCCCACGGATAGCAGCACACCCTTGCATCAAATGCGGAAGTTACGGAGTATTCCCACCTTAGGTAGGGTATTCACGACCCGGTTGGAGCCTAGGGCACTATACATTTAACGATCGATTCAAATCCTTTTTTACCTTCACATATGGACTCTTCTGGCTTGTTGCCTGATTCTGCTGACCCTCCCTCGTCTCCCCAAACCGCTTCACCTCCCGTACTGGCGACTACCGCCCCCCCTGTGAAATCAGCCCCGATCGGGACGGGCACCAGTCCCCTAGCCCATGTGGTTGGGGTTGTAATGGCTGGGTTAACGCTGGTGCTACCCCTGTTGGCAATTATGAATTACTCATCCTCCAGCCCCCAAAGTAATCCGTCGCTGCTGTTGCCGGTGGATACTAGCGTGCAGCCGTAGGCTGGAGAGGCGGGAGTCCTAGGGTCGCGATCGAGCGACAGACACGGGCGACAGACACGGGCGACAGACAGTAGAGTTCTGGACTCCCGCACCATACAGGTGGCCCCCCAACGGGGTACCTCGATTAATTCAAATTTTCACCGGAGTGCCTACAGCAGAATCAGGGTTATGGCAGGCGGCTTCGCCACCTGCCACAATTAATCGAGGTGCCCTACGGCAGAATCAGGGTTGGGTTGCGCGGCGAAGCCGCGCAACCCAATTACATCGAGGTGCCCTATCCTCTTAGAGGATGTTTGGAAACCTAAGAAAATCCCCCCTAACCCCCCTTTACAAGAGGGGGGACGGCCTCTTCTTCCCTCGTCAAAAGGGGGACCAAGAGGGATTCGGCAAGGGGAGCATCCCACTTTCGACGAAATAGCCAAATGGGAGGCACTG
>JAYKIB010000299.1:0-7863 GCA_035285005.1 Prochlorothrix sp.
CAGTGGGAGAAAATAGCCAGATCATTGGTCTACTGAGGTATTCGCCGATCCACCACTGGCTTGATAGGCTTCAAGCCTTCAGATTCACTCTCAGCCTGTTTTCTCGAAAGTGGGATGCTCCCTCTCAGCCCGAGACACCCACCTTCCCGTGGCAGCTCAACGCCAATATGTTGGCCCTTGTTTCCATGGTCGTCGCGGTTTGTGCATTGTCCTTGGCTTCAATTTTGATTCGTCTGAGTGAACAGGAACTGGGTCCGTTTGCGACGGTGTTCAATCGATTTTGGATTGCTTTTGTGATCCTGTATGGGGGCAAAAAGCTTAATCAACTGCGCCGTTATCTCATGGGTCGATGGATCGCGCCAATTTCCCCCACTTTCTCCCCCATTTCTGGGACCTTTGCTGGGACGCTTGCCGATCGTGCCCGTACTGAGGATCGATCGTCCCAGGCTCAAGCCACCCAAGGGCAACTTGCCCAAGAGCGATCTACCCAGGCCCCGTCTTGCCCAAGCCCACTCACCGAGGGCCACCTTGCCCCAGAGGAACCGGTCTATACCCGATCGGATCTCGCACTGCTCATTCTCAATGGAGCACTCTTTTGGGGCTGCATTGTCCTATGGGCAGTCTCGCTCCTCAGCACGGGGGTCGCCAACTCCACCATTCTCCATAACCTCACCCCGATTTTTACGGCATTGGGGGCATGGCTGCTGTTTAATGAGCAGTTCGATCGTCGCTTCTTGACTGGGCTGGCGCTGACGGTGGTAGGCGCGATCGGTCTCGGTCTGGGAGACCTGGAAATGAGCAGTGCGGGACTGGTGGGAGATCTGACAGCGCTGTTGTCGGCGGTGCTGTCAGCGGCCAACCTGATGACCATTGAACGGCTTCGGAGTCAGTATTCTGCCACCACCATTATCACTTGGTCCTGTGGGGTCGGAGCGATTCTCAGCTTGCCCCTCGTGCTGACGTGGGAAGAGAGCCTGTTCCCCTACTCCTGGGGTGGCTGGCTTGCGGTGGTGGGTCTTGCCTTCATCTGTCAGGTGCTGGGTCAGGGGCTCCAAACCTTCAGTCTCAAGAGCCTGTCCCCGAGCATGGTGGGCATTATTCTGCTCCTCGATCCGGTGCTAGCTGCATTGATTGCCTGGGCTCTATTTGCAGAACGTCTCAGCCTCATGAACTGGTTAACCTTTGCCATGATTCTGCTGGGTATTTACTTAGCGAAATCTAGCCGCCAGGGGCAAATCCACGCGGAAGCCCTGGAAGAAGGACTGGAACATGAGTCTGTAACTGGATCGATCGATCAGAGGGGGCCAGCCTCGCCGTCGCTTCCCCTCCAGTCCTGATCTCTGCTGGATATTTTCCGACGACGCTTCTCGACGATATTTCCCGACGACGTTTCCCAACGATGTTTCCCGTCAATGTTTCTCGACATCACAGCTAGCGCTTCGGTGAGGCTAGATGTACTGTACCGGACCTCTAGCAGGGTACATCTTGATCCCTGTCCCCCATGCAATGGCTCGCTTCCATAAATTGCGGGGAGCGACAAAGCCGCCGCCACCTTCTCTAATCTCGCTAGATTAACTGAGTTTGGATTTTGCCATGACATCCTCCTATCAACGTATTCTGACCGCGATCGATCGATCGGCCCAAGCCTCCGCCATTTTTGCCCAATCCTGTGCCCTTGCTCAGCAAACCCAAGCTCAATGGCAAATTGCCCACTGTATTCCCGGCTCCCAGCAGGAAGACCGCATCGCCCAAGCCAGTGCGATGGAGCTAGATTTATCGCTGATGCTTTGGGAAAGTCAACAGCAGCAGCACCACCACCAAGAGGCCGAAGCCCAGCATTGGCTCCAAGAGTATGGCCAACAGGCCAAGGCCCTGGACTTACATCCCCACCTCTGCACAGGTTTAGGGAATCCCGGCCCCTGGTTATGCCAACTGGCCCAGGACTGGCAAGCAGATTTAATTATTATTGGTCGTCGTGGCCATCAAACGGTGCAAGAGTTGCTGTTTGGAAGTGTTAGTAGCTATGTGGTTCACCATGCGCCCTGCTGCGTCTTAGTGGTGCAGGGGACTCAGACAGTGGGGGAGACGGCCTCTCTGGCAACGGCAGCAGCAGGCTCGGCCTGTGCCTGAACTAACGTGACGATCGATCGCACAGATGTTCCGCAGCAGGCTTAGGCGATCGATCGGCCCGGAATACACCCCAATAGGGCTCAGGATTATCTTCTAGAACTTGATGATCGGTTAATGCTTGGGTATCCTCAAGATTTTGAGCGTGAGCCTGGGCTTGGTTTAAAGCTTGGCCTAAGGTTAGATCTGAAGTTTGGTCCCGAGGTGGAACGAGTTCAGGATCTGGAGTCTGCATGGGAGCTTGGCCGGTGTCAGACTTCCAGGGCAAGTCAAAGGCCGCAAAGTTAACATAGGTGACCTTCGTTTGGCTCAGGGCTTGGTAGTACTGGGCTTGGCGTGCCTCGCTCACCTTGGCAGCTCCGGCGGTGGGCAAACCCACTTCTTTGAACACAACGGGCAGCGCATCCGAGCCTGTGCCAAGCTGCCGAAACAGAAAATAGAGCCGATCGGTCCAGGCCACCGCTCGATCGGGATCTCGGATCCCGGTAAAGTAAGGATGAACATTGGCGAAAATCCAGTCCCCCGTCGTATTAAGGGCTGGATAGCGGAAATAGTCTGGGGTTTCTTCGGTTGTGGCAACGGGTTTGCCGGTTGCTTGGCGCAGACGGTTCAAAGCTGCAAGCAGTGTGGATCGATCGTAGCGTTGATTTAAGCCCTCATTACCGACACTGTAGCCCCACACTAGGGGATGGGAACCCAGCCGCTCGGCGGCCCTCAGTTCAGCCTCATTGCTGGGATTCCAAATCCCGATAATCATGGCCTCAAAGCCTGCTGCGGCAGCCAGCTCAACCAGTGGTAGTCGCTGAGGAACCGATCGATCACTCGGCGCATCACTCGCTGCATAAAAAAAGGCCCGATAGGTCACCAGTCCCTCCACTCCAATTTGGCGCAGAGCCGCGAAATCGGCCCGGACTGAAGCGATGCTAGGCCAGGTTAGGGGAGTGGTTTGGGGGTTGAATGCGGTGGGGGTGTAGGTGATCCAGCAGTGGGTGTGGATGTGCTGGACTAGCTGCTGGGCAAGCTGTTGGGGCTGTTGGGAATCGGATTGGGGTGCGAGGGGGGCTGGGGATGGGATTGGCGGAGCGGGGATCGCATTGACGATCGATCGGCTGCGTTCAAGGCTCAAAAATACCGCAAGTACAAGGCCCGTGGCACCTACACCCAAAAATATGATTAACCGCAGATAATACTGGGCACCTCGATTAATACAGATTTTCACCGCAATACCCACGGCAGAATTAGGGTTGGGTTGCGCGGCTTCGCCACGCAACCCAATTAATCGAGGTGCCCTACTGCATTAAATCCCGATAGAAACCATTAGATTACGATCGGGCACCTCGAACAATCCAAGTTTTAGTCCTCTGACCCACCTAAGAACCAGGGTTGTGGCCTGCGATGAAGCCGCCCACCACAATTAATCGAGGTGCCCATCAGACACCTCGAAAAATCAAAGTTCTTGCCCCGTGACCCACGTAAGAATCAAGGTTGTGGCCTGTAGCTAAGCCGCAGGCCACAATTAATCGAGGTGCCCGATCGTGAGTCTTGGGATTGATTGGAGTGGGCTGAGGGCAGTCAAAGCCCACCCCAACTGTAGGAGCTAGGGGCTGTATCCCTGGTTCCGAAGACATTCTGGGGCTAAACAATGGCAACCCCTAGCAAGGCACGATCGATTTGGGCCTGGAGTGACTCACGATCGCCAGAATTATCCAGCACAACCTGAGCCCGACCACACTTCTCTGACAGGGGCATTTGGGCTTGGATTCTCGCCTGTGCCTGCTCAGGGGTGAGGTGATCGCGTTGAATGATGCGCTCAATCTGCTGGGCTTCCGTACAGGATACAACCCAAACCTCAGTCACCTCCTCCACCAACCCCACCTCAAAGAGTAGGGGAATGGCCAGCACCAACGTGGGCTGATCGTGAAGTGCGGCCAACATGTCGGCAAAGCACTGATTCACGTAGGGATGGATCTGGGATTCCAGCCAGTGGCGTTCTTCGTCGTTGTGGAAGACAATGTCGCCAAGGCGCTTACGATCGAGATGGTCTTCATCGGCTAGGATCTCGGTACCATAGCGATCGACCACGCGCTGCCAAATGTCCGATCGGGGCTGAACCGCTTCCCGGGCATAGCGATCGGCATCTAAGATGGGCAACTGGTGAACCGTCGCCAGATAACTCGACACTGTGGTTTTACCCGTGGCGATTCCGCCCGTGAGACCGATTAAGCGGCGGGAATCCTGGGGCTGAGCAGTAACCGTAGGCATAGACCGAGCGCGATCGTAATTAGTCATCGAGGGAGACTTCCCCACGCCAAATCTTCTCCTGAAGCACCCGGAATAATTCGCACTCAGCCTGGGTTACTTTGCCATCTGAGTAGATTGTGGAAAGAATTTGGTCATTTTCCTCGCGAGAGAGTACGCCATCGGCCAAGGCTTGCTCAATCGTCCGTCGCACTTTCTCAATCTGGTCTTGATCCGCAGTGGTGGCGGGAGTGGTATAAAAGTGTTCAACTCGCATCGGAATTTGCTCCTGAAGCCGCGATGAAACTGAAGTGCATCGATCGTAGATCTTCCTGCGGCGATCGACTCTGTTTCGTTACGGACCCTCACAGAGGCAAGGATTTCTTTATATAGCTTTATGAAAGATCACGATCGCCATTCTCCCAAGCCTCCCCGATCCGGTTACACGCTTCCGGTCTTTGCGGGGGCGGCTGCCCTGGCTGCACTGCAATATCTAAAGCAGTTACAACCTTCGCCTCGCTCGATCGACTCTTCCCCCACCGAAGTCACCCTCTCCCTGGTGGATCCGCCAGAAACCGTCACCTTACCCGTGGAGCAGGTGGCCCAGTTGCGATCAGGGGTTGCCCTCGCCATCACCCGAAGCGACCCAGGCGATAATTTGGATCTTACTGCCGGTACTCCCGTGTGGGCACAGGTGGAACTGAACACACCGACGACGGATTCTAGTCTGGCGGGTGATATATCAGACAAAAAGCCTCAGGAAACCGAGGGAAAAGAGCAAGTTACGCTGATTGGGGGAGATGGTGTCGGCTACAACCTGGAAACCGGCCAAGCAGCGATTTATCGCTATGCCAAAAATCTACTGCTCCACAACCTCACCCCCCTGCTCGATCCAGACGATCGGCTGCGGGTTACCCTGATTTTGCCCGAAGGCCGTGCCCTAGCCCAGCGCACCTCTAACGCAGCCTTTGGTGTGGTTGAAGGACTCTCGCTCCTGGGCAGTAGCGGCATTTCCCAGCCCCTGAGTTCCCCAGAACAACTGCACCTATTCCAGGAGGATCTACGCTCCCGCTGCCAGCATCATCGAAGCCTTGTATTTTGTATTGGGGAAAATGGTCTCGATCTAGCCCGAAAGCTGGGTATTCCACCCGAGCAAACCCTAAAAACCGCCAACTGGCTCGGTCCACTGCTGGTGGAAGCGGCTCTCCTCGGTGTCGAGAATTTACTACTGTTTGGCTACCACGGCAAATTGATCAAACTGGCCGGGGGGATCTTCCACACACACCACCATGTGGCCGATGGTCGCCTGGAAATCCTGACGGCCCTTGCCGCAGTCCAGGGACTCCCCGCAGCTCTCCTATCTCAACTTTTGGACTGTGGCACCGTCGAAACAGCCCTCCAGTTGCTCCGCGACTCCTCCGCACAGCAACACCAGGACTGGGTCACCCCGCTCTACACCGCCATCGCCCAGCGTCTCGATCGCCAAACCGATCGCTATCTCCAAAAACACGGCCACACCGGTCCATCACCGATGCGAGTTGGCTCTCTCCTGTTCGATCGCCAACGCCAAATTCTAGTCATCAGTGCCACAGGGCATCAAATCCTCCGACGGGCTTTCCCCAATTGCTCGCCCCTGTCTCGCCGGTATCTGTCCGACCGGGGAAATTAGACCCGGGCATCTCGATTAATAATGGCCCATCCGTGGTGGACTTCGACTCCGCCCAGTCCGCCCCAACCCCAACTCTGACGTGGGTGACTGGACGAAAATTTAGCTTCACTGAGGTGCCTATTCCAAAACCGGACGATTACCGACCCGGGAAACTAACCGGCACAGTACTCGACCCCGCTTCGGGAACCTCAGAGGTGCTGAAGTCAAATTCCATAATCGGCTCATCCAGCGCGATCGCCAGGGACGGAGCCGCCTCTGGGGTGACAGGGGTGATGACAGGGGCCGTTTCCTGAGTCATTTGGGGCACCAGAGAGCGTTGGGACGAGAGCCATAGTCCGGTGCAAACTCCCACGAGGGCTGCGGCTGCCGGACCCACACGCCAGAACCACCGGTATCGATCGGTGTGCTCCACCACGTCAAAAACTCCACTCACCAACCGATCGGTGTCAGTACAGTTCTCGATCGAGGGAGACAACTCTGCCACGCCTTGGAAGCCCTGGCGGAGGTTGAGCAGTCGCCGGTACAAATTCTGGACCTCGGGTTCTTGGCTCAGCCAAGTTTCCACTTGTTGCCGTTCCAGGGCCGATAATTCTCCGTCCAGGTAGGCACTGAGGAGTTCAAAGCGATCGCGAGGCAGAAGAGAGGAAAAACCTTGCATGGTGATGTTCCGGTTGATGCAGTGAGGTGAAGTGGAAGGGTCGGTTATGCGGGGAAGGGAGGCGTGGGGGAAATAACGAGGGCCGGGAAAGGACCGTGGGAGTCAAGCCCTAGGAGCCAAGCCCTAGGAGTCAAGACAAAGTTATGAAGAGACAAAGGTGACGGGAAAAGTGATGAAGGGTGCAACCCAGTGATCACTGGGATTTAAAACTCAATCCTGTAAAGATATTTAACATGAAATTTCCAGGAATCCAATCCGGTAAAACCAGCGACTTTCTGGAATGCTTCCGTTAGCTGTCGAGGTAGGGCTGGAGGTCCCGTTGGAGCCGATGTCTCGCCCGAGCAATACGGGACTTCACCGTGCCCAGGGAAACGCCCGTCATTTCAGCGATTTCTTCGTAGGACAGACCCTGGATCTCCCGCAGGACGATCGTGGTGCGGAAGGACTCCGGCAATCGGTGAATGGCTGCCTGCAGTTGCCCGTAAAACTCCTGGGTCGCCAAAATATCGTTTGGGCTGGGACCATCTGATGGCAGTTCCCAATCCAGTTCTTCGGTCTGCACCTTGCGTGGCGCATCCAAGGAGAGGGGAGGGCTATAGCGTTTGCGTTTGCGGAGTTCATCGTAGAAAAGGTTCGTCACAATCCGGCTGAGCCATCCCCGAAATTTATTCGGTTCCTGAAGACGACGAATGTGGCGATAAACCCGAATCCAAACTTCCTGGGCGAGATCAGCTCGATCGGACCAGTCCGGTGCGAGGTGAAACAGCAGACGATCGACGTGGCTACGGTACCGCTTCACCAGTTCTGCAAAGGCAGCGCGATCGGGTTTAGTCCCCGTTTGGCAGCGAACGATCAAGTCATAGTTGGAAAGTTGGGTTGCCTGCACGGAAGTCGAAGCGGTGTTGATCTCAACCGTAAGCCAGGATAAAGGGAGAGAAGAAGTCATGGCTAGCCTTTATTGCAAAACGTCATTGGACACCACCCTTGGAAACCTTGGGAACTGCGATTCATCCCAATCTCCAGAACGTGGCTCACGTAAGAGTTCGGGGGGAATGATGACCGCTCCTAGGGCTTGAGATCTATGGCAATCCCGCTGTTACAGGCGAGCACCTCGATTAATCAAAGTTTTTGCCCAGTGACCCACGTAAGAATCAGGGTTGGGTTGGGCGGC